>CAWULT010000171.1:0-7936 GCA_963923455.1 uncultured bacterium
CCGGCCGCACGGTCGAGCACCGGTTCGACGACGCGCAGCAGACCGTCAAGGCCGTTGCGGTCTCGCGATACGACGCGATCGTGATGTCCGAGCAGCCCGTCGCGCCCGACCCGGCCGAGCGGGCGCGGCGGCTCGCGGCCGCCTGGCGCGAGCGGCCGCTGGACGACCCGTCGCGGCAGTTGCTGCACCGCGCGCGGTTCGCCGGCCTCGATCTCGACGTCGTCGCACTGTCCGAGACGGCCGCGGCCGCGGCGCGCGCGCTGCACGATCTCGACATCCGCGCGGCCCTGCCCTGGGAGACGGCCCGTGCCCTCGACGCCGCCGCACCCGAGTCGCTCCCGGTACCGAGCGGCCGCTCCGCCCGCCTCGACTATCGCGAGGACGGGACGGTCGGCGCGGCGGTGAAGCTGCAGGAACTGTTCGGGCTCGCCGACACGCCCAGGCTCGGGCCCCGCCGGCAGCCGGTCGTCCTCGAGCTGCTGGCGCCGAACGGACGGCCCGTCCAGACGACCACCGACCTGCGCAGCTTCTGGGAGCGCACCTACCCCGAGGTCCGGAAGGAGCTGCGCGGCCGGTATCCGAAGCACCCGTGGCCGGAGGATCCCTGGACCGCGACACCGACGCACCGGACGGTGCGCCGCGCCTGACGGGCGCGGTGCTATCGTTGTCGCGATGCACGTCACCCTATCGCCGAGGTGCTCGCCGCCGTGGGCCTCACGCTGCCCGGCCTGACGCGGATCATCCCCGGCCTGGTCCCGGCGGCCGCAGCCGGCACGATGATCGTGCTGGTGTCGGCGACCATCCTCCATGTGGTCCGGGCCGAGTACAGCTCGGCCGCCATCACGTTCGTGCTGCTGATCGTCGCCACGATCGTCGCCGAGGGGCGCTGGCGGCGCCGACCGATCCCCTCACGCCGCGCCTCGGGGCCGCGTTGAGGCTGGCGGGGAGACAGTCAGGGAGACATCGAGCGATGAACAGACCGCTTGTCGGCACCCTCGTCGTGGCCCTGGTGTGTGCCTGCGCCACGGCCGTGGTCTACGTCCAGTCGAGTGCGTCGGCACCCGCGTTCAGTCCACAGGACCTGGTGCCACCGCCCATGGCGGGCTGGCCGACCAACGGCGGCAACCTCGGCAACCAGCGGTATTCGCCGCTCGCCGACATCAACCGCACCAACGTGGCCCGGCTGAAAGGCGTGTGGCGCACGCGCCTGCGGGGGTCCGGGCTGGGCCCCCAGTACTCGGGGGAAGCGCAGCCGATCGTGTACGACGGCGTGGTCTACGTCGTCACCGGCGCCGACGACGTGTTCGCGGTCGGCGTCGACACCGGCACCATCCTCTGGGACTACCGCGCGAACCTGGATCCGAAGATCGACTCGGTGTGCTGCGGGTGGACGAGCCGGGGCGTGGGCCTGGGCGACGGCAAGGTGTTCGTCGGCCAGCTCGACGGGCGGCTCGTGGCGCTCGACCAGCGCACGGGCACGGTCGTCTGGTCCACCCAGGCCGAACGCTGGCAGGAGGGGTTCACGATCACGAGCGCGCCGCTCTATTACGACGGCCTCGTGATCACGAGCTTTGCCGGCGCGGAGCGCGGCATCCGTGGCCGTGTGAAGGCGTACAACGCCAAGGACGGCTCGCTGGCCTGGACGTTCTACACGATTCCCGGGCCTGGCGAACCCGGCCACGACACCTGGCCGAAGGACAACGACCTCTGGCAGGACGGCGGCGCCTCCGTGTGGCACACGCCGGCCGTCGATCCCGAACTGGGCCTGCTCTACTTCGGCACCGGCAACCCGGGCCCCGACTACAACGGCCTGGTCCGCAAGGGCGACAACCTGTACTCGGTGTCCACCGTGGCCATCGACGTGAAGACCGGCACGTATCGCTGGCACTTCCAGCACGTGCACCACGACATCTGGGACTACGACGTCGCCACGCCGCCGGTGCTCTTCGACCTCACGATCGCCGGACGCCCGCGCAAGGGCATCGCGCAGCCGAACAAGACCGGCTGGGTGTACATCCTGGACCGGGCCACCGGAAAGCCGCTCATCGGCATCGACGAGCGGCCGGTGCCGCAGGAGCCCCGCCAGGGCACGTCCGCCACGCAGCCCTACCCGCGCGGCGACGCCTTCGTGCCCCAGTCGATCGACATCGCGCCGGAAGGCTCGACGCTCGTCAACAAGGGACGCATCTTCACGCCGTTCTGGAAGACGCCGGTGCCGGTGAAACCGGCCATGTCTGGCGGGGCCAACTGGCCGCCCGCGGCCTACGATCCTCGGGCGGGGCACTTGTTCGTCTGTGCGTCGGACCGCGCCGTCTCGTTCTTCACGCAGGACGTGGCGCCCACGCGCCCGGCGGAGGGCGCCAACTTCCTGGGCGGATCGGCCGTCCGGCACCTGCCGCTGCTGGGCGTGCTGGCAGCCGTCGACATGCGCACCAACAAGCTCGTGTGGCAGCAGCACTGGGGCGACCAGTGCTTCAGCGGCGTCACGGTGACGGCGGGAGGCCTGGCGTTCGTGGGGCGTAACGACGGACGCCTGACGGCCCTCGACACGAGCACGGGCATGCGGCTGTGGGAGTTCCAGACCGGCGCCGGCATGAACGCGCCCGTCTCGGTGTTCCAGCACAACGGGCGGCAGTACGTCGTCGCGTATTCAGCCGGCAACATGCTGCAGGGCACCGCGCGGGGCGACAGCCTGTGGCTGTTCGCGCTCGACGGTCCGCTCGAACCCGCGCCGGCGCCGGGGGCCGCGATGCTGTTCACGCAAGGGGCGGCCGGCCAGGCCAACCTCGACAACGGCAAGGCCGTCTACGACCGCGCCTGCAGCGCGTGCCACGGCCCCCAGGGAGAGGGCGGTCACGACGGCGGGCCCAGCCTGCGCACGATGCGCAACGCCTCCGTCGTCCTGCAGACGGTCAGCGAGGGACGCCGCGAGATGCCGTCGTTCGGGAGCCTCTTGACGGCAGAGCAGATCCGCGACGTGGCCGGCTACGTGAGCCAGCGGATCGCGCAGCCGTAGACGCCGGGCGTACGCGCCGGCGCCCGGGCAGGGCCGCCTTCAGGATCGTCCCGGCCGCCAGGCTCCCGATGCGGCCGGCTCAGAACGTCGCGATCGGGTTGAGCGGCGAGCCCGTGCCGCCTGGAATGGCGAGCGGCGCCGCCGTCAGCAGGAACTCCCATCGGTTCCGCGCCGCCGCCGCATCGCCCAGCGCCTCGAGATCGCAGTTGTCGAACAGCGGCAGGCCCAGGTAGACCAGCGCGAAGTCGTGCACGGCCCCACGCGGCGCACTGCCCGCCTCGCCCGGGGCGACGTACTGCGGATGGTCGCTGCCGAGCAGGGCGACGTCACGCTGCCGCAGCCACGGAATGACCGATGGATCGAGGCCGGCCGATCGGCCCCCTTCGGCACGCCCGCGCAGCCAGGGGCCCAGTGCCTTGCGGCGTGCCCACACACCGGTGCGGATGAAGAGCGCATCCCCGGAACCGACCCGCACCCCGGTCTTCTTCTCCCATGCCTCGAGGTCCTCGACGTAGATCGGCGTGCCCGGCTCCAGGTACGGCACGCCCTTGAGCCGGGCGATGTCGATGAGGACGCCGCGCGTGAAGATGCCGCCCTTGAAGTTGTGAATCGAGTTCTTCGTGTGCCGCGCCTTCTCCACCGCGGCCGGGTCGGGCTTGTACCCGTTGTAGAAGACGCCGTTTTCGTTGATGTGCGCCAGCGAGTCGAGGTGGGTGTGCGCGATGCCGTGGTAGTTGATGGACAGCCGGTCCGACGCGATTCCCTGCATCGTCACTTCGTACGGGTTCGGGTTGTCCACGGCCTTCACCGTGTCGGCGTCGGCGGAGAGCGACACCGACACCCCGTCGCGCACCAGCTTGGCCGCCTCGCGGCGCTTGGCGGGCGTGATGAGGTTGAGCGTGCCGATCTCGTCGCTGGCACCCCAGCGTCCCCAGTTCGAGATCTGCTTCTTCCACTGGTCGTACTGCGCAGGCGTCACACCCGGACGCGGCGGCGACTGCGCCATCACCCACGCACCGGCGGCACCCACCACCACGCCCGCCACGACCCCCACGGTTGCCACGAACACGGATGGCGACTTCATCGGCCTCGTCTCCTCGTGGGCGGAGTGTATGCGAAGTGGAGCGCCGGCGTCAGCGCGAGGCGCCGCCCGTTCCGTCAGAAACGGATCCGCAGGCCTCCGCCGACCTGGGCCCCGCCGGCCTTGACCTGGCGGGTACCGCCTGCCAGCCCCGGCACGTCCACGCTGGCGCCGGTGAAGGTGGCCGCGACTCCGACGCCGATCTGGCGGGTGAAGAAGAAGCCGACGTCGGCGCCGACGTTGAAGCCGACGGCGCTCTTGCTGGGCGTGGTGGTCGTGGCCGAGCCCAAGCTCGCGGTGTCGTAGGGGTAGCTCTCCACGTAGCCGATGTCGGTGACGACGCCCTGCTTCACCTGGAAGAACGACGGCCCGCCGAACACCGCGACCAGCACGCGCGCACCGGCCGGCAGCAGCGCGCGGGCCTGGACGTGCACGGCCAGTTCCTCGCGCGACAGCCCGGTGATCTCGCCGTCGATCGCCCGGGGGCGATTGAAGAAGAAGGGGTGCGGGATGCTGCCCGAGGCGGCCGCGACCGTGTCGCGTGAGAAGCGGGTGACGCCGACGCCGACCGCGAGCCGCTGCCACACCGTGACGCCTCCGGCCACGTCGAGCAGGGGCCCGCCCTTCACCTCGTACCGGGCCCGGAACTGGCCGTCCTCCGCGTTGACGCGGCGCGTGGCCGCGTCGTCGAAGGTGCGGGACGTCGCCTGATAGCCGCCGCCCACCGACACGTACCCCTTCGGAACCGGGGCCGACGTCTGGGCCGTCGCCGCGGAGAAGCCACCACAGAGCAGGAGCAGGCCGAGCGTGCAGAGTGTGTGTCGCATCGTGGATGCTCCTCAGAAGACGCCGACGGCGGTCCACGCCTGCGTCACGGCCCGCTCGGCCGCGCTCCCGGCCCCGTACAGATCCTGCGCGGCGCGGATCGTCGCGGCCCGCGCGGTCGAGAAGGTTGCGTTCGCCGGCAGCAGCGACGTGAAGGCACGGTAGAACACCTTCTCGATCTGCTCGCGATTGGCGCCGCCCACGCCCTGCACCGCCAGCCCCGAGGTGCGGTTGGTCCCCCCCTCGATGGCCAGGTAGAACGCGTGGTTGGCGATGCTGGAGTTGATGTGGACGCCGCCGCCGTCGCGGGTGCCGGTGTAGCGGCGCGAGTAGTGGTCGGGGTCGCCGTAGAGCCCCGGGTTCTCCAGCGACCGGTCGCCGTCCAGGGCGCCAGGGGCGACGGCGCGGGAGATGTCCTCGCCCAGCACGTAATCCGCCCTCCCGGGGCCCGTGCCGGCGGGGTGGAAGAAGAACTCGGCGCCGGTGGCCATGATGTCGGAGAACGCCTCGTTCAGCGCCCCGGACTCGTTCTGATACACCAGGTTCGAGGTGGACTGCGTCACCCCGTGCGTGAGCTCGTGGGCGGCGATGTCCAGCGCGCCGGCGAAGTAGGTGTAGTTGCGCCCGGTCGACGCCAGGTAGTAGCCCTGAGGAATGCCGTTGCCGAAGAACATCATCCCTTGCCCGCCCAGGCACGAGCCGCACCAGAACGCATTGAGCACCCAGTCGAGATCCCCGACCGTCACCGACAGCGCGCCCTGCTGCGTCACGGCGTTGGTCATGATGTTGACCGGACCGTTTCGTCCGTCGAGGCCGCTCCGGCCGAACCGCTTGAAGAAGTAGTCGTACGTCCAGCTGACGTGGACGTGCGCGTCCACGACGGCCACGTCCGTCCAGTCGTTGTCCGAGTCGACGGCCAGGTCGGAGACGTTCAGGCTGCCTGTGAACGGCACCGTCTTCGCCCGGGGGAGATTGCCCCGCATGTCGAACGTCTGGATCGTCGGCGGCCGGTGCGTGTCGAACGCGAGGTGCACGCCGCCGGTCAGCAGCACGCTCAGCTTCTTCTGGTCGCCCAGCACGCCCCGGCCCGTACCGACGGCCGCCTGCGTCTGGATCTCGCTGTAGCGCAGCAGTTCCGAGCCGCTGTGGGCGTCGACGAACGCGCGGAACACCGCGTCGCGCGCGAAGACGACGGCCGTGTAGGCCAGCCGGTGCTCGCCGCCCTCCAGACGCACGATGACGAGCTGCGGCACGCCAGCCAGCGTGGCCCCGTCGCCGCCGAGCGCGTGGAGCGCCTCGCCGGCGCGCGCCTCGGTGAGGGCCGGGTCGACCGACAGCGCCAGATCCGGCGACAGCTCACCAAAGATCGACACCGGCAGGCCGCGCTCGGAGTCGCGGACCACCTCGGCGCCCCAGATGGGCACGCCACGGTGGAACTGCTGGAACCGCTCGAGCCGGCGTGACGGCACCATCGGGTCGACGTCCGCCTTGCGAAGGCGCAACTCGCCCGAGCGCTCGCGCTGCGCGACGTACACGTCCCACGACCGCAACTCGCCGGCGCCGGTGGCCTGGATCCGGACGGACGGCTGACCCTGGGCGGCGTTGCGGGAGGACAAGGACACGAGAACGACGACGCACACGAGCGCTGCGACCACACGTGGTCTCATCGGGCACCTCGCGGCTGAGTTTGCACCCGACGCCGGGCGCCGGCAAGTCCTGTCTGTCGAGTAGGACATCCGCCGACAGCGAAGCGCCCCGTGGCGCGGACGGACGGGCTCCACGCCCGGACCTGCGGATCGTGCCGAAGGCCCGGGGCCGTCTTGCGCTCGAGTTCAGTTCGGACGTCGTGCTCGTCCAGAGGCCGTCGGGAGGCCCCGCGGCCCGCGTTTACTTGACGGGCGTCGTCGCCGGCTTCCCCTTCTCGATCACGTAGTTGGCGATCACGACCGCCGGGCCGCCGACTGCTCTCGCGTCGTGCACCTTGCCGGCCAGGACGTGAAAGGCTTCGCCGGCCTTGTACGTCTTCGACGTGCCGTCGGCCACGATCTCCACGGTGCCCTCGGCGACATAACTGATCTCGTCGCCGGGATGGGTGTGCAGGCCCGTGGAGCCGCCTGCCGGGAAGTCCGCCCGGGCCGTGACCACCTCGCGCCCCGCGATGGACGTGTCCGTCTGCTGCAGAACCGTCCGCTTGATCTGCGCCACGACCGTCGTCGCCCCCAGGAGCACGACCAGCCCTCCGGCACACACCACCTTCATCGTTCGCGTCATCGATCCTCCCTCCGCCCCTCTGTCATGCCTTGCCCACGCCGGTCTCATCCCTTCGGCCCCGGCATCACGCCCGCAACCTTCATCCGGATCCGGTACACCGCGTCGCACGCCGTGACGTAGAGGCCCTTGCCGTCCACGTCCCCGAACGCCACGTTGGTCGCGCAGATCTGCCGCTTGGGCTCGCCGCCGACGATGGGCAGGTTGAGGTACCCGAGCACCTTGCCCGTCGGCGCCGTGATCCGGACGATGCCGGGCCCGGCGCCGCTCGTGGAGTAGACGTTGCCGAGCGTGTCCACCTTCATGCCGTCGCCGATCCCCTGACCCTCGGTGAAGAGGGTGCCGGCGCCGAGCGAGCCGTCCGGCTTGACGTCGTAGCGCATCATCTTCTGCATCGCGGTCAGGTAGAGGTAGCGCTCGTCCGGCGACAGGACCACGCCGTTGGGGATGCCGCCGAGCGTCGCGGCATCGAGCACCAACCGCGACTGCCCGTCCTTGATCAGCCAGACGCCGTTCGGCATCTGTTTGTCGGGGCTGCGGCCGGCGTCGCGCAGCCCGAAGTCGTTGTCCGTCAGGTAGACGCCGTCGTCGGCCCTCACGACGATGTCGTTCGGGCCGCTGAAGCGCTTGCCGTTCGACCCGCCCGACAACACCGTGCGCGTGCCGTCCTTCTCGAGACGCATCAGCGTGCGGTCGTTGTCGGCACACCAGATCAGCCGTCCCTGCGAGTCGAGGCTCGCGCAGCT
>CAWULT010000172.1:0-7838 GCA_963923455.1 uncultured bacterium
CCCTGAAGTCCGACGATGGTGCGCACGCCCCGGTCGCGGGCGGCCTTCGCCATCTCCTCGGCCTCGGCGAGGTTCGCGCCGAGCGGCCACTCGCAGAACACGGGCTTGCCTGCGCGAATCGCGGCCATCACCAGGTCGCGGTGCCACGGCACGCGCACGCAGACGACGACGAGATCGACATCCGGGTGCGAGGCCATCGCGTCGATATCGTGGAACGCGAGCTCCGCGCCGAACGCGTCGGCAGAGGCCCGCGCGGTGTCCTCGTGCGCGGTGCAGACGGCCTTCAGCTCGTACTCGCCCAGCGCCTTGAGCGCGGGGACGTGCGCGTTGGCGCCCCAGCCGCTACCGCCCTGCGTGACAGTCGCCCCGACGATGCCGACCCGGATCCGCTCAGTCATCCTCGACCTCCCTCGTGCGCGTGCGAGCGCGAGCGTACAGCAGCGGCGCGCGCGAGGGGGGTGAGGGGGGCCCTGAGACTACTGCGCGCGGCTCGAGGGCGACGGTGCGGCGGACGGTTTCGCCACGACCTTCTTCGGCTTCTTCACGTTCTTGTTCTTCGGGCTCTTATCACCCACGTCAGACCTCCAGAGATGTTGCGGCGACCGAGTTGGATGACGCGCCACGCGGCGGGCGTGGCCTGGTGCGTGCTGCGGGCGCGCGGAACGTGTCCATGAACTCGCGTTGGACGCCGCAGCTCCGGCAGACGCCGCGCGTGGACTCGTGGCCGGGCGAGCCGAGCACCCAGTGATGGGCGCAGGCCGTGAGGGGTGCGGCGTCGGCGGGGAGAGTCGGTTCAAGGGCAGTCACTGTGCACGCGATCCTTTCAGGCAGGCGTGGACGTGGCGTCACCTCCGGGCGACGAACTGCCGTGCGGCCTCTGCGCATCATTGCACATCAGCGAAGCAGCCATACGGCACACGGTCTTGCCGCACCGCACCGCACTGGGAAGACGAAGGCCCGCCTTGCGGCGGGCCTTCGTCTAATCCAAGGAGGGGCCGGGCCGACTAGCGGTCGTTCCCCTTGCCCTTCTCGCCCTTGCCATCCTTCCCATCCTTGTCGCCCTTCTCAGGACGGATGGTGAAGGCGTAGCGGTAGATCGTCGGGTCGTTGCCGACCTGGAAGGTCAGCACGTAGCTCCCGGCGGCCAGACCCTTGGTCTGCAGGTTGAAGATGTAGGTGCCGTCGTCGAACCGGAACAGGTTGCCCGGGTTCGCACGACCGGCGTCGGCCAGCGAGCCGCTCGGGGAGAGCGCCAGCGCCTTCACCTGCAGCGAGCGCGAGCCGACGTTGCGGCCGTTCGCGTCGCAGACGCGGATCTTGACGGGGATGGTGCTCCCGGACTCGTGGCCCTTCGAGCGGTCATCGCCGTGGTCGTCGCGGTCGTCGTCGTCACGCACCGGGCAAAGCTGGTAGGTGACGGTGTACGTCGCGGTGACGGTGGCACCGGCGTTGCCGGCCTTGTCCGTCGCGCCGGCGCAGGTGACCGTGACCGAGCCGATCGGGCCGCCCGTGGTGGACAGCGTCGCCGCGGTCGCCACGCCCGAGAGCGCGTCCGTCGTCGAGCAGCCAGCCGCGGGGACGCCGCCGGTGATGTACGTGGCGCCGTTGGTGACGCCCGTGACCGCGACCGCCGGGGCGGTCTTGTCGACGTTGATGTTCGACGCCGAGGCCGGAGCGCTGACGTTGCCGGCCTTGTCCGTGCACGTGCCGGTCGCCGACTGACCCGCGCCCTCGCCCAGCACCGCCGGGGCGGTGCAGGAAGCGATGCCGGAGCCGGCGTCGGTGCCGGTGAAGGTCACCGTGACGTCGGTGTTGTTCCAGCCGTTGCCGTTCGGCGCGGGGGCCGCCGAGGCGGTCGCAACCGGAGCGGTCTTGTCGATGTTCACCGCCAGCGTGGCTGAGGCGACGTTACCGGCGTTGTCGGTGCAGCTGCCGCTGGCCGACTGGCCCGCGCCCTCTGCCGTGAACGCGACCGGAGCGTCGCAGGAGGCGATGCCGGAGGTGGCGTCGGTGCCGGTGAAGCTCACCGTCACGTCGGTGTTGTTCCAGCCGTTGCCGTTGGGCGCGGGCGCGGCGGTGGCGACCACGGTCGGTGCCGTCGCGTCACGCTTCACGGTCACGCTCGCCGAGGCGGTGCCACCTGTGGAGGTGGCGGTGCAGGTGAACGTCACACCCGTGGTGTCGGCGGTGACCGTCGTCGGGCCACAGCCGGTCTGCGAGGTGATCGCCGACTGGGCGTCAGTGACCGTCCACGAGACGTTGACGTCGCTGGTGTACCAGTTGTTGCTGCCCAGCGTGCCGGTCACCGTCGGCGTGATCACCGGCGGGGTCGTGTCGGACGGGGGCGGGGGAACGATCACGATCGGATCGCTGCCCAGGCCCTGGATGTCGGCGCGGAAGTTGAAGCCGGAGAGACCGCCCCAGTCTTCCATGACGACGATCATTTCGTTCAGGCCAGGCTGCAGCGCAGCGTTCAGCCCCGGGCGGTAGCCCCCCGGGCAGTACGCGCCTGCGGCACAACCGGACGCGGCCACCGGGTTCGCGCCCTTGCTTCCGCCACCGACCAGACGGTCGGTGATCTGCACGCCGTTCAGGTAGTACGTGCCCGCGTTGTCGGAGTTGATCCAGAGCACGGTGCTCAGGTTGGTCAGCGTCGCGGGGATGTTGAAGCGGACGCGGAACGCAATGACGTTCCCGGCGCTCGCACCACATTCACCGGAGTTCGTGGAGGGACCGCAGTTCATCCACGTGTTCGTGCCGGGAACCTGCCCCCAGGGGTGACCGGCAACCCGGTACGCGGGGTGCCAGGTGGGGTTCGCGTTGCCCGTGAAGTGCCACGCACCGGTGCTGCTGATGCCGGCGTCCCACGCCACGACATCCGAGGACCACTGCGTGTTCGGATCCTGCGAGCCGACCGTGCCCTGCCCACCGAGGATGGACAGCGACTGGATGGGCGAGCAGGAGACAGCGCCGGCCGCGCTGGACGTGCCGACCGGACACAGGATCGGGGCAGTCGCCCCAGAGGTGTCCACGTACGAACCGGCGGGCGCCGGGGTGCACGGCTCGTTGCCGGTCGCACTGTAGGTGCCAGGCTGGCACGCGACGACAGGCGCAGCCGTCCAGGGGATCGTCACCGAGGCCGGGCCAGCGCCCAGAGCCATTGAGACATTGCTGGCAGTGGCGAGAGCGAAGCTCGAACCGCCCTTGACATAACCATCGTCTCGCAATGGAAGTGGACCGCGACGCGGCTACCCGCAGCGGTGACCTGACCCCCTGAAACAGATCCACCGCGAGAGTGAGAATCGCGGTGGATCTGTTTCAGGGGGTCAGGTCAAAGGCGTGGGACCGAATGCTTGGCGAGGCAAGCACTGACACTTTGGCGATCAGTTAGGGAGTCAAATGAATGTGGGGCCGGCGAACGCCAGCCCCCACAAGGGTTTTCTGGTGGAGACGGGGGAGAATTGAACTCCCCGTCCAGCGAACGTCCGTCCAGGATCTCCTACGGGTGTAGCCAGTGGTTGATCTCGCCGGACGCTCTCCACTGACAAGAGGTCGTCCGGCCAGCCTCAGCTGTCTTAGCCGCTCGCGCCTGAGGCGCACTGGAGCGGAGCGTCCCGACTAATCGTCGCTTCCATCCAGCCCGTCAGGATGAGGCCGGCGGAAACGTCGCTACCTAGGCAGCGAGAGCGAGCTGAGTGTCGCCAGTTACTGTTTGCCACCTGATTTACGAGGGTGATGGCGCCTCGACCCGCAATCCAGGTCCGTCAGTCCCTGTCGATTCCTTTCGTCCCCACGTGTGTAGCGCGCCGCTCAGCGAGCCGAGTGGCGCAGCGCCCGCTGCATCGTGCGACCGGCCTCGCGCGCGGCGATGGCCTGTCGCTTGTCGTACGCGCGGCGACCGCGTCCGACACCAACCTCCACCTTCACCAGCCCGTCCTTCAGGTACATCCGCAGCGGGATGACCGTGGTCCGTGGCTGTTCCCGGAGGAGCTTCTCGAGGTCGTCGAGCTGGCGGCGGTGCAGGAGCAACCGCCGCGTGCGACGCGGCTCGTGGTTCACCCGGGCGGGGAGGTACGGCGCGATATGAACATTGTACAGCCACAGCTCGCCGTCCATGAGGCGGGCGTAGCCCTCTGCGATGTTGGCCTGGCCGAGGCGGATCGACTTGATCTCGGAGCCGAGCAGGGCGATGCCAGCCTCCCACTGCTGGAGGATCTCGTACTCGTAGCGTGCGCGGCGGTTCACCGCGACGTTCGAGTCGTGCTGCGCCGCCTGCTTCTTCGCTGCCACCGGCCCCTGGTCCTGTCGAGCCCTGCCCGCGACGGGCAGGGGAGAGCAATTACATAACTATATTACCGCCGAGGCGTCGCGGTGGCCGTCGCCCGCGGCGAAGTGCCCGCGGTCGGGCTGGGGACGGCGATCTTCGTGCCGTTGGCGGTACGGAGCAGGTCGACCGCGCGGGCAGCCTGCACGTCGCGGCGCTGCTGGATGTCGTCCTCGGTGATGCCGACGACGACATCGGGGTCCACACCGTGGGCCTCGATCTGCTGGCCCTTCGGCGTCAGCCAGCGCGCGATCGAGACGTAGACGGCGCCGCCGTTCGACAGATCGCGATAGTGGTTGACGGTGCCCTTGCCAAAGGAGCGCGTGCCGACGATGACCGCGCGGCCGTTGTCGCGGAGCGCGGCGGCCAGCACCTCCGACCCGGAGGCCGAGTTCTCGTCCTGGATGATGACAACGGGGAGCCCGGTGAGCGAACCCTTCTGTGCGTCGACCTTCTGGGAGCGGCCGTTGCGGTCGACCTGGCTCACGATCACGCCGTCGTCCAGGAAGAAGTCCGCGATCTGCGTCGTCTCCGCGAGGAGGCCGCCGGGGTTGCCGCGGACGTCGAGGACGATGCCCTTCGCGCCTGCCTTGTTGGCAGCCTCGATGACGTCCTGCAGCTCCTTCGGCGTGCGCGCGGTGAAGGAGCGGATGCGCATATAGGCGATGTCGGTCGCCTCGACGCCGGCGGAGTCGCGGAGCGCACCGGTGGGCGGGTTGGTGTCGACCGAGGCGACCTGCACATCCTCACGTGTGATCTTATAGGTCTGCTCGCTGCCGTCGCGGCGGCGCACCTTCAACTCGACCTGGGAACCTTTCGGCCCACGGATCTTCAGGACGGCCTGCTCCACGGTCCAGCCCTGCGCCGATTCGCCGTTGACGCTCAGAATGGCGTCGCCGGACTGCAGACCAGCCTTCTGCGCAGGCGTGTTGGGGAGGGTCTGCACGACCACGACATAATCGTCCTGTTTCGAGACGGTGGCCCCGATGCCCTGGAACGCGCCCGAGAAGTCGTCGCGGGTGAGGGCATAGTCCTTCGGGGTGATGTAGGTAGAGTGGGTGTCCTTCAACTTCTGGAAGATGCCATCGATCGCACCGTCATAGAGCTTCTGCGGCTCAGCGGCCGACGCGTCGACGAAGTCCTGCTGCAACACGGCGATGATCTCGGCGATGAGCTGCGGGTCGAGGTCGGTCGAAGCCGCCCGCGGGGCCGGACGTGGCTCCAGTACGATGCGCCCCAGGTAGCCGACGGCCACCAGCATTGAGGCGATGAGCAGCACGGCCAGGGCGATGCCGACGGCCTGCAGACGTTGGGCACGCATCGTGGGGCTGCTCCTTCGTGTGCGTCGCGCATCCGCGCGCCACAACGTGCAGCCAGTCTAGCATCCACACCGGTGCAGACCGGCTCGGCGGTGACGCCGGAAGCGCCCCGCCTGTGCCGGAACAGCCTCGCTACCCGCATCGCATCACATAACGGAAATAGTGCGCAATCAAGAATGCGAGGCCGAGGTCTCCCCGCACCCAAGTGCATGGGCCTTCATCCATCTACCTCGGAAGGGTCCTCCAGGTCGCCCGGCAGCGTCTCCGCAGGATACGCATCGGTCCGGCCGAGGCGACGCGCCGCGGTCGCGCGTGCACCCACCGCCAACGCCAGTCGCCCGGCCTTGCCAAGACCGCGCGGCGGCATCGCGTAATACACCGCCTCGTACTCGCCCGCACGAACCAGAAACGTCTCGTGCCAGACGCCGACGTCATCCGACCCGGCCACTCGCCGGTTGAACGCCGCCCACGCCGGCAGATGCGCCGCGTCCCGACTACGGGCGTATGCGTCCAGATCCTCGAAGGAGCGCCAGTAACTGCACAATCGTGCCGAACCCGATCTCGGTCCACAGGCAGCCGAGCTCCGGGTGCCGGGCCAGTTCGCGCAGCATCCTCGGCATGGCAAGGAGCACCAGCAGCCACGCCCACGCCTTCCACGGCTTGTTGATCCGCATGCCGATGAGGAAGACCACGAAGTCACCATCGACCTCGGCGGCCATGCGCAGCCCGTTCCACCCTGCCACTTCGCGCCCCTTTCCGGCCCTTGGCCCGCAGATTCTGGCGCATTGCCGCGACATTTCCCCATGCCCCCTTGACTCCCTACCGGGTATGGGTATGATGCACACATCGGATACCCGTACCGGGTACCGGAAAGGAACGAGGGATACCATGTGGACGATTCGCGGTGAGCTGCGCTGCATCGCCTGCTCCCGCTACCTGGGCGACTTCGAGTCGCACCCGGAGCGGCACGGCAAGGGCGATCTGCACCTCGTCGAGCCGAAGGCCGGGGCACTCCCCCAGCACGCGGTGGCGACCGAGGCCGGCCTCCGCTGCTCGCGCTGTGGCGGGCGAGTGGTGACTGAGATGCTGGAGCGCGTCGCGGCCTGACTGCAGCACCTCCACTGCATCACGAAGGAAGGGGCGGTGCCGATGGCGCCGCCCCTTCCTCTTTCTCCTACTTACTCGCGCCTCGAACAGTGGCCCCTGCCATGCCCGAGGAGACGCTGTGGTTAGGTTTTCTTTGCCGCTTTCTTGTTTATGTCGCGCATGGCAGCAACGACCGCCGGGCCGTGCCCGGCCGCGCGGGCGCGCTTCCAGACCTTCAGCAGGCGCCCGTCGGGCCCGATGAGGAACGTGGAGCGGATCATGCCGAGCGAGGTGCGCCCGTACATCGTCTTCTCGCCCCAGGCGCCGTAGCGCTCGGCGACCTTCGCGCCCTGGTCAACCAGCAGTGGGAACGGCAGGCCGTGCGCGGTGCGGAAGCGGCGGTGCGACTCCGCCGGGTCGGTGGAGACGCCCAGCACGGTGACACCCAGCGCCTGAAGCTCCGCCTCGGTGTCGCGGAGCGAGCAGGCCTGCGTCGTGCAGCCCGGCGTCATGTCCTTCGGGTAGAAGTAGAGCGCAACGATGCGCCCCGCGTAGTCGGACAGGCCGTGCATGGTGCCGTCCTGGTCCGGCAGCAGGAACGGCGGCGCGGGGTCACCGGCCTCGAGCGTGACAGCCATGTTCCCCGCCCCTACGTGCCGGGGAACGCGACCAGCGAGGTCGTCGACTGGATGCCGTCCAGCGTGCGGATGCGATCCGCGAGGATCGGCGGGATGTCCGTGAGCGTCTCCGTCACGAGCTCCACGACGATGTCATAGGGCCCCATCACCTCGTGCACCGTCGCGACGCCGTCGACGCCCTTGAGCGTCTCCGCGACCCGGTGCGTGGCTCCGGGATTTGTGACGATCAGCACATACGCCTTGACCATGCTGTGGCCTCCACGATTGTGTTTCCCCGCCCTGTGCGGTGCTATCATAGGCGCCGCTCCGGGTGCGCGGATTGTTGAACGTAATCGACGGTGCACAGCATACTCGCGAGCGCGAACGCCCTCGGCCGGGTCGTACGACGCGGTGAACGGCAATCGCACGGAAGCAGGCGATCGGGATGCGGCCGCGGGCCGCTTCCTTTTGTCCGCCTCCAGCACAACGCAG
>CAWULT010000173.1:0-7769 GCA_963923455.1 uncultured bacterium
ACAGCAGACGCTTGCGCTCGCCGAGACGATGGCGATGGCGCTGGCCGAGGTCGGGCGCTTCGACGAGGCCGCGCAGTGGCAGCGCGACGTCATCGAGGGAGCGCGGCAGACGGGCCGCCCCGACCTCGTGCCGCACCTCGACACCACCCTGCGGCGGTACGAGCAGCGACGACCGTGCCGCACGCCCTGGACCGACGACGACCCGGTGCACCACCCGACGCCCGCCGCCCAATGACGACCGGCGGTAAGATGCGCGCGTGAGGGTGGGCATCGCGTGACACCGACGTGGCCGCGAGGGTCGGCCGTGGCGATCGCCGTGCTGCTCGCGGCCGGCCTCCGCGGCGGCGCACAGGGCGCGGGGCCGCTCTTCACCGACGTCACCGATGCCGTCGGCATCGACTTCACCCACGTCAACGGCGCCACGGGACGCCTGCTCCTGCCCGAGGTCATCGGCGCCGGCGGCGCGCTCTTCGACTACGACAACGACGGTGACGTGGATGTGTTCGCCGTGCAGGGGGGAGCGCTGACGGCATCCGGGGCCGGCGCACCGGCGGCCCCGCCCAGCCGGTTGTTCCGCAATGACCTGAACCTGGGACGCGGCCTGCGCTTCACCGACGTGACCGCGCAGAGCGGCCTCGGGGTGGCCGGCTACGGCATGGGTGCGGCCGCCGGCGACGTCGACAACGACGGGTGGGTGGATCTCTACGTCACGTACCTGGGCTCGAACCGGCTGTTCCGCAACCGGGGCGACGGCACCTTTGCCGACGTCACCGCGTCGAGCCGGACCGGCGATCCCCGCTGGAGCGTCAGTGCCACCTTCGTCGACTACGACCGCGACGGCTGGCTCGACCTGTACGTCGTCAACTACGTGCGATTCGTGCCGGAGCTGGCCCGGGCCTGCTACACGGCTGGATCCGCCCGCGACTACTGCAACCCGGCGGTGTACGAGCCGGTGGCGGACAGCCTGTTCCACAACGAGCACGACGGCACCTTCGCCGACGTCTCCGCGCGCGCGGGCCTCGCGAGGGCGCCGGGCCGGGGCCTCGGCGTGATCGGCGCCGACGTCGACGGGGACGGCTGGACGGACCTGTTCGTCGCCAACGACGGCGATCCCAATCGCCTCTGGCTCAACGAGCGGGGCACGGGTCGCTTCCGGGACGAGGCGCTGCTGGCCGGTGTCGCCCTGAACCGGATGGGGCAGGCGCAGGGCAGCATGGGGGTGGACGCCGGTGACGCCGACGGGGACGGCGACGAAGACCTGTTCGTGACCAACCTCGACAACGAAGGCAACACGTTCTACGCGAGCCTCGGCCGGGGCCTCTTCGAGGAACGGACGGCCGAGGTCGGGCTCGCGACGCGCGGGTACACCGGCTTCGGCACCCGGTTCCTGGACTACGACAACGACGGCTGGCTCGACCTGCTGGTGGTCAATGGTGCCGTGCGGCACCTGAGCCGCCAGGCGCAGGCCGGCGATCCGTATCCGCTGAAGCAGCGAAACCAGATCTTCCACGGCGAGCGGGGCCGGCGTTTCACGGAGATCACCGGACCCGCCGCGGCCGCCTTCGCGCCGCTCCGCGTGTCGCGCGGGCTGGGCATCGGCGACCTGGACAACGACGGCGACGCCGACGCGGTGGTGTTCGGCAACAACGGGCCGCTGCGCGTGCTGCGCAACGACGCCACGGCTGGACGCCACTGGCTGGGCCTGCGCGTGCTCGATGGGCGCGCGCGCCGCGACGCCCTGCATGCGCGCGTCGAGCTCGTGCGCCGCGGCGGCGCCGCGTGGCGCCGCGTGCAGGCTGATGGCAGCTACGCCACGGCCGGCGATCCGCGCGTCGTGTTCGGCCTCGGCACGGACGCGGAGCCGCAGACGGTTCGCGTGCACCGGCCGGGCGCAGCGCCCGAGACGTTCAGCGGGCTGCGGCCGGACCGGTACTGGGAGCTCGTCCCGGGCGAAGCCCCGAGGCCGGCACGATGACCATCGTGACCCGGTCGCGGATGGCGGGTGCCGTCCTGTTCATGCTGGGCCTGCTGGTGGCGTCGCGACCGGCCGCGGGGCAGGTTCTCGAGCCCGTGCGGCCGGGCCTCGACGCCGTGCCAGCGCCCCGTCTCGAGGACCTCGAGCCCGCCGTCGCGGATCAGCTGCGCGACGCGCTCGCGGCGTTCACGGCCACGGCGGCGCGGACAGGCCTGTCGCGCCCGGCGCTGGCGCAGGCGTACGGCGAACTGGCGCGCGTGTTCCACGCGTACGAGTTCTTCGACGCCGCCGAGCCCGCCTACGCGAACGCGGTGCGGCTGGCGTCGGCCGCCGGGCCGTGGCTGCACCTGTGGGGGTACCTCCTGCAGCAGACCGGGCGGCTCGAGGCCGCGGCGGACCGACTCTACGCCGCCGTCCGCGCCCGGCCCGACGATCGGGCCGCGATCGTCCGGCTCGGCGACGTATACGTGGGCCTGGGCCGGCTGCGCGACGCCCGCGAGCAGTTCGAGCAGGTGTCGTCGACGTTTCCGGCCGCGGCCAGCAACGGTCTCGGCGAGGTGGCGCTGCGGGAAGGGCACTACCGGGAGGCCATCGAGCACTTCGAGGCGGCGCTCGGGCGCATGCCGCAGGCCACCGCCGTGCACTACTCGCTCGCGATGGCGTATCGCGGGCTCGGCCGCCTCGACGAGGCCCGCGCGCACCTCGAGCGGCGCGGCCCCGGTGTCGTGATCGTGGCCGACCCCCTGGTCGACGACTTGCGGACGCTCGTGCGCGGGGAGCGGCTGCTCGTGATCCATGGCCGGCGCGCCTACGAGGCGGGGCAGTTCCAGGAGGCGGCGGCGCTGCTGCGCCGGGCGGTCGAGGCCGCGCCGGACAGCGTGCCCGCGCGGCTCACGCTGGGCCTGAGCCTCGCCCAGCTCGGCGACGGCGACGGCGCGCTGGTGCACCTGCGCGCGGCGTTCGCCCGGGCGCCGGGCGACGGCGCGGTCGGCGGGGCCCTCATCGGCGCGCTCGTCCGCTTCGAGCGCGCCGATGAGGCCATCGCGGTGCTGGGGCAGGTGCGGACCGCCGTGCCCGACGACGAGCAGACCCTGCTCGGGCTCGTGCTGCTGCTGGCGCACCGCGCGCGCTACCGTGAGGCGGTGGCGCTGCTCGAGGATGGATATCGCCGGTTCCCCGAGCGCGTACTGACCGCGACCACCCTGGCGCGCCTGCTGTCGTCGTCGCCCGACCCGCAGGTGCGCGACGGGCGGCGGGCGCTGGAACTGGCCACCGCGGTCTACGCGGTCAGCACGACTGGGGCCGACGCCGAGACGGTGGCGCTCGCGCTGGCGGAGGCGGGCCGCTGCGGCGAGGCGCTCGACTGGATCCGCCGCGCCGTGGCCCAGAGCCGCACCGCGGGTGACGGCGCCGAGACCGCCCGGCTGACCGCCGAGGTGCCGCGGTACGAAGCCCGCGACTGCCGCGCCCCGGCGCCATAGGCCTCGCTCGCGCGGCGGGCTATGATTGACGGCGCATGGCGGCCGTCTGTCGGCGTGGCCTCGTGCTCCTCGCGTTCGGCGTGGCCGTGTGCGCGCTGGGCCTGACGCCGTCTGCGCAGGCGCCTCAACCCGCCCAGGCCGACGTTCAGGTCACCTTCCGCCTCATCGTCGTCAGCACGGCCGAGCGTGCCGAACACGTCGTGGCTCGCCTCAAGCAGGGCGAGGACTTCGCGGCCCTCGCGCGTGCCGAGTCGGTCGACCCGTCCGCCGCCCAAGGAGGCCTGATGGGGCCGCTGCCGCTGTCGTCCCTCCGCGAAGAACTGCGGGACGCGCTGCGGGAGCTGACACCCGGCAGCGTGATGGGCATCCTGACGCTGCCGACCGGGTTCGGGCTCGTCCAGCGCCTGGCGAACCTGCCGGCGGGCACGTCGGTCGGGGCGCAGTCCCTCGCGATGTCGGCCGCGGGCGGCGTGAGGTCGACGATCAGCGTCGATGGCCTCATCGAGGTGCAGACGGCGCTCAACGCCCTGCCGAAGCCGGACACCTGGAACCAGGATCCCCGCCAGATCTGTGACGACCGGGCCCGCGCCGTCGCCCAGATGACGGCGACCCTGGCCCGGAACCTCGGTCCCGAGGCGGCGCAACTGCGCGCGGGCCTCACGCCGTTCGAGGTCATCGAGGGGCACGTCTCGCTGGCCCAGCTGCATGCGTACGCCGGCGAGATGACGAAGGCCATCGAGCAGTACGAGCGGGCCTACGCGCTGGCCCGCACCAGCAGTCCGGCGTCGATTGCCGATCTCGATCAGGCGCTCGGGGCGTCGTTCGTCCACAAGGCGGAGATGGTCAACGGCGTGTACGCGCGTCCGGGCGACCGCTGTCTGCTGTCGCTGAAGGCGGGGCCGCCGCTGGCCAGCACGGAGGATCTCGCGGCGGGCGAGCGGCACCTGCTGGCGCTGCTGGACAGGAATCCCGCGGACCTCGAGATCAAGTGGCTGCTGAACGCCGCGCACATGGCGACCGGCGGGTATCCGGACCGGGTGCCCGCGCGCCATCTGATTCCCCCGACGGCCTTCGCGTCGGGCGAAGACGTCGGGCGCTTCGTCGACGTGGCGGAGGCCTCGGGTGTGCGCTCGTTCTCGATGGCGGGCGGCGTCGTCGTCGACGACTTCGACAACGACGGTCGTCTCGACATCCTGACGTCGAACGTCAACAGCTGCCAGCCGCTTCAGCTCTTCCAGCGTACCGCCGACGGTGGATTCGTGGAGCGGGCGTCCGCGGCCGGACTCGGTGGGCAGTTCGGGGGGCTCAACCTGAGCCAGGCCGACTACGACAACGACGGGTGCGTCGACGTGCTGCAGATGCGCGGAGGCTGGGACCTGCCGCAGCGGCGGTCGCTGCTGCGCAACAACTGCGACGGCACCTTCACCGACGTCACCGTGGCCGCCGGGCTGGCGACGCCGGTCACCGCGAGCCAGACGGCGGCATGGGCCGACATCGACAACGACGGCTGGCTGGACCTCTTCGTCGGGAACGAGGATGCGCCGTCGCAGCTCTTCCTGAATCGCCGCGACGGCACCTTCAGCGACATCGCCGCGTCGGCCGGCGTGCAGCGCACGGCGTTCACGAAGGGCGTGACCGCAGGAGACTTCGACAACGACGGCTACGCCGATTTCTACGTCTCGAACTTCCGGGGCGCCAACGCGCTGTACCGCAACAACCACGACCGGACGTTCACCGACGTCGCCGCCGCGGCCGGCGTGCCGGGCGCGGACCGGGGCTTCGCGGCCTGGTTCTTCGACTACGACAACGACGGGTGGGAGGACCTCTTCGCGGGGAGCTACTTCCTGTCGCTCGAGGAGACGGCGCGGTCCTACCTGGGCCTGCCGCTCAACGCCACCCCGATGAAGCTCTACCACAATACCGGCAACGGCCGCTTCGTCGACGTCACGGCCGAGGCGGGCCTGGCTCGCGCCCTGATGCCGATGGGTGCCAATTTCGGCGACATCGACAACGACGGGTTCCTCGACATCTACCTCGGCACCGGCAGTCCGTCGTACGTGTCGCTCGCGCCGAGCCTGTTGCTGCGCAACCGGGAGGGGAAGGCCTTCGTCGACGTCACGGTGTCGTCGGGTACCGGCGAACTGCACAAGGGGCACGGTGTCGCGTTCGCGGACCTCGACGGCGACGGTGACGAGGAGATCGTGTTCAAGGTGGGCGGCGCCGTCCCGGGCGATGCGCACGCGTTCCGGCTGTTCCGCAACCCCGGTCACGGCCGCGACTGGCTGGGCGTCAAGCTGGTGGGGGTGCAATCCAACCGTTCGGCCATCGGCGCGCGCCTGACGGTCACCGTCGAGGGCCCCGACGGCCGCCGCCGCACGGTGGCCCGGACGGTCGGCAGCGGCGGGTCGTTCGGGGCGTCGCCGCTGGAGCAGCACGTCGGGCTGGGAGCCGCCGCCAGGATCGTGTCGGTTGACGTGTGGTGGCCGGCGAGCCGCACGCGCCAGACGTTCACCGGCGTCGTCAAGAACCAGCTGATCGAGATACGCGAGAGGGCCGACCGCTACAGCACGGTCACGCGGCCGCCGCTGCCGCTCGGAGGCCGCCGTGCGGGGTAGGGCGGCCGGCTGTCTGGCGGCCGCGCTGCTCGCGGCCGGCACGACCCTCGGCGCGGTGGACCCGGAGTATCCGGTCACCGGGCTCGTCGTCGCCGTCGACGCGACCGCGCGCCAGGTCACCGTGTCGCACGACCGCATCGCCGGGTTCATGGACGCGATGACGATGCCGTTCGAGGTGCGGCAGCCGTCGGACCTGGCGGGCGTCGTGCCGGGCGCCCAGGTGACGTTCACGCTGGTCGTGGGGCGGACGGCGGCCTACGCCACCCGGATAGTCGTCCGGCGGTACGAGAGCGTCGAGCGAGACCCGCGGACCGCCAGGCGCCTCGGCGTGATGAAGCGGCTGGCGGGCCTCTCCGCGCCGCCGGTCAGCCTCGGCGCGCGGGTCCCCGGGTTCACGCTGACGAATCAGGCGCGCCAGTCGGTGTCGCTGGCCGCCCTGGCCGGGAAGGTCGTCGTCGTCACCTTCGTCTACACCCGGTGCGCGCTGCCGCAGTTCTGCGTCCGGATGTCGGACAACTTCGGCGCCCTGCAGCGGCGCTTTGGGGCGGCCCTGGGCCGAGACCTGGTGCTGCTGACGGTGACGTTCGATCCCGAGCGGGACACGCCAGAGGTGCTCGCGGCCTACGCCGACCGCTGGCACGCGAATCCGGCGGGCTGGCACTTCCTGACGGGCCCGGCCACGGAGATTCGCCGGGTGTGCGCGCTGTTCGGCCAGGACGCCTTCCCGGACGAGGGCCTCGTCAACCACTCGCTGCACACGGCGGTGATCGATCGCGCCGGGACGCTCGTCGCCAACATCGAGGGCAACCGCTTCACCCACGAGCAGCTCGGCGACCTCGTCCAGGCGACGCTCCGCCGTTGAGGCCGGGGCGGCCGTCGCGGCGTGGTCCGCGTTCGTACGCGAAAACCGGGGCGGACCCAACGGGCGCGCCCCGGCGAGAACAGCCAGCGGTGGACGCGCCACCGCCGGCTCGTCGCGAGGATCAGAAGTCGAACTGCGCGCTCAGCTTGAACATCCGCGGCAGCAGGATGGACTGCGGCGTTCGCCACGCGGCGCCGTAGGTGAAGTTCTCGCCGATGACGGCGTTGCCGTTCAGGGCGTTGTAGAAGTCGAAGTTGACGTTCGTTCGGGCCCCTGCGAAGCGGAAGATCTTCGCGACGCGGAGGTCGAGCTGGTTCAGCCGCTCGACGTACAGCTCGCCGGCGTTGACGATGTTGAACACCCGGAACGGCGCGCCCGAGAACGGCCGTCCGAGCGTGCCCGTGCCGAACGTGTTGGCGTTGGCGCTGACGTTGCCGCCCGGCAGGTTCTGGAACGTGCCGCTCACCTGCACGTCGATCCTCGGAATCGTGTACGACGCCAGGCCCTGGACCTGCGTCCGGAACCCGTTGTTCTGCTCGCAGCGCTCGAGCGGGCGGGCGCCGAAGACGAACACGCGGGTGTTGTTGCCGAGGAACTGGTGCAGCGTCTCCGGCAGCTTCTCGACGACGTCGCAGTCGTTGGTGACCACGCGGCCCGTGCCCATGCCGCCCTGGATCAGCAGGCCGTTGCGGAGCCGGGCGTTCAGGCTGACGTTGACGCCGTCGAAGTGCTCGGTGACGTCGCCGAAGTTCTGCGCCCGCGTGACGAACTGGCGCGCGGTCGTGGCGGCCCCGGCCGGCGTCAGGTCGAAGGCCGTCAGCGTGTAGCCCCCGCCG
>CAWULT010000174.1:0-7758 GCA_963923455.1 uncultured bacterium
CAGGATACCTCTCAAGTGGCTGTAAATGATGAGCTTAGTCCGAATTCGCCTGACGAGAATGACAGTCGCTTGCCGATCTTGTAATCGGCGTGCGCGGTCGGAGGGCGGCGGACGCGCGCCAGGGCCGGTTTTTAGGGGCGGCGCGCCCGGTATGCCTGTTGCCAGTCTCGAGGGCATGTCACACGTGTCAGGACAGAGACCACGGAAGATCCTGATCGTCGACGACGACGATGCGGCCCGCCGCGGCCTGACGACGCTGCTGTCGGAAGCCGGCTACACGGCGCTGCCGACCGCGACGCTGAAGTCGGCGATGGACGCGCTCGCCAAGGACGACCCGGATCTGCTCATCACCGACGTCCGGCTGCAGGGCTACAACGGCCTGCAGTTGATTGCGATGAGCCCGCGGCAGATTCCCACGATCGTCGTAACGGGCTATCCCGATCGGATGCTCGAAGCCGACGCGCACAAGATGGGCGCGGAGTACCTGGTGAAGCCGGTCTCGCCGAGCGCCCTGCTGGCGCTCATCCGGCAGAAGCTCGGATCGGACGAGGCGGCAGCGTTCAGCCCCGCCCGGCGCTGGGCCCGCAAGCCGGTAACCTCGCAACTCAAGGCCTGGTTCGAGGACCTGCCGGTCCGCATCCTCGACATCAGCTACGGCGGGCTGCGCCTCGAGATCGATCGTGCTCGGGAGGCGGCTCTCCCGCCCTCGCTGTCCCTGACCCTCCCGACATCGAACGTGGCGATCGACGTCAACGTCGTCTGGCAGCGCAAGAGCACCGGCAACGGCTGGCTCTGTGGCGCGGCCATCCCGGAACCGAGCCCGGTACTCTGGCGCCAGATCGTCGACGGGGTCCCCTCCTACTGAGGCGAGGGGCCCCCATCGTCACGGCCGGCTCACTGCACCCCGGCCGTGCCTGTCTCCCGTGTCTTCCGCTCCCGGCGCACGCGCACGAGCGCGTATCCCATCACGGCGATGATCGCCACGAAGACCGCCAGCACCATCGTCAGTCCTCCTTCCGGGGGCCCGCCCCGGTGCGACGCTACCGCAACCACCGTGCCCGGCCGCGCCTGCCGCGCGCCCGCGGCGCGAATCCTCCACAACTGCGTCGGTTACGGTCACGGCCGTCCGCGAAACTGTCCAGCTTGATGGCGGTTTGGCCCCTGCCTCCACTTTCACTTTTGTCTTGCGCAGTGGAGAATATCGGTGCACCCTTCTGAGCCTAACGACCAGAGATCCGGTGGCCGAACACGACAGCAATCCGAACCATCCGGGCAACGTCCCCGGGCTCATCGACCAGTACCGGCAGCGCCATCGCGCGTGGCTCCAGCAAGCGGACGAGTTGGTCCGGCTGCGCGAGGAGGTCCGATCGGCCGCCGAGCGTGAAGCGCTGGAAATCGTGACGGCAGCGCGCCGCGACGTCCGCCGAATCATCGTCGAGGCCCGCCGGGAGCTGCTGGTGCTCACCGCGCAGCTGCACGCGGCGGTGGACGCCGTGGACCAGTCCGCAGGTGCGCCGCCCCTGCCAGGGGGCGACTTCCTGCTCGGCGCCGTCCCCCCTGCGGCCACCGAGGCGCCGATTGCGGCGACCGAGGATCTCGTCAAGGGTGCCCGGCGTGAAGTCAGGGCCGTTCTCGACGAGGTCCGGGCCGAAATCGAGGCCCTGGCCGCCGAGACCCAGCCGACGTTCCCGCCGCCGCTCCGCACCCCGGCTGGGCCGTCGCCATGGGAAGCCGGCGCGCCACCGGCGTTCAGCGGACCGTTCCCCGAACCGACCTTCGTCGATTCCCCGATCACCGAGTCGTCAGCAGCCGCGGTCGCGACCGTGGCGCCGGCCATGCAGGCGGCTACCGCCGAGGCTTCCGCGGAGCCATGGGTACCCGCATCCTGGCTGCACGAGCCCGGGCCCCACGCGCCAGCCGAGGTGAAGCCGGCACCGGTCAGCGGCCGCGTACCCGAGGTCGAGCTGTCGGAGACGTCGGCACCCGATGCGGTTGCCTCGGAACTCTCCGCCGAGCCGGCGCCCCCAGCCGAAGGGCCGGTCATGCCAGCCGCCGACGCGGCAATCGAGCCCGGCCACGTGACGGACCTGGAGTCGGCGGTGGCGGCCCTGTCGTCCGGGCACGCCGAGACGATCTCGCTTCACGCAGACACGGCGGCCGACACGGAGCTGGCGCCGCCGGCCCATGTGTTCGAGCCGGTTCTGGTCGAGGCGAAGCACGACGAAGACAGCATCTGGGCGGACGTGCCACCGCCAGCCGGACCCGGCAGGCTTGGTGGGTTCGAGCCCCTTCGGTTCGAACCCCGTCCGGCGCAGGCGCGCGACACGGTGCGGCCGGCCGAGCCCCTCGGAACTCCCGCCAGCGCAGACCCGGCCCCGGCCGACACCGACGAACTTCGGCAGACAGCGGGCATCTTCGAGACGCACGCCGAACATTCGCAGCAGCTCTCGCGAGTGTTCGCGGCGAGTGCGGCGGAGAGCAACACCGCGCGCGGACCCGCACGAGTGTTCGTCGGCGCATTCGCCCTGTTGGGGCTGCTCGCGCTGCTGGGCACGCTCTGGTATCTCGGGTCTCGTGCCCGCACCATGCCCGAGGTGACCGCCGCGTCGGAATCCGAGGCAGCCCGACCGTCGCCCCCCACGGAGACGGCCGCAGTCCCTGCGGCGGAGACCACGCCCGCGGCCGACTCCTCGGCGACGTCGCTCTCGCTGACGATCGAAGCGCGGCGGCCGTCGTGGATCCGCGCGTCGATCGACGGACAGGACGAGAGCGGCCGCACCTATCAGTCCGGTGAGATCCGGCAGATCGTCGGCGCCAGGGCCGTCTCGCTGCGCGCGGGCGACGCCGGTGCCGTGTTCGTGTCCGTCAATGGCGGCCCGCCACAGGCCCTGGGCCCGAACGGCGCCCCGCTCACTCGAAACTTCAGCCTGGCGGACATCCCGGCGGGCACGCCCGCAGCCGTCACCACGGTGGCAGACGCTGGGCAGCTTCCAGCGGCCAGTCCGGTCGCGCCCGCCCCCGCGCCCTCCGCCGTGCGCCAGACGCCAACCGTCGAGGCGACGGCCGCGCGACCGTCGCCGCCGGCCACCGCGGCCGCGCCCGCGGTGACTGCCGCGCGGCCGGCCCGTGGCGCGGACGCGCCGGCAGCCGATGCGGGGCTCTCCGGCGGCCGTCCCGACCTCGTTGGCGCCGGCCAGCACTGGCTGGACGCGTATCAGCGCCGCGACCGCGAGGGCATGACCCTCGCCGCCGCCGAGAACATCAACATCACCGACGAGCGGTCGGTGGGCGAGCGCTTCCCGGCGGCGCAAGGGGGCATCCGGCGCGATCTCGACCAGGTCGAACTCGAGCTGACGGGTGACACGGCCCTGCTGACCGCCCGCATGACGGAGCGGACCGAGAACACGGCCGGGGGCGGCGTCGCCGCGCCCTACGTGTCGCGTGTTTCACAGATCTGGGTGCGCCGCAACGGGCAGTGGCGCCTCGCGGACGTCCGCATCATCGGAGAGGCTCGCCTCAGCCAGATCGTGCGCTGACCACACATCTGAAGCAGACCGCCGCATCATGATGAAGTCGGTCCTATTTCCCCGCCCGGTTGGCCCTGCCCCGTCCTCCAACGATCCGGCACACGAGTTCGCCGGCGGCATGAGCGACTTCGGCAGCGAAGCCGATGCCACGGTCGAGCCGCCCCAGGCGGCACCGGCAGACGAGCCGGGGGCACCGCCGCCCGCGCCGGAGCCGGCGCCGTCCCATGGCCGGCGCTGGCTCACCTGGGCGCTGGTAATCCTGGTCGCGCTGCAGGTGCCCTTCGTCATCAACTGGCTCCTGCAGGCGGGGTTCTTCAAGCCCGCCGCGTCGCGACTCACCATCGAGACGGATCCACCCGGTATCGAGGTCTACATCGACGGGACGCGCATCGGCACCTCGCCGGTCCAGCGCGCCGTCGATCCAGGGCCTCGGACGATCGAGTTGCGGCGCGATGGCCTGACCCGCACGTTTCCCATCACGGTCAACTCCGGCGAGATCGTCCGTCATCGGTTCGAGTTCGCGCAGCGGACGGCGCCGTCGGTTGCGCCACCGCCCGCCGCGACCGGGGGCTTGCTCCAGGTGTCGACCGATCCCCCCCGCGCCACCGTCGCGGTGGACGGCAGCCCCCGCGGCATCTCGCCGCTGTCGGTCGCGGGCCTCCCCCCGGGGCCCCACGTCGTCACGGTGCGCGCATCGGGCGGGACCGTCGAGCGCAAGGTCGACGTGCCGGCAGGCGCCACCGCCTCGGTGCACCTGGTACTGCCCGCCCCGGCGCCGGTCTCGGCGCTCGGATGGCTGCAGGCTGCAGCGGCGGCGCCCCTCACCATCCTCGAAGGCGGACGCCTGCTCGGGACGACCGCCGTGCCGCGCCTGGCGCTCAGCCCCGGGGAGCACGTCCTCGACTTCACGAGCGACGATCTGGGCTTCCGGACGCAGCAGCGCGTGCGGGTGGAGGCCGGCGAGACGACCAGCGTGCGTGTCGACCTGCCGCTCGGCCCGATCTCAGTGAACGCACAGCCGTGGGCCGAGGTGTGGGTCGACGGCGAGCGCGTTGGCGAGACCCCGATCGGCAACATCATGCGCCCGCTGGGCCGCCACGACGTGACGCTGCGCCATCCCGAGTTCGGCGAGCGCGCGATGAGCGTCGTGATCCGTTCGAACCAGCCGGCGAGGGTCTCGGCTGACA
Organism: uncultured bacterium; assembly: GCA_963923455.1. Lineage (GTDB taxonomy): Bacteria > Acidobacteriota > Vicinamibacteria > Vicinamibacterales > UBA2999 > CAWULT01. The sequence continues at coordinate 4,715 of CAWULT010000174.1, forward strand.
TGCGGCCCACGCCGTAGTGCCCACCATGCCCTCCTCCTCGCTTCGGCTGGCCCTGCTGGCAACCGCCCTGCTATCCGTCCCGGCGGCGGCCGCACGGGCGCAGGATCGCCTGCAGGCGGCCCGCGTCCTCTACGCCAACGCCGATTACGAGCAGGCGCTGGCGCTGCTCTCCGCCGCCGACGCCAGCGAGGCGCCCGACGCAGCCACCTGGGAGGCCCATCACTATCGCGCCTTGTGCCTGGTCGCCCTCGGCCGCGTGGACGAGGCCGAACGGGCGATGGCTGACGCCATCGAGGCCAACCCGCGGTTCGTGCCCGCTGCGGCAGACGTCTCCCCACGCGTGCTCTCGCTCTTCAGCGAGGTCAGGCATCGTCTGCTGCCGCAAATCGTCCGGCGCCACCTGACCGCGGCACGCCGGCTCTCGGAAGATGGCGGCCACGACCGCGCCGCGGCCGCATTCGCGGGCGTGATGACCCTGCTCGAGGATCCCGCGCTCGCCTCGCGCGAAGACCTCGACGACCTGCGCCTGGCGGCGACGACACTGCGCGACCTCGCGCGCGCGCGAGCCGAGGCCGCACGTGCCACGGAGCCTTCCCCCGCCGCAGCCCCACCGCAGCCGATGGTCCGTGCTCCGGAGTTCACGCGCCCCGTGGCGATCGCCCAAGCCCTGCCCCGCTGGAACAGAAGCGGCGAACTGGCGCGGTGGGGCTTTGCGGGAGCGGTCCGCGTGACCATCGACGAAAGCGGTGCCGTCACCGGCGCCGCGATCGAGCGATCCGTCCACCCGGCCTACGATCGCCTCGTGCTCGAGGCGGCCCGCGGCTGGCGGTATCGGCCGGCGACACGCGACGGACGGCCAACGGTGTCAGAGACGGTCGTCGCGATCACGGTCGCCCCACAGGCGCCCAACTGACCCGAGGCCTCGCCCGCAGGCACACTCAGGTATTGGCGTCGACGAAGGTTCGCCAGTCCGGGTTGCGAACCGGGTCGATCGTGCCGCCGCAGATCAGGCGGCCGGCGCGTTCGCTCGCGCGCCAGACGACGTCGACATCGACGGCCAGCCGGTTCAATGGGAACACGAGGTGCAGGGCGTCCGGCACGGCGTCCGCCGCGACAGCCACGTCGACGCGCACCCCACCGTAGCTGAGGTCCAGTACATGGGCGAAGGCCGCCCCGTTCTCGGCGGGCATGTCCGTGCGGACACGGCGGCGGGGCCACTGGCGGCGGTCCTCACGGCGGTGCGTCTGTGCGAGCATCCGCCGCACCATGTCGATCAGCCGCGACACCGCCACCGGCTTGACCAGGTACTCGGCCCCGAGACGGCGGGCCTCGGCCTGCAGCATCTCGTCCGGAAAGCCCGTCACCATGATGGCGGGAACCGGACGCGGCGACACGTGGAGCAACTGCAGACCGTTGAAGCCCCCGAGCCGCAGGTCCGCGATGAGCAGGTCCGGCTGGCCCTGCTCGAGCGCCAGTCGGCCCTCCTGGAGCGTGGCAGCCTCGACCGGTTCGTAGCCGGCTTCGCGCAGCAGCGCGACCAGCCCCGATCTCGTGGCCGGATCGTCCTCGACGACCAATATGCGAGCCGACTCAGACATATGCGCGAGCGCTGCAACGCCTGGCCCTCGCAGCGCATCCTTTCCGACTGGCGACGCTCACCCCCGCGGTGTGCGTTCGTGTGCAGTATTGCAACACTCGGGCCGCGAGGAATCTCCCATAAACGCGCTTGATTGCCCAGAATAGTCACATCGAACGCGGACTAATGTCGGTATCGCAGGAGACCATTCTGAAGCATGCGCCTGGGGTATATAGTTACCGCTCGAACCCCGGAGGCTCAATGACACACTCCACCTCGCGGCACTCCCTCGCAGCCGGTGCCGCTGCGCTCATCGCCCTCATGGCACTGCAGGCGGTCGGCGCCCAGCAGAACCCGCAGCAACGGATGAAGCAGTATCCGTATCCCAGCGTGCGCGACCAGCGCGGCGTGATTCCGACCGGCCCGCGCGTGGCGCCGTACAACAGCCCGCCGCTCGGCGAGGGACCGTGGTCCTTCGAGACGTACGAGCAGCGGCACATCAGGGTGAGTGTCGTCGCCAAGGGACTGGGACTCCCGTGGAGCCTCGCGTTCCTGCCAACCGGCGAGATGCTGGTCACCGAGAAGGCCGGCAGGCTCCGGGTGATCCGCAACGGCGTGCTGGACCCGGCACCGGTGGCAGGCACGCCCGAGGTGACCTCCCGCGGCACGATCGCCGGTCTGATGGACATCGCGCTGCACCCGCGCTTCACCGAGAATCACTGGGTCTACATTGCCTACCACAAGCCGCGCGGCACCGATGTCGGCGCCGACGGCCAGGAGGCCCCGGTGGCGAGCAACGCGATCATGCGCGGCACCTGGGACGGCAAGGCCCTGACCGACGTCAAGGACATCTTCGTGTCCGACGACGTCGACACGGAGGTCTCTCGGCTCGTGTTCGGCCGTGACGGCATGCTCTACATGACGATCGGCGGGCCGGGCACGGGCCCGATGCCGAGCCTGATCCGTCCACAGCACGGCAACGACTACGCCGGCAAGACGCTGCGGATGCGGGACGACGGCTCCGTCCCGCCCGACAACCCGTTCGTCGGCAGGACGGACTACAAGCCGCTCGTCTGGACGATGGGGCACCGCAACGAGCTGGGGCTGACGCTCAACCCGTACAGCGGCGAGATCTGGGCTGGTGAGCAGGGGCCGAACGGCGGCGACGAGCTGAACATCCTGCGGGCCGGCAGGAACTACGGGTGGCCGCTGGTCAGCGACGGCCGCGACTACCGCGGCCCGTACATCTCGAAGAGCCCGTACCAGGAGGGCATGGAACGGCCGCAGGTCGTCTTCGTGCCTTCCATCGCGATCTCCAGCCTGATGATCTACAACGGCTCCCGCTTCCCGAACTGGCAGCGCAACGCGTTCGTCGGCGGCATGCGGGAGGGCGAAATCGCACGGAGCGGCCAGCTCGTGCGGATCGTCTTCAACGACAACTGGGAGGAACTGCGCCGCGAGCCGCTGC
>CAWULT010000175.1:0-7525 GCA_963923455.1 uncultured bacterium
AGCGCGTCGGCGCGCCGGACTCGGCGACGGCCTTGAGGCGGGCGAATTGTGCGGTGAGGACGCTGTCGACGGGCGCTGCCAGCGCCGCCAGCCCCGAGGGCGCGTAGCCGGCCACCGCGTAGCGAGCCTCGACCACGGTGCCCGCGGGCGACGCCGTCAGCGTGATGCTCAGGGCGCCGGCCACCGCCATCGCCTGCAGCGGGCCAAGCGCGCCGTGCAGCACGAGCGACCGCCCCGGCACGGCGTTGACGACCTCCATGTGGCGGACGCCGCCACCGTCGGGCAGCGCCTCGCACCAGCAGCCGCCAGGCCTGACGTCGAGTGTCAGGTTCCTGGCGTCCCCCGAGAACGTGTGGTCACTCCCCCACCAGCCCGAGATGGCGACGAGCCGCCGGTACACCACCTCGGGCGGAGCCTGAATCGTCTCGGCCACCCGCGCCGTGAACCCGCCCGCGGCCGCATCCACCACCTCGGCCCTGCCCGGAGTCGCCGCGAGTGCGACCAGCGCGCACGTCAGCAACCAGCGCATGGCTCTCCCTTCGTCACCCGTGGCGAGAGTATACCCACGAAGGGTCCCGGTCGGCGGCGGGCGACCGGCCCCGCGCCGCCCGCGGCCGGAGGTCGCACGCGCCGGTTCCGGTCAGCCCGCCGCCGGGCCCGGCATGACCGTCAGCAGCACCTCGTTGAGCCGCCGGACGAAGCCGGCTGGGTCGTCGAGTTGTCCGCCTTCGGCGAGCAGCGCCTGGTCGAACAGGATGTGGCTCCAGTCGGCGAACCGTGCGTCGTCGGCCTCGGTGCGCAGCCGCTGAACGAACGGGTGCGTGGGATTGATCTCGAGAATCGGCTTGCCGCCGGGCACGGACTGGCCGGCCGCCTTCAGGATGCGCTCGAGGTTCATGCCCATGTCGTACTGGTCGCTGACGAGACACGCCGGCGACTGCGTGAGCCGGTGCGTCACGCGGACGTCCTTGACCCGATCGCCGAGCGCGCGTCCCATCCGCTCGACGAGCGGCTTCAGATCTCCGCTCTCCTGCTCCCGCGCCCGCGCATCGTCCTCGTCGGCCAGCCCGCCCAGATCGAGCTGGCCCTTCGCCACCGACTGCAGGGCCTTCCCGGCGAACTCGTCGAGGCCGCCGAGCATCCATTCGTCCACGCGCTCGTGGAGCAGCAGCACCTCGACGCCCTTCTTGCGGAAGATCTCCAGGTGCGGGCTGTGCTTCGCGGCGGCGAAGGTCTCGGCGGTGATGTAGTAGATCTTCTCCTGCCCGGGCTTCATCCGGGCGACGTAGTCGGCCAGGGACACGGTCTGCTCGTCGGTGTCCGCGTGGGTCGTCGCGAAGCGCAGCAGCTTCGCCAGGCGTTCCCGGTTGGCGAAGTCGTCGGGCACTCCCTCCTTCAGCACGCGGCCAAACGCCTTCCAGAACGTCGCGTACTTCTCCGGCTGGCCCTCGGCCAGCTCCTCGAGCAGCGCCAGCACCTTCTTCACGCAGACCGACTTGATGTGTTCGACGACCTTGGACTCCTGCAGCAGCTCGCGCGACACGTTGAGGGGCAGGTCGTTCGAGTCGACGACGCCGCGCACGAAGCGCAGGTAGGCCGGCATCAGGTGCTCGGCGTCGTCCATGATGAAGACGCGCCGGACGTACAGCTTGACGCCGTGCCGCTGCTCCCGGTCCCACAGCCCGAACGGCGGGTGCGACGGGATGTAGAGGAGCGGGGTGAACTCCTGCCGGCCCTCGACCCGTGAGTGGGTCCAGGCGAGCGGCGGCTCGTGGTCGTGGGCGACGTGCTTGTAGAACTCGACGTACTGCTCGTCGGCGATCTCGCCCTTCGGGCGCGCCCACAGCGCCGAGGCCTGGTTGACCTGCTCGTCTTCGGGGCGCTGAACGGACTTGGCGGCCTCCTTGTCCCACTCCTCCTTCTTCATCAGGATCGGGTGGGTGATGTGGTCCGAGTACTTGCGCAGGATGCCGCGCAGGCGGAAGCCGTCGAGCAGCTCGTCCTCGCCCGCACGGAGGTGGAGCACGACCTCGGTGCCACGCGTCGCCTTCTCCACCATCTCCAGGCTGTACTCGCCCTGGCCGTCGCTCTCCCACCGGACGCCGTGCTCGGCCGTCAGGCCCGCGCGGCGCGTCAGCACCGTCACGCGGTCGGCCACGATGAACGATGAATAGAACCCGACGCCGAACTGCCCGATGAGGTTCGCGTCCCTGGCCTGATCTCCGGTCAGCCGCTGGAAGAACTCGCGGGTCCCGGACCGCGCGATGGTGCCGAGGTTCGCGATCACCTCGTCGCGCGACATGCCGATGCCGTTGTCCGACACCGTGATCGTCCGGGCCGCCGGGTCGTAGCCCACACGGATGCGCAGCTCCGGGTCCTGTTCGAAGAGCGCCGCATCCGCCATCGACTCGAACCGGAGCTTGTCGCACGCGTCGGATGCGTTCGAGACGAGCTCACGGAGGTAAATCTCCTTGTTCGAATACAGGGAGTGCACCATCAGCTGCAGCAGCTGGGTGACCTCGGCCTGGAACCCAAGTGTTTCCTTCGCGCCGCCACTCATGTCGTCCGTTCCTCCTGAGGACACGGCCCTCCTGGGCCGGATCCCTCTTACCGTACACGCCGGCCGCGCCCGGTCAAGCCCCGGCGAGTATGCTAAAGGCGCCCGTCGGCCGGCCGGGCCGGCCCGGGCACGAAACGCAGCAACGGAGGCACGAACGCATGGCCAAGTACATGATCCTGGTCAACTACACGGGCGCGGGGGCCAAGGGCCTCCGCAAGGACGGCGGCACGAAGCGGCGGCACGTCGTGCGGAAGGCGATCGAAAGTGTCGGCGGAAAGCTGGAGTCGTTCTACTTCTGCCTGGGCGAGTACGACGCCGTCGTGGTCGCCGAGGCGCCGGACGCGATCGCCGTGGCCGGCCTCAGCGTCGCCGTGGCGTCGAGTGGCGGCGTGCGCCTGACCACCCTGCCGCTGCTGACGCCCGAGGACATGGACAAGGCCAGCGACAAGAAGACTGCGTACAAGGCGCCAGGCGCCTAGGTCCCCCCTCCCCGCGGAGCCGACCGCACCCGCGGTCGGCTCCCCAGCCCGGCTGCTCGAATCAATTCTGAGACACAATCTCATGTCGTGGTACCATGGAGGCCGAACTGCCATGGCCCACACATCGGAGATGCCTGCCGTGACCACCGTTCCGTTGACCGACCTGCCGTCCGGGGCCGTAGCCGAACTGCGCCAGGTGCGGGACCCGCACTCGCGCGCGGTGCTGCGCTCGCTGGGGCTGACCGACGGCGCGCGGCTGCGCCTGTGCCGGCTCGGCGACCCCTTCATCATCCAGGTGCGATCGACACGCATCGGATTGTCGAAGGCCGTGGCTCAGTCGGTGTTCGTCACCCTGGCCGAAGGAACCGCCCGGTGACGCCCTCGGCCGAAGCGGTGTTCGACGCGGCGGACGGCCACCGCCCCGCCCCGGTCCAGCGCATCGCGCTGGCGGGCAACCCGAACACCGGCAAGACCACCCTGTTCAACGCGCTCTGCGGCGCCCGTGCGAAGACCTCGAACTTCCCAGGCACCACGACCGCGGTCCGCACGGGCCGCAGCCCGTGGCCGGGCCTGCCGCATCCGGTCGAGGTCGTGGACCTGCCGGGCATCTACGATCTCCATCTCGACGCCCCCGAGAGCGCGATCGCCCGCGCCGCCCTGGCCGGCGCCGACACGCCCGCACCCGACGCCCTCGTGCTCGTCGTCGACGCGTGCAACCTCGAGCGCAATCTCCTGCTCGTCGGACAGGTGCTGGCCAGCCCGCACCGTGTCGTGGTGGCGCTCAACATGGTCGACCTGGCCGAGCGGCGGCGCCTTCGCATCGACGCGGCCGGGCTGTCTCGGCGCCTCGGCGTCCCCGTCGTGCCGATGGTGGCACGCAAGGGCGCCGGCCTCGACGCGCTGCGCGGGGCGCTCTCGGCGGCGTGGCGGACACGTCCAGCCGATCTGCCCGCCGACACGGCCAGCGCCGAGCAGCTGATGGCCTGGGCCGAGGCGGTTGCCGCCGACGTGACGACGGGCGACGCGGCGGCGGCGGCCAGCGCCGACGCCTTCACGGAGCGCCTGGACCGGGTGCTCACGCACCCCGTGCTCGGCCTGCTCGTCTTCCTCGGCGTGATGGGCAGCCTGTTCTGGACGCTCTTCGCGCTGGCAACCATCCCGATGGACCTCATCGAGGCCACCTTCACGCACCTCGGGCAGTTCGTCGAGGCGCAGCTGCCCGAGGGCCCGGTCCGCGACCTGGTCGCACAGGGGATCGTCGGCGGCGTCGCGGGCACCATCGTCTTCCTGCCGCAGATCTGCCTGCTGTTCTTCCTGATCACGCTGCTCGAGGACACCGGCTACCTGGCCCGGGCGGCGTTCGTGCTCGACCGCGTGCTCGCGCGGTTCGGCCTGCCGGGCCATGCGTTCGTGCCCCTGCTGACCGCGCATGCCTGCGCGTTGCCCGGCATCATGAGCGCACGGCTCATTCCCGACCGCCGCGACCGGCTCGCGACGATCCTGATCGCGCCCTTCATGAGCTGCTCGGCGCGCCTGCCGGTGTACGTGCTCCTGACGACGCTGCTCTTCGCGGGACGGCCGGCCGAGGCCGGGCTGGCCTTCGCCGGCTGCTACCTGCTGGGCGCGTCGGCGGCGATGTTCACGGCGTGGCTGTTCGGTCGGACGATCCTGCCAGGGCGGGCCAGGCCGATGATTCTCGAACTGCCCACCTACAAGGTGCCGTCGCTGCGCAACGCGCTGCTCGCCGCCAAGGACCAGGGCCTGTCGTTCCTGTCGACGGCTGGCACCGTGATCGTCGCCATCTGCGTGGTGATGTGGTGGCTGAGCGCCTATCCGAGGGTGCCGCTCCAGCCGCAGGCGCAGGCGCTCGAGGAGCAGGCATCCGCGCCCGGCATCGGCGAGGCCCGCGCCGCCGCGCTGCGGGCCGAGGCCGCGACGCTGCAGTCTCGCGCGGAGCAGGCCGGCAGCTTCGCCGGCCGCATCGGCCACGCGATTGCCCCGGTGTTCCAGCCCCTCGGGTTCGACTGGCAGCTGACCGTCGGCGTGCTGACCAGCTTCCTCGCACGGGAAGTGTTCGTCTCGACGATGTCCGTGCTCGCGGGCGGGCAGGCCGACGCCGACGTCGACGCGGGAGTCGTGACCCGCATCCGCGGCATGACGCGGGACGACGGCACCAGCGTGTTCACGCCCGCCGCATCGGCCGCGGCGCTCGTCTTCTTCGTGCTGGCCATGCAGTGCCTGCCCACGTTGACCGTCACCCGCAAGGAGACAGGCAGCCTGCGCTACGCGGCGCTGCAGCTCGGCTACATGTCGGGGCTCGCCTACGTCGTGGCGCTCGTCGTCTATCAGGCACTGCGCGCGGCGGGGGTGTCGTGATGGCCGCGTTCGTTGCCGCCTACTGGCAGGACGCCGTGGTGACGGCGATCGCCTTCGGGGGCGTCGCGACGATCCTGTGGCGGGTCTTCGGCGTCCTCGGGGGCGAGGACAAGCCCACCGCCTGCGCGAACTGCGCCTCGGGCCGGGACGCCTGTGCACCCTCCGCGCCCGGCGACACGCATCCGGCCGTCTTCATTCGCTCCGCCCGCTGATCAGGCGCAGCGACACCCCCGTCCGGGACGCGGGGACCGGCTACTCGCCGAACTGTCCCCAGGGGATCAGCCGGCCGAAGTACATCACCCCGAGCCACAGGAAGAGCGACGCGCCGGCGATCACCTTCGCGAGGCGAGGGGCGTCCTGTCCCGCGCCGACCGCCTCGACCGCATCGGACGCGCCGGTCATGTGGAACGCGAGCAGGTTGAGTCCGGCCAGGACGATGAACACCAGCTTCCACTGCAGCCAGACATCGTTGACCAGGACGACGTACGGGTGGATGGAGATGTTGGCACCGATGCCCGTCACGAACGCCAGGCCGCTGACGGCGCAGAGCACGAAGCCGAATACCCCCCACGGCAGCAGTTTGCGCAGGGTGGGTACGGGGATCCCCTTCGCGAACCCGAGCAGGCGGAGGTCGAACATGCCCACGATGCCGATGAGCAGGCACAGGCCGACGAAGTGCAGCACCTCCATCAGGGGCCACGCCCACGCGTAGGCCTTCAGGAAGCGCTCGACCGACGGCCACAGCATCCAGTACCGCAGAAACGCTTCCATGCCAGACCTGACCTTTCCGTCCCCGAAGGGGACCGTGCGTTCGCCTCGTGCCTCAGCGCGCCGTCCGCGGCGCGGCGGCGGCCGGTGTCGCCCGGAGCGCACGCGCCCCGACGAAGCCTGCCACCAGCATCACGATCGCGAGCACCAGCGTCGCGCCCGCCGTCTGCCACTGGATGAAGCGGTCGTACGCCAGCACGCGCCCCACGGTCAGGGCGACCAGCCACGTCACCAGCACGCCGGCCGCGACCGTCTTCCCGGCGCTGCTGATGGGCCGCCGGCCGGGCTCGGCCGCCTCACGAAACACGAGCCGGCGCAGCATCCACACCATGAACACCCCCACGGCGATGGACGCGAGCTTCACGTAGAAGACCGGATTGTCGAGGAAGCCGCGGACGTCGCTCGCCAGCAGCAGCACGCCCGACACGGCGCTGATCCAGAAGCCGATCCACATCAGGCGGAAGAAGCGGTCCAGTGGAGGCAGGGGCACGTCTCGGGCGACGCCCAGCGTGCGCAGCGCGACCGCGCAGCTCAGTCCAACCAGCAGTACGAGGCTGAACGTGTGGAAGGCGATGATCGTGGGATAGGCGAACACCGACGTCGATTCGCGAATCCAGATGACGAACGAGGTGTTGTCGAGCCAGTCGAGGAAGGACATGCCCCGGTTCCTTTCGCGCATCCACCGCATCGGCGGGATGGGCAGCCGGGCTTCGCGCACGGGACGTGCCAGTCGACGTGTCGTCGATCCGTGTGTGACGGCGCGCGTCGCCTGACGTCACGGCGGCCGCCCCTGACGCCCCGGTGGGGATTCCTCGGCCAGCACCGTGAAGTCTTTCGGCCCCTGGCGTGGCATGCCGCTTGAACTCCCGATGCGCGTGGAAGCCGTCGTGGCACGTGCGCTCGACACATGGGCCGCCGACCTGTCCGTGGCAGTGTCGCTGGGGCTGGTGGGCAGCCTCCACTGCGTGGCCATGTGCGGCCCCATCGTGCTGGCGTACTCGATGAACCCCGACGCGCGCGCATCAGGCCTGCGCGCACACCTCACGTACAACACGGGGCGCGTGCTCACCTATACGATCCTTGGCGCGGCTGCCGGCGGGCTGGGCGGCGCGCTCAGCATGGCGGGGCGGCTGGCGGGTCTGCAACAGGTGGGCACGGTGCTGGCCGGCGCGATGATGATCGTGGCAGGCGTGGCGCTGACCGGCCGGGGGGTCGACGCGCCCCGATGGCTCTCGGGCTCGTTGATCGGCGGCCTGACACGGCGGATTGCGCGCGTCTTCGGCGTGTCGTCGGCGGCGAGCCGCTTCTTCCTCGGCCTCGCCCTGGGCCTGCTGCCCTGCGG
>CAWULT010000176.1:0-7518 GCA_963923455.1 uncultured bacterium
GTCGCGGAACGCCTCGAGGGCTGCCGCCACCACGCCGCCTGTCGAGGCACGGGTTCGCCTGCCTGATGCGGGCGGGGCACCCGCTCTGGGCGCCCAGGCTGTCGCCGGCGGCCTTTCTGGCCGCCGAGCACGTCTTCGTGCGCCCGGAAGGGCGCAGCCAGGAGGTGCTCGAGCGGTTCCTGCGGCGGCGGAAGATGGACCGGCAGATCGCGGTGCACACCTCGCACGTGCTCAGCGTGCCGTTCATCGTGATGGAGTCGGACCTGGTGGCGACATTGCCCTACGCGGTCGCGACGCGTTTCGCGTCGTTGACGCCGAAGGTCGTGGCCGCGCTGCCGCCCTTCGATGTCACCTACGACCTCCGGTTGTACTGGCATCGGCGCTTCGACAACGAGCCACGGAGCCGCTGGTTGCGCGGGACGCTCGAAGCCGGGTTCAAGCAGCACAACTGGCTCGAGCCGCCCGCCGGGCCAGCGCCGTTCGTCGAGGGGTGACTGGTCGCGTTCCGGTGACACTGAGAGCGGCGATGACAGGCGTCCCGAGGGCGACGGCGGCCGTTACTCTGGCGACCGTTCGGGCCGTCGAGGGCCGTCGCGGGCGGGGGCCAGAGCAAGGGGGCGTGCGTTCATGACATCCGTATCGAAGACACAGGTCGGCATCGTCGGTGCCGGCCCCGCCGGGCTGCTGCTCGGGCACCTGCTGCACCTCGCCGGCATCGACTCCGTCATCGTCGAGAACCGCTCGCGCGACTACGTGATCGACCGCGTGCGGGCCGGCGTGCTGGAGCAGGGCACCGTCGACCTGCTGACGGCGGTTGGGCTCGGCGGCCGCCTGGCGCGCGAGGGCATGCGGCACGAGGGCCTGTACATCGCCTTCGGCGGGCGGCGGCACCGCCTCGACCTGGCAAAGCTGACGGGCGGGCGTGCGATTACCGTGTACGGCCAGAACGACGTGGTCAAGGACCTCATCGAGGCCCGCACCGCGACGGGGCGGCCCCTGCACTTCGAGGCCGAGGACGTGTCGGTCGACGGGCTGGCGTCGAGCCCGACGATCCGGTTCCGACATCTCGGCGTCGAGCAGGAACTGCGGTGCGACGTCATCGCCGGGTGCGACGGCTTTCACGGCATCTGCCGCCAGTCGATCCCCGCCGGCGCGCTGACGGTCTACGAGCAGGTATACCCGTTCGGCTGGCTGGGCATCCTGGCCGAGGCCCCGCCGTCGTGCGACGAGCTCGTCTACACGCACCACCCACGCGGGTTCGCGCTCTTCAGCATGCGGTCGCCGACCGTAACGCGTCTGTACCTGCAGGTGCCGCCCGACGAGCCCATCGAGCGGTGGTCCGACGACGCCATCTGGGACGAGATGCTCGTCCGCATGCGGACCGACGACGGCTGGGTCCCGAACGTCGGGCGGGTCCTGCAGAAGAGCGTGACACCGCTGCGCAGCTTCGTCGCGGCGCCGATGCGTCACGGCCGGTTGTTCCTGGCCGGCGACGCCGCGCACATCGTGCCGCCCACCGGCGCCAAGGGGCTCAACCTGGCGGCGTGTGACGTGCAGGTGCTGGCCGATGCGGTGACCGCCTACTACGCGAACGGCCGCACGGACCTGCTGGACGGCTATTCGGACACGTGCCTGCGGCGCATCTGGTGGGCGCAGCGGTTCTCGTGGTGGATGACCTCGACGCTGCACCTGGCGCCCGGGGCCTCGGCGTTCGACCGCCGGCGCCAGGTGGCCGACCTCGAGTACCTGACGCGGTCGACGGCGGCGATGACGAGCCTGGCGGAGCAGTACGTCGGCCTTCCGCCGGAGGTGCCCGTCCCGACCGCCGGCGTCTGACCGCGCCGGTCAGCAGCGCGGCATCCGCCGGCGGTCGCGCCGGCTCAGCGGCCGGGCGGCACGGCGGCCGCCACACCCGCCTCCGGCGCCACGACGGGAGCCCCGCCGGACCGCTGACGGTCGTCCACCGCCGCCATCGCTCCCTGGGTGCGCCCGAGCCAGGTGCCGAGCGCGGCCCACACCGCCGACAGCACCACCGTGACCGACGCCAGGCCCAGCAGGCCCAGGCCGAGGCTGCCGAGGAACCCTTCGGTCCACGCCCCCAGCACGTCGCCGCCACGGTAGACGAACGTGTCGGTGACGGCCTTCGACTTGTACTTGTCCTCGCGGCTCACGACGGTGAAGAGCGTCTCGCGGGCCGGTCGCGTGATGGCGCGCTGCACGGCCCGGAAGGTCGCGTCGAGCACGATCAGCGACCCGAGCGACGCCACGAGCGCGAGGCTCATGAACCCGACGCCGACGACCACGGGCAGCAGCGCCAGCGCGAACGCCACGCCGAACCGCCGCATCACGTGTCCGGCGGCCACCGCCTGCAGCACGAGCGTGGCCACCTGGGTGATCAGGTCGATCTGCGCGAAGGCGGCCGTCCGGGTGTCGGTGTCGCTGCCGAGCGCCGCCACCATCTGGAGGCGCGTGAAGTAGATGAAGGTCGAAATCACCGTCAGCAGCAGCACGTAGGTGGAGATGCCGAGCAGGTAGCGAGACTGCAGCACCGCCTGCAGGCCGGCCCAGGCACTGCCGCCGATCACCGTGCGGTCGTCGGCGCGGGGCGCGGCGCCCGGCGCCTGCTCCGGCTGCAGCCAGGCCACGAGCCACGCGGCCACGACCGACGCGCCGAGCAGCGCGGCCGAGACGAGCAGCAGGGCCGGCGTGCCGAGGGGCTTGACCAACACGCCCGCGAGCCACGGACCGACGATGGCGCCGAGCGTGCCGCCCACCGCGATGGCGCCAAACAGCCGCTTGCTCTGTTCGAGCGTGAACCGGTCGGCCATCAGCGCCCAGAACACCATGGTGCTGAACAGGTTGAACACGCTGTACCAGACGTAGAATACGCGCCCGCTGACGTCGCCGACGGCGCCCGGCGCCAGCGTGATCAGCAGGTAGAAGCCCACCAGGCTGAGCGCGAAGAAGCCGTAGGTGGCCGTGATGAAGACGACCCGGCGGAAGCGGCTCACCAGCCAGCCGAACAGCGGGTTGGCGGCCAGCGTGACGACAGCGGTGCCGATGAACAGCCAGCGGATGGCGTCGAGGCCGCTCTTCATGCCCAGCGCGTCGCGCGCGGGCCTCAGCACCATCAGCGCCGTCAGCACGCAGAAGAAGTAGAGCGTCGCGACGAGGAGGGGGCCGACCTCGTCGCGACGGACGTTGAGGAAGCGCTGCAGGACGTGCGTCATGGGGGCTCCGGATGCGGGCCGCTCAGCCGAGCGCGTCCCAGTACTGCTCGATGCGGCGCCGGGCCGCCGCGTCGGGCAGCCGGCCCCGGCCGGCGGCCTGATTGTCTTCCAGATTGCGGCGCTGGGTCGTGCCAGGAATGGCCGCGGTGACGGCCGGGTGCGAGACGACGTACTTCAGGAACACCTGCGCCCAGCTGGTCGCGTCGAACTCGGCCGCCCAGTCGGGCAGGGCCCGGTCGCGTACCTTGCCGAACATGGCGGCGGCGCCCCGGCCCCGGCCGCCGAACGGCATGTTGGCGAGCACGGCCGTCCGGCGCTCCTGCGCGAGTGCCAGCACGCGCTCGGCCGCGTTCCGGTTGGCCAGCGAGTAGTCCACCTGGATGAAGTCGAGCGGATACGTGCGCATGGCCTGCAGCAGGCCGTCGTACTGGCCGTCGTCGGACGTGCTGATGCCGACGTAGCGGATCCGTTTCGCCGCCTTGGCCCGTTCGAACGCGGGCATCATCTGCGTGAGCCCGGCCATCATGTGAATCTGCATCAGGTCGATGACGTCGGTGCGCAGTGCCTTGAACGAGACGTCGAGCACGCTCTGGGGGTCGGAGAAGTCGCCGAACATCGGCGTCTTGGTGGCCAGGAAGACGGTCTTGCGGCTGCCGAGGCCCTGCACGAGTTCGCCGATCACGGCTTCCGATCGTCCGTAGCCCCGCGCGGTGTCCACGACGCTGCCGCCGAGCTCGGTCATCCGCGCCAGGACCTCCCGGAGGGGCGCCATCTGCTCGGGCGTGCTCGCCCCGTAGGCATTGGTGCCGAGGCCGATGATCGGCAGCCGTTCCCCCGTGGACGGAATCGGCCTGGTGATGATCGGCAGCTCACGCGGCCGCTGCGCGGCCGCGCTCGCCCGCCCCAGCGCCATCCCGGCTGCCGCCGTCACGCCGGCCCTGAGGACGGCTCGACGTGACACGGGCTGCATGCGCATCAGAGGGCTCCTCTCGCTCCTGCGGTTCACGTCCGGCGGCTCCGGTGACGGGTCGGACATGCGGATGCTAGCCGACCTGCGTGCCGTGCGCCAGCGGGGGTCCCGTGCGGCGGGGATGGGGCCTGCCGCCGGTTGTCCGATATCCTTGGTGAACACGATCGAGGGTCTGGCGATGAGACACGGGTTCGTCCTCCTGGTGCTGGTGATGGGTGTCGCGGCCGAACAGGCGTCCGCGCAGGCTCCGTCGCGGCCGCTGGCCCCTTGGGCGAGCGAGCTGCGCCTATCCCCGGACGAGGCCTCGGCCCGTGCGTACGTGCAGGCGCGGTTCGACGCCGACCTGGCGACGGTGCGGGCGTTCCGCCCTGCCTACCCCTTCTGGCAGTACCTGTTCACGATCCCCGACGGCCAGATCATCGTCGGCAGCGCCAAGGACGGGCGCCTGCTGGCACGGCTTCCCGAGCGGGGGGACTGGCTCAGGGACGGCGTCTGGGAGGATTCGTCGCTGAAGTCGATGGTCGAGGGGCGCGCCCTGCCGGCGCGGTTGAGCGACCGCCGCACGGAGCTCGTGCGCGTCCTCGAGCCGGCGACCGGCCCGCTCGTCCACAACCCGACGCGAGGCAACTTCCTGCTGCCCAACGTGCCTCGCTACGGCGGGTTCCTCGCCGAGTGGGCCACGATCTACGAACGCTTCGGCGTTCCCGGCGAGGTGGGGCTGTCGCAGGCCGTGCTGGAGTCGGGGCTCGACGGCCGCGCCCGATCGCAGGCCCGCGCCGTCGGCTTCTGCCAGTTCCTGAAGCGGAACTGGGATCGGCTGAACCGGCTCACGCCGCACACCATCGAGGCCTTCAACCAGACGACCCAGGCGCCGTACTGCGCGGCCTACCTGTCGGTGCTGGCCACGATGTACGGCAGCTACATTCCCGCCCTGTCCGAGCACCATTCGGGCGGCGTCAACGTGGGGCGCGTGGTGATCAACGGGGAACGGCTCGGCGGCACCGACCCGAGGCAGCAGTACCTGATGGGGTCCGACTTCGCGCGGCAGCTGCGCGGCGTCGCGCTGCGCGAGTACCGGGATCTCTATCGCACCTACGGGCCCCGGTCGTTCCGTTACGCCGAGATGGTGTTCGGCAACACGCTGACGGTCGACCGGGTTGCGGCCGGGGCGCCGCAGACCCGCATCTTCGCGATGCGCACCACGCGGGCCTGGCCGCTGACCGAGATCACGCGCCGGACCGGGCTGCCGCTCGACGAGGTGCGGCGCTTCAACCCGGCGGCGGTGCGGCAGGTACCGTCCAACGCCGACTTGTACCTGCCGTCCTACGTCGCGGCGTTCGGGCCTGACGTCTCGTTCTGGCACCGCGCCGCGCCGCCAGCGTACGCCGCGCTCCTCAACGAGTTCGTGCGGCTGCAGGCCAGCGTGCAGCAGTGGACCGATCCGGCCTTCGAGCGGGTGTTGCGGGGGTTCGAGCGCCGCTTCCGCGACACGGCGACGGAGGAAGGCCGCATCATGGCGGCGACGCTGGCGTACGTGATCGACGACCTGCGCACCAGCCGCCGCGCGGCCATCCTGGAGGAGTTTCGGACGAGCGGCCGCGTCCTGGCGCTCTTCGCGCAGGGCCTGCGGGAAGTGCAGGCCCTGCTGCCCGGCGGGGAGTGATCGGCCGACGCGGCTACCGTGGCCGCGCCGCCTCCGGTGCGGCGTCGGCCTTGCGCGACGGGATGAACTCGCGCCGCTTGAACTTCCAGCCGGCGTCGGTCCTGGCGTAGATGTCCTCGTAGTGCCCACCCACGAAGATGCTGCCCGGCTGGCCGCCCTCGCCGATGTCGAGCACCATCAGGTACTCCTTGCCGATGGCGCCGTCCACGGTCGGCTCGATCACGTGGTTGGTGATGTAGTGCCGCACGTAGTTCGGGCCGTGCGGCTGCGCGAGCGCGAGCTTCGCGAGGTTGTCGCGCCCGGTGGTCAGCGGACGTGAGAACTCGGCGTCGGCCGTGAAGAGGTCCGCATAGTCGTCACCGTTGTTGGCCGCCGTGTCGAGCGCGTACGGATAGTGCGACACGAGCTGCTGGATCTCGACGTAGTCCTCGGCGGTGAGCGCGCGCAGGCCGGTCGCGCGCGGCACCGGGGCGGGCGCCGGGGTGCCCGGAGCCGCAGCCGGCGCGGCCGGCGCCTTCAGCGGATCGTTCTGCCTCTGCTTCGGCGTCGCGCCCCCTTCCGACGCGTAGAACACGCGCGTCTTGAAGCGCCAGCCGTCGGGTGTCTTGACGTAGGTGTCCTCGTAGAAGCCGCCGTGCGTGAATGTGCCTTTCTGGCCATTGCCGCCGAGGTCCGCGATGATCGCGTACTCGCGCCCGCGCGCGCCTTCCGGCGTCGCCTCGAGCACGATGTTGGTGATGTAGTGGCTGACGTAGTTCGGGTTGCGCGGGCCGCCGCGTGCCAGCGCCGCGAGCGTGTCGCGGCCGCGGTAGAGTCGCCCGGCCTGCCCCTGGTTCATGCCGACGAACACCCCGTCGGGCGTGAACAGGTCGGCGTAGTCGTAGCCGTTGCGCCCACCGGTGTCGAGGGCGTAGGCGTAGCGGGCGATGAGCTGCTGGATCTGGACACGGTCCATCGGCGTCAGGGGCAGCATCTCTGCGGACTGCGCAAAGGCGCCGGTCGCGGCGCACGCGAGCGCGCCGAGGACGATCAGGGTGCGGATGATGCGCATGTCGGGTCCTCGCTCAGCGGGTCCGGGGCGCCGTTGGCTGCCCCACGTTGGTCGTCGGTCCGCCCACGGACGGCACGAACTGCCGGCGCTTGAAGCGCCAGCCGGCCCGCGTCTTCGTGTAGGTGTCCTCGAAGTGGCCGCCCGTGAAGATGGAACTGGGCTGGTTCTGCTCGCCGATCGTGATCACGACGCCGTACACCTTGCCGCGCGCGCCGCCGTCGGCCGTGGGCTCGACCACGAGGTTGGCGGCGAAGTTCCGCACGTACGCGGGGCCCTGGCCCGGCCGGTGGCCCGAGGCGAACTTCAGCAGGGCCTCGCGGCCCGTGACCGTCGCCTGCGGGCTGGCGAACACGCCGTCCTCGGTGAAGAGGTCGGCGTAGGCCTTGCCGCCGTCGGACCCGCTGTCGAGCACGTAGCCGTAGCGCGAGACGAGTTCCTGGATGTCGAGCACGTCCTCGGCCGACAGCGACGGTTTGCCGCTGGCCCTGGCGGCCATTTCCCGAGGCAGGTAGACCGAGCGGTTCAGGAAGCGCCAGCCCTCGGGGGTCTTCGCGTAGACGTCCTCGTAAGTGCCGCCGTTGTTCGGCAGCGTCACGCGCGCGAA
>CAWULT010000177.1:0-7276 GCA_963923455.1 uncultured bacterium
CGTCGCGCTCGAGCGCGTCGCCAACGCCGACAACGTCGGCGGCATCTTCCGTGCGGCCGCCGCGCTCGGCGCCGATGGCGTGCTGCTCGGGCCGGCGTGCACCGACCCGCTCTACCGCAAGGCGATCCGGACGTCCATGGCGGCCACGCTGCTCGTGCCGTTCGCGTCGGCCGAACCATGGCCCGCGGCGCTCGAGACGCTGGCCGCGCAAGGCTGGGAGACGATCGGCCTGACACCCGCCGCGCACGCGGCGCCGCTCCCCGACGTCGCGCGGCTGACGCGTGGCCGGCCCTGCGTGCTCGCGGTCGGCCACGAGGGCGAGGGGCTCTCGCCCGGCGCGCTCGCGGCCTGCACGCGGCTCGCCCGCATCCCGATGCGGCCGGCACACGCGACGCTCGTCGACTCGCTCAACGTGACCACCGCGGCGGCCATCGGCCTCTACGCCCTGGCCGGCACGGACGACACCCCGGGCGAGGCGGGCCCATGAACCCTCACCCGCGCTGGGACGTCGTCGGGCTGGGCGAGAACTCCGTCGACGACGTCTACCGCCTGCCCCGTCACCCGGTTCCGGGCACTCCCGACGCCAAGCTCGAGATCCGTTCCCACGCGCGGCTCGCCGGCGGCCAGGTCGTCACGACCCTGGCGACCTGCGCCGCGATGGGGCTGCGCACCGCCTACGTGGGCGTGTTTGGCTCGGACGACAACGGCCGGTTCGTCCGCGACGCGGTGGCCCGCCGTGGCGTGGACGTGACGGGCGCCGTGACGGCCGACGCCCCCAATCGCCATGCGGTGATCCTGGTCGACGACGCGCACGGCGACCGTGTCGTCCTGTGGCAGCGGCACCCCGGCCTCTCGCTGCCGCCCGAACGCCTGGGGTCCGCTCACCTGACGGACACGCGCGTGCTGCACGTCGACGACGTCGACGACGCGGCGGCCGTGCACGCGGCGCGGATCGCGCGGGCCGCCGGAGTGCCCGTCACGTGCGACATCGACGCCGTGGGCGCGCGCACCGACGAGCTGATCGCGACCGTCTCGGTCGCGATCCTCGCGGAGCACGTCCCGGCCGCACTGACTGGACACACGGATCTCGAGCGCGCCCTGCGCACGATCCGGTCGCGGATGGCCGGCCCCGAGCCGCTCGTCTGCGTGACACAGGGCGCCCGCGGCGCAAGCCTGTTGCAGAGCGACCGCCTCCACCACCAGCCGGCCTTCGCGGTCACGCCGGTCGACACGACCGGCGCCGGCGACGTCTTCCGCGGCGCCTTCATCGCGGCCTGGCTGCGCGGTGACGCGCCCGGCGCCATCCTGGGCTTCGCCAACGCCGCTGCGGCGCTGAGCTGCACGCGCACCGGCGCTCTCGACGGCGTGCCGGGTCTCGACGAAACCCGGCGTCTCTTCGAATCCAGACATATTCGTCTCTCCTGATCAGCCCTTCGACATCGGTGTCGATCCGGGCGCTGGCGGGGGACGGCACGAGCCGGCTCGCGGGACACGGTGCCCCGCCGGCGGCCCTCGAGGGGCGGCGTCGTGCGCTGCCGTTCAGACAGGAATGTCTGGCCACCCCGAGCGATCAGACCAAAACGTAGACGGCCGGGCCCGGTGCCACCGCCAGCCCGTGGAAATCAGCCCGAAATCCCTCGATTGCGCCAGCCGGGCGCTCCCGACCGGTGGCGTCGGTCTTGCTCACGGATGTGCGGAGCCCGTCCGGCCCCGTGACGGGCGAAAGGGGGACAGCGGCGGCTATGTCGCATGGGACGCATGGAGCCGGCAGGCGCGTGACGGCGACGACCGAAGGAGGACCGCTCGGGAGTGGCGCCCGCCCCGACCCGGTCCTGCTCGTCGCCGAGGCGGCCCGGGCGCTGCTGACGCTCGACGTCCCGGCGGCGCTGCGCCAGGTCACCGAGTTGCTCGTGCAGCGCGGCTATGCCGCCCATGCGGTGATCCTGGCGCACGAGGAGCCGGGACCGCGTCTGTGCGTCGAGGCCGGCCGGCCGTCGGGCTACGGCACGGCGTCGGTGGAGCTGACGGTCGATCAGCGCGTCGTGGGTTCCCTCTCGGCTGACACCCCGCCCCCGCCGCACAACGACATCACCCAGCTCGACGCGCTGCTCAAGGCGCTCGCGCCCCTGATCGCGCACGGCATGGGCGCCCACCGGGCCCGACAGCTCGAACGCCGCCAGCTCGTCGAGGAGAACGAACGGCTGCGGCGCCGGCTGCACGAGCACGTCGACCCGGCTGGCCTCGTCACCGAGAGCGACGCGATGCGGCCCGTCTCCGAGGGGGTGGCCGCGGCCGCGGGCGGGTCGTGGCCGGTGCTGCTCCGAGGCGAGCCGGGTTCCGGCAAGGAACTCGTGGCGCGAACCATTCACCAGCGGTCGGCCCTGGCCGACCGCCCGTTCATCGAGATGGCGGCAGCCGCGTTGCACGACGCGGCCCTGGAGCACGAAATGCGCGGCCTCGGCGGCACCGGGCCCGGCGCCCGCCGGGCCTCGCGCGCGCCGCTGTCGCTGTCGCAGGGCGGAACCGTCTTCCTCGACGAACTCGCCGACCTGACTCCGTCCGGCCAGGAGCGGCTGCTGCGGCTGCTGCACGAGCCCGAACTTCAGGGCCTGCCGGATGGGCACCCGGGCCGCATCCGGATCGTCGCGGCCACGACGGCCAACCTCGAGCAGGCGGTGGCCGCCGGCACGCTGCGCGGGGACCTCTATCACCACCTCCGGCTCCACACGATCGTCGTGCCGCCGCTGCGCGACCGCCACGAAGACATCCCGGTCCTCGCGGGGACGTTCCTCGCCCGCTTCTCGCGCGAATACGGCAAGGACGTCTCGCGGCTGTCGCCGCGGGTGGCCGACCTGCTGGCCCGCTACACGTGGCCGGGCAACGTCCGCGAGCTCGCCAACGTGATGGAGCGCGCCGTCATCGTCTGCGAAGACCGCGTGATCCACGGCCATCATCTGCCGCACGCCATCCGGACGGTGGATGGTCCCGGCACGGGCGACTTCAACCTGTCGGAGGCGCTCGACGCCTACGAGAAGGATCTGCTGCTCGACGCACTGCGCACGGCGGGTGGGGTCCGGAGCCGCGCGGCCCGCCTCCTCCAGACGACCGAGCGCATCTTCAACTACAAGGTGCGCAAGCACGGCATCGACAGCCGCCACTTCAAGCCGACCGCGTGATCCGCGCCGCCCGGCACGGCGGCCGCAGCCTGCGGTAGAGTGTCGGGCCGGAGGCCATTCGATGACACGCACCCGGACCCGACTCGCCCTCCTCGCCGCGGGCGCGCTCGTGCTCGCCCTCGCAGCCGAGGCCGCACAGAAACCGCCGGCCGCCCCGGCGACGCCCAAGGTCACCGTCACGAAGCCGGCCCAGGCCGCTCCGGCGACGCCGATCGACCTGAACACCGCCACGCAGGCCCAGCTCGAGGCACTGCCCGGCGTCGGCCCCGCCTACGCGAAGCGGATCATCGGCGGCCGGCCGTACAGGCGGAAGGACGAACTGGTGTCGAGGAAGATTCTGCCGTCGTCGCTCTACAAGGCCATCAGCGCCGCGGTCGTCGCGAAGCAGTCGTAGCGGCCGCTACGGCTTCAGCAGCACGCAGCCGAGGGGCGGCACCGTCAGGCTCAGCGAGTACGGGAGGTGGTGGGCGGGCACTGGCTCCGCCGCCAGGCCGCCCGCGTTGCCGACGTTGCTGCCGCCGTAGAGTTCCGCGTCGCTGTTCAGCAGTTCGCGGTACCAGCCCGCCTCGGGCACGCCGATCCGGTAGCGCTCCCGCGGCACGGGCGTGAAGTTGACGACCATCACCGTGAAGTCGCGCGGGTCGCGGGCGCGGCGCAGGAACGACACCACGCTGTGCTGGCTGTCGAGGCAGTCGATCCAGGCGAACCCCTCCCCCTGGAAGTCCACCTCGTGCAGCGACGGCTGTTCGCGGTACACGCGGTTCAGGTCGCGGACCCAGCGGTGCAGCCCGTCGTGCATCGGATCCTGCAGCAGGTACCAGTCGAGCCCGCCGTCGTGGTTCCACTCACGCCACTGCCCGAATTCGGCGCCCATGAACATCAGCTTCTTCCCGGGGTGGCCGAAGAAGTAGCCGTAGAGCGCGCGCAGCGTGGCGTGCTTCTGCCAGAGGTCGCCTGGCATCTTGTCGAGCATCGACCGCTTCCCGTGCACCACCTCGTCGTGGGAGAACGGCAGCACGAAGTTCTCGCTGAAGGCGTACAGCATCGAGAACGTGATCTGCTCGTGGTGGAACTGCCGGTGCACGGGGTCGAGCGACGCGTAGGCCAGCATGTCGTGCATCCAGCCCATGTTCCACTTGTAGGTGAACCCGAGGCCACCGGCGTAGGTCGGGCGGCTCACGGCGGGCCACGACGTCGACTCCTCGGCGATCGTGACGACGCCGGGCACCCGCCCGTGCACGACCGTGTTGAGCTGCTTCAGAAAGGCGACCGCCTCGAGGTTCTCGCGGCCCCCGTAGCAGTTCGGCCGCCACCCGCCCTCGGGCCGCGAGTAGTCGAGGTACAGCATCGATGCCACGGCGTCGACGCGCAGGCCGTCGACGTGGAATTCCTCCAGCCAGTAGAGCGCGTTGCTGATCAGGAACGTCCGCACCTCGTCGCGGCCGTAGTTGAAGACGAGCGTCCCCCAGTCGAGGTGCTCGCCCTGCCGCGGGTCGGCGTGCTCGTAGAGCGCGGTGCCGTCGAACCGGGCGAGACCGTGGCCGTCCTTCGGGAAGTGGCCCGGCACCCAGTCGAGGATCACGCCGAGCCCCTGCTGGTGGCAGACGTCCACGAAGTAGCGGAAGTCGTCGGGCGTGCCGAAACGGCTGGTCGGCGCGAAGAAGCCCACGACCTGATAGCCCCACGAGCCGGCGAAGGGGTGCTCCATCACCGGCAGCAGCTCGAT
Source organism: uncultured bacterium (assembly GCA_963923455.1). Classification (GTDB taxonomy): domain Bacteria; phylum Acidobacteriota; class Vicinamibacteria; order Vicinamibacterales; family UBA2999; genus CAWULT01. Next base: position 4,903 of record CAWULT010000177.1, read on the forward strand.
GTGCGTGAAGCCTATGTCGCGGACATAGGGCACCAGCGTGTCGGCCAGCTCGCGATAGGTGAAGGAACGGCCGTCGTCGGAGTGCCGCCGCCACGATCCGAGATGCACTTCGTAGGTGGACAGCGGGCGGTCGTGCCACCCCCCGGCCGCCGCCCGGTCGCGCATCCAGTCGCCATCCCGCCACTCGTGGCCCGACGACGTCCAGACGATCGACGCCGTGCGCGGGGGCACCTCGAAGTGCCGTGCGTAGGGGTCGACCTTCTGCGCCACCTGCCCGTCGGTGCCGCGTACCTCGTACTTGTAGCAGACGCCGTCGGCGAGGCCGGGGACGAAGCGCTCCCAGATGCCCGACGGCACCAGCTGGCGCATCGGGTGCGCGCCGGCGTCCCAGTCGTTGAAATCGCCCACGAGGCTGACGGCCTGGGCGTTGGGCGCCCAGACGGCGAAGTGGACCCCGATGACGCCGTGGACGGTGGCGCGCCGGCACCCGAGCCGATCCCACGCCCGGTAGTGCGTGCCCTCGCCCAGCAGGTGCAGGTCGTAGTCGGTCAGCACGTGACCGAACGCCTGCGGTTCGTCGACACCGCCGGTGCCCATGACCGCATTGTAACGGGTGAAGTGGTATAAGAGGTGTCTGGGAGGACGTGACGGGATGGCCGTGTACGCGCAGTTCGTGACGAACGAGGGAAGCTTCAAGGTGCGACTGTTCGACGAGCAGACGCCGAACACGGTGGCCAACTTCGTCGGCCTGGCCGAGGGCACGAAGGAGTGGACCCATCCCCGCACCGGGGCCGCGATGACACAGCGGTACTACGACGGCACCATCTTCCACCGCGTGATCGACGGCTTCATGATCCAGGGCGGCGACCCCCTGGGCCAGGGCATCGGCGGGCCGGGGTACGAGTTCGCGGACGAGTTCCACCCGTCGCTGCGCCACGACCGGGCCGGCATCCTGTCGATGGCCAACCGCGGTCCCAACACCAACGGCAGCCAGTTCTTCATCACGCTCGCGGCGACGCCGCACCTCGACGGCCGGCACTCCGTGTTCGGCGAGGTCATCGAGGGCATGGACGTGGTGCGGCGGATCGGCCGCACCCCGACGGGCCGCATGGACCGCCCGGTGAAGGACGTCGTCATCCAGTCGGTCACGATCGAGCGGGACTGACGCCCGCACGGGCACGAGCCGGCCGGTGTCTTCCACACACGTCCCCCGGCAGCCCGACGAGCTGATGCCGCTCGTGTACGACGAGTTGCGCCGCATCGCGGCGCGCTACGTCAACCGCGAGCGGCACGCCCGCACGCTGCAGGCCACGGCCCTCGTCAACGAAGTCTACGTGCGGCTGCTCGCGGAGCGTCCCCGCGAGTTCCAGAACCGCGCGCATTTCCTCGCCATCGGCGCGCTGTCGATGCGCCAGATCCTGATCCAGCGGGCGCGGGCGCGACGCGCCGCCAAGCGCGACGGCGGACGCGAGCGCGTCACGCTCGACGACCTGCACCTCGCGCCCGGCGACGTGCAGGCGGGGTACGGCGGGACGGCGCCGCAGGCGCCCGGCGACGTCGACGTGCTCGCGCTCGACGCGGCCCTGGCACGCCTCGCGGCGTTCGACCCGGAGCAGGCTCGGGTCGTCGAGCTGCGGTACTTCGGCGGGCTCACCGTCGAGGAAACGGCCGAGGCCACGGGCGTCTCGCCGGCCACCGTGAAGCGCCAGTGGGCCATGGCCCGCGCATGGTTGAAGCAGGCGCTCGAGGGCACCGCGCCATGACGCCGGAGCGCTGGGCGCGGCTCGAGGCGCTCTTCGAACAGGCGGTGGCCCGGCCGGCAGGGGAACGGGACGCCTGGGTGGCCGGCGCCTGCCAGGGCGACGCCGCGTTGCGTGACGATCTGGGTGCGCTGCTGCGGTCGCACGACACGCTCGGCGACTTCCTCGAGACGCCGCCCGTGCTCGACGCCGCCGACGTCGAGGCCGCCGTGGACACGCTGCTCGGATCCGGGCCCCCGGCGTCGGACGAGCTCGCGTGGAGCCCGGGCACGCGGATCGGCAAGTACGACATCGTCCGGGTGCTGGGGCGGGGCGGGATGGGCATCGTCTACCTCGCGCGCGACGCGGACCTGCACCGGGACGTCGCACTCAAGTCGATCCCTCACACGCTCGGCGACCAGCCCGCCATCCGGGAGCGGCTGCGCCGCGAGGCACGGGCCGCCGCCACGATCAAGGCGCCGTCGGTGGCCACCGTCTACGCGATCGAGGAGGTGGACGGGCACCTGCTGGTCGCCTCCGAGTACGTGACGGGCCCCACGCTGCGTGACCTGATTCGGCAGGGGCCGGTGGCGCCGGATCGCGCCCGGGCGATCGCGCTGGACGTCGCGCGTGGG
>CAWULT010000178.1:0-7274 GCA_963923455.1 uncultured bacterium
CGGCGCATGCGCCGGTCAGGCTGTTCATGGGACCTCCGTCCGGCGCATGCTCGCGCGTCCTGATCGCGCCTGTCAAGGCGGGCGAGGGCTCCCGGCGCACGAACACGGCCAGGCGGCCGTTACCGGCGTCGCGGTGTCCTGCCGCACCGTGGATGGCGTAGAATCGCGCGACCGGAGGAGGCCCCATGACGAACTTCGTGCGGTCGCGCAGGCTGGTGCTCGCGGCGTGCTGTCTGGCCGGCCTGGCGGCGGCCTCGCTGGTGGCCGCCGAGCGGTCGGCGCGCGCGATGACCGACGCGGCGACGGGCCTGCTCTCGAGCCTGACCCCCGACCAGCGGAGCAAGGCGGCCTTTCCGTTCGCATCCGACCAGCGGACGCGATGGAACTTCATTCCCACGGAGGCGTTCCCGCGCCAGGGGCTCACCCTCGGCGAGATGACCGACGCGCAGCGGTCCAAGGTCCACGACCTGTTGAAGGCCGGCCTGAGCCAGCGCGGCTACCTGACCGCGACGGCGATCATGAGCCTCGAGGACGTGCTGGGCGCGCTGGAGGCGGCGCAGCGCCAGGCTGGCCGTCAGGCCGAGGGCTTCCGGCGGGATCCGCTGCGGTACTTCGTGTCCGTGTTCGGCACGCCCTCGCGGTCGGGCGCCTGGGGCTGGCGCGTGGAAGGTCATCACGTGTCGCTGCACTTCACCGTGGTCGACGGCCGCCTGACGGCGAGCACGCCGACGATGTTCGGCTCCAATCCGGCGGAGGTGCGTGAGGGGCCGAAGAAGGGGCTGCGCATCCTCGCGGCCGAGGAGGATTCGGCGCGCGCGCTGCTGGCGGCCCTCGACGATGCGCAGCGCCGGACGGCCATCATCACCGGCACGGCGCTCAACGAAATCGTCACCACCAACAGGCTCGACGTCTCGCCGCTGTCGCCGCCGGGCATCGCGGCCAGGGCGCTCACGCCGGCGCAGCGCGACCTGCTGATGAAGGTGATCGACGTGTACGCGGGCTTTATGGCGGACGACGTCGCCGCCGAGCGGATGGCCGCGTTGCGCAAGGCCGGCGTCGACGCCATCACGTTCGCGTGGGCCGGCGGCACCGCGCGGGGCGAGAAGCACTACTACCGCGTGCAGGGGCCGACGTTCCTGATCGAGTACGACAACGCCCAGAACGACGGCAACCACATCCACTCGGTGTGGCGCGACTTCGGCGGCGACTTCGGCCGCGACCTGCTGCGCGAGCACCTCGCGACGACGACGCACTGAGCGGCACCGGCGCGGACGACGGGCGCGGCTCGATTTCGGAAGGGGGGACGACACATGGCCATGCGACTCGTGGCGGCACTTGGCACGTTCGTGGGAATAGCGGCGTGGTTCGCGCTCGTGGATGCGCCGGTCGCGGGGCAGGCGCGCGCCACCCCGCCGGCCCTCGTCGTCACCGCCTTCGGCGGGGCGCCGGTGGACTACAGGGCGCCGCGCACGCCGTGGGGCGATCCCGATCTCCAGGGCGTGTGGTCGAGCGACGACATGGAGAACGTGCCCATGGCCGCGTTCCAGGGCCGTGGCGGCCCTGGCCGCGGGGCGGCCCCGGTGGCGCCCGGGCAGACCCCACCGCTGTACCTGGACGCCGCGGCCCTTGCCGCCCGCAGGACGCAGATCGACAACGCCGCGAGACAGCGTGACACGAGCGCCGAGAGCAGCTTCCGCTTCGACTACGCGCGCCGCGTGTTTCCGCAGACGCGCCTGATCGTCGATCCACCCGACGGCCGTCTGCCGGCCATCAAGGTGGACCAGCAGGCGCGGCAGATGCCGCGCGGCACCTACGGACCCGGGCCCTTGAACTCGTGGGAGGACTTCTCGCTCTACGAGCGCTGCATCACGCGGGGCATCGCGGGCTCGACCCTCCGTGTCATCTACGGCAACGGCAACCGCATCGTGCAGGCCCCCGGTGTCGTCGCGCTGTCGTACGAGATGCTGCCAGACACCCGCATCTTCTACACCGACGGCCGCCCGCACGTCGGCGCGGCCATCGCGCAGTACCTGGGCGATTCGCGCGCGCGCTGGGAGGGCGAGGAGCTGGTCGTCGAGACCACGAACCTGACGGATCGGACCGCGGTGGGCGTCAACGGCAACGGCGTGCGGCACAGCCGCCAGATGGTGATCACCGAGCGCTTCCGCCGCGTGGCCGACGGCATCGTGCAATACCAGGCCACCTTCGACGATCCCGTCACCTACGAGCGGCCGTTCACGGTGTCGTTTCCGCTGACGCCGCTCGACGGTGGGAAGCTCCTGCCGTACGAGTGCCACCCGGGCAACACGGCGATCTCGATGTCGCTGTCGGCCGAGCGTGCCGAGGACCGGGCCGTCGCCGCCGACCTGGCGAAGGGCATCGTGCGGCCACGCCGGTCGGTGCAGGACGACGGCGCCGGCGTCGGCGCGGCGCTGCTCGCGGGGCGGGGCGGGCGCGGGGGCGCGGCGCCGCTGCCGGCGGGCGCCGCCACCGGCGAGCGCGATCAGGAGCGGTAGCGCGGCGCACGGGGGCGGTCGCAGAAGGAGGCCAGCATGAAGATCGGACCTCGCGTGGCGGCGCTCGGCGTCGTCGGCGCGGTGGCAACGGCGGTCACGCTCGCGCAGGTCCCGGCCGCGCCCCTCACACCGTGGGGCGAGCCGGATCTCCAGGGCACCTACAGCAGCGAAGCCGAGCTGAGCGTGCCGTTCGAGCGCCCGCCGCAGTACGGCGAACGGCGCGTGCTCACCGATGCCGAGTTCGCGCAGCGACGGGCCCAGGTCGGCGGCCAGGTCGCCTCGGACGGCGCCGAGTTCGATCTCGAGACGGCCGATCGCTCGAATGCCGGAGCGGTCGGCTCGGCCACGTCGCCGCCGCCGCACTGGCTGGAGCGCGGGCGCGTCTCGCGGCGGACCTCGCTCGTCGTCGATCCCCCCGACGGCAGGCTGCCGCCGCCCGTGGCGCGTCCCGCCGGGGCCGGTCCGCGTGGCGCCGGCACCTTCGCCGGGCTGGGGGCGTTCGGGGCGACGGCGCTCGTCCGCGGCCCGGAGGACCTGAGCCTCTGGGAGCGCTGCATCAGCCGGGGCGTGCCCGCGGCGACCTTTCCGACGGTCTACAACGCCAACCTTCGCATCGTGCAGGGGCCGGGCGTCGTGGCGATCACCTACGAGATGATTCACGACACGCGCGTGGTCGCCATCGGGGCTCCGCACGCGGGACCCTCGGTGCGCGGGTACCACGGCGACGCGCGCGGCCGCTGGGAGGGCAGCACGCTGGTCGTCGAGACGACGAACTTCGACGGCCGGGCCGATTTCCGGGGCGCGCGGGACGGGCTGCACCTCGTCGAGCACTTCACGCGGGAGGGCGATGCGATCGCGTACGAGGTCACGGTCACCGATCCGGCCGTCTGGACGAGGCCCTGGACGGCCGCGCTCACCCTGGCGCGAGTGCCCGACCGGTCGCTGTTCGAGTACGGCTGCCACGAGGGCAACAACTCGATGCGCAACATCCTGAGCGCATCGCGTTCGGCCGAGACGAGCCGCTAGGATTTCGGAGGACGGCTCCGGGGAAGCCCGCGCGGGTTTCGGGGCCAGGGTGTCGCGCGGAGGTCACATGTCACTGGCACAGAACGCCGTCGCGGAGTTGAGCGCGGCCCACGAGTACTTCACGCGCTCGACGCGCAACCTGACGGAGGCGCACGCTACGTTCGCCCCGGCCGCCGGCATGATGACGGCGGCGCAGCAGGTGGCGCACGCCGCGCACACCATCGAGTGGTTCGTGCAGGGCGCGTTCCGCCCCGAGGGCTTCGACACGAACTGGGAGGCGCACGCGAAGGCGGTCAACGCCGTCGGGTCGCTGGCCGCGGCCAGGGCGTGGTTCGACAGGGCCATCGAGTCGGCCAAGATCGCGGTCGCCACGAAGACCGATGCCGAACTGCTGGCGCCGCTGCCCAAGGACGGGATCATGGGCGGTGCGCCGCGAATGGCGATCTTCGGTGCCATCACGGACCACACGGCGCACCACCGCGGCGCCCTCACGGTGTATGCGCGGCTGCAGGGCGCAGTGCCGCCGATGCCGTACATGGACCTGTAGCCTCCCGGCGCGGCGCGACACCGCGCCGACGGGCCGTGTCCCGGCACTGCCTGCGGGCGAGTGTCGCAGGGGCCCGTGCTACCATCGGCGGCGAGACGTGGCTCAGACGCCTGCACCGGCTCGCCCGCCGTTTCTCCCCGCGCTCGTCCTCGCGCTCCGCGGCTACACGGTCCGTACGTTCACGGCGGATCTCGTCGCCGGCGTCACCGTCGGGCTCGTCGCGCTGCCCCTGGCGATGGCCTTCGCCATCTCGTCGGGGATGACGCCGCAGGCCGGCATCTACTGCGCCGTCGTCACCGGCTTCCTGATCTCGGCGCTCGGTGGGTCGATGGTCCAGATCGGCGGACCGACCGGCGCCTTCGTCGTCGTCGTGTCCGGGATCGTCGCGCAGCACGGCGTCGACGGCCTGTTCATGTGCACGATGATGGCGGGCGTGCTGCTGGTCGTGATGGGGCTCACCGGCACCGGCACGGCCGTCCGCTTCATCCCGCGGCCCGTGGTCACCGGGTTCACGAGCGGCATTGCCGTCGTGATCGCCAGCACCCAGCTCCAGGACTTCACCGGCATCGTGCTCGCGTCGCCGGCTCCCGGCGACCTGATCGGTCGCATGCGCGTGCTGGGCTCGCACCTCGACGCCGTGTCGTCGCCGACGCTGGCACTTGGCGCCGGCGTCGTGGCCACGGTGGTGGTCTGGAACCGGCTGGTGCCGCGCGTGCCCGGCTACATCGTCGCGCTGTTCGGCGGCACGATCGTGGCGGCCGCTGCGGGCCTGCCGGTGCAGACCATCGGCTCGCGGTTCGGCGGCATCCCGGCCGGCCTGCCGGCGCTGCACGTGCCCGCATTCCGCCCGGACCTCGTGCTGACGCTGCTGTCGCCCACGCTGACCGTCGCGATGCTGGGCGCAATCGAGTCGCTGATGTCGGCCGTCGTGGCCGACCGGATGAGCGGCACGCGCCACAACTCGAACGTGGAACTCTTCGCGCAGGGCATCGCGAACATCGCGTCGCCGATCTTCGGTGGCCTGCCGGCGACCGGGGCGATCGCGCGCACGGCCACCAACGTCCGGTCGGGGGCGCGGACGCCGGTGGCCGGCGTGGTCCACGCGCTGACGTTGCTCGTGATCCTGCTGGTGGCCGCACCGCTCGCCGCCGCCATCCCGATGGCGGTGCTCGCCGGCATTCTGCTGGTCGTCTCCTACAACATGGGGGAGTGGCACGAGATCCCCGAGCTCTGGAAGCAGGGCTGGACGGACCGGTTGGTCTGGCTCGTCTCGTTCGCGCTGACGGTGGTCGCCGACCTGACCGTGGCCGTCGAGGCCGGCATGATCCTCGCGGCGCTGCTGTTCATTCGGCGCGTGGCCACGACGACGACGGTGACGCCGGTCACGCAGGACTACATCGAGCGCGGCCGGGTACACGCGCTGCAGGGCAGGCGCATCCCGGACTACGTCACCGTGTACCGGATCCACGGGCCGTTCCTGTTCGGGGCCACCGACAAGCTGACCGACCTGGTGCCGGTGATTTCGACGATGAAGCCGATCGTGATCCTGCGGTTGCGGAACATGACGGCGATCGACGCCACGGGCCTGCGCGCGATCCAGGACTTCGCCGACGCCCTCCGGCGCTCGGGCCGCACGCTGCTGCTGTGTGGTGCGCTGCCGCAGCCAGCCAGCCTGATCGCCGAGGCCGAGTTCCACCGGCACGTCGGCGATGCGAACATCCAGCCGAACGTGGAGGCGGCGCTGCGGCGCGCCGCCGAGGTCCACGCCACCCCGCATCCGGCACAGGCCAGCTGACGGGCGGCGGACGCCGCCCGCTGTCGAACGAGCGCGGCGGGGAGGGCGTCAGGCGGTCGGCTGCGCGGCGGCCGGCTCGCGCCGCGACGTCAGCACGCGGACCCTGCCGACGGCCTTGCCCACCTGCAGCGACGCGTTGAAGATACGGCCCACCGGCACGCCGCCCGTGAGCTTGTGCCGCCCGATCGCCTCGAGCCCGGCCGACGCGATGCAGCCGCAGTTCGAGCAGTCGGGGTTGCCGCCCAGCTGGCACGGCGTGATCGTGTGCTGGAAGTCGGCCGAGACGCACTCCGTCGTCTGGGCGAAGATGCACTCGTCGGGCGACTTCGGCGGGTTGGCGTAGACGTTGAGCATCCCGTCGAGCATCTGCAGCTTCGGGACGAGCGGGCGCAGCCGCCGCAGTTCTGCGATCACCTTGGCCCGGTCGGCCTTGGTCAGACGCTCGGTCGAGATCTCGCCGACCTGCGGCGTGTAGAGGCTCATCCAGATCAGGCGCGTGCTGGCGTTGGCCTGCCAGAAGTTCAGGAAGTCCTCGATGTAGCCGTCGCGCCGCACCTGCTGGCTCGTGACGGTGCAGTGCACCGTGATCTGGTGCCCTTCGATGTGCTTCAGGATGCGGTCGTAGGTGGCTGGTTTGCGGCGCTCGTCGTGCTCCGGCTGGAGGCCGTCGATCGACACCACCACCTGCAGGCGCGGCAGGCCGATCCACTCCTGGGGAATCGGCCGGACGGCGCTCGTGACGAGCTGCGTGTGGATGCCGCGCTCGGCCAGCTTCGGCAGGATCTCGTTGAGCTCGCGATACCGCACCAGCGGCTCGCCGCCGACGATCGACACGTGCAGCGGGTTGTGCTGGTCGATGAGCGCCATGAAGCGCGTCACCAGTTCGTCGCCCTTGAAGTCCGCCAGGGTGCGCAGCGTCACGTCGCCGCCGAGATGTTCGTCGCCGTAGGCGTAGCACCCGGGGCACCGCAAAGGGCACTCGCGCGTGATCTCGACGGACAGGTTCGGACGGTAGCCGGACAGGATGCGGCCCCAGGCCTGCATCAGCTCTCGTGGTCCAACGGCGGTTTTGCTCATGAGGGTTTCCATTATGACCAAGTACACGGGCCCGGCGAAGCCGTTGCGGCGAACAGATCAAAACAGGGGTTGGCTTGGTATCCTGTGACTTCTATGGCACGCACCTGGGTTCCCCCCAAGATCAAGCGGCGGCGGTCGAAGCTCCATGGCTGGGGCGTCTTCGCCCTCGAACCAATCACGAAGAACACCCGCATCATCCAATACGAAGGCGAGCTGATCGATCACAAGGAAAGCTTCAAGCGCGAGTCCAAGTACCTGAAGAAGGGCGAGATCTGGTGCTTCACGGTGAACCGGCGCTGGGTCAAGGACGGCA
>CAWULT010000179.1:0-7253 GCA_963923455.1 uncultured bacterium
TCGTCGATCACGAGGGCGTGGGGCTTCGCCTCGACCAGCGCGGCGCGCCGACGCCACGCATGTCCCACCTGGAACAGGAAGAATTCCTCGTAAATCAGGCGGCGCTGCGCCGGCGACCGGAACCGGTTGAGCTCCGCCACGTCGGCCTCGTTCGGCGGGAAATGCGCCTGCTCGAACGCCAGCCGCCGCGACAGCCGACCGTGCGGCTGTCCCACCGATGGCGGCAGCGGGTCATCGATCTCGGCGGCCAGCGCGTCGAGGACCTGGCGCACCAGCTTCCGGTGCATGTTCGGCGTCACGCTGCCGGTCCTCTCGTAGAACGGCACGATGCGGCCGGTGTGCAGGCCGGAGGGATCGTCGGCCGCGACTTCGTACTCCGGGTTCAGGAAGTGGAGCCCGGTCGAGTCGAGTTTGACGTCGCCGAACACCACCACCGGCAGGTGCGGCTGCAGGACGTCGACGAGGAAGCGCTGGTTCATCCAGGTGCAGCGGATGGCGCCACTGGCGTCGCCGACGACCGCGTGGAAGATCGTGAAGCCGCGGCGGCGGGTCGTCGCCAGCCGGGCGCTCTTGATCTCGCCGAACACGGCCACGCGCTGCCCCGGCCGCAGCGACGCGATGGGCTGCAGGCGACTGCGATCCTCGTAGCGGAACGGCAGCCGAAACAGGAGGTCCTCGACGGTGACGAGGCCCGCCTTCGCGAGATCGGCCGCCTTCCTCGGGCCGACGCCCTTGATGAACTGAAGCGGAGTGGAGAGGTGTACGGTGCCCACGCCGAGATCCGACGCGCCGCCGGCGGGCGGCGCGGGCGCTCGATTCCGGTCGGTCTACTGAACGACCACCATCTGCCCGGGCGCCACTTCGATGCGCCGGATGTTCGCGGGCAACTCGAACGACTGGGTCAGCCGGATTCCCTGCGGATGCTCCGGCGTCCGCGCGTAGTAGGAGATCAGCTCCTCGAGCAGCGCGTTCGGGACGGTCACGCCCGCGATCTGGGCATCCTGCACCTCGAATCGGCCCAGGCCGTCCTTCGTGCTGAGCGTCGCCGTCACGCTGATGGGCACCCGGCCGCCGAGCAGGCTCCACGGGCTGAACGCGCTCCCGCCGCCCTTGCGCTGCGCGACGGTGTCGAGATCGAGCACGGCCTGGCCCTTGACCGCGCCGTTGCCGATGATTGTGAGGCTGGGCTGGGTCACGCCGGCCGGCAGGTACTGGGGCGCCCGGTACGCGAACCAGGAGTTCAACTCCCCCTCGCTCAGTGGCGTCCGGCGGCCGCCCGGCTCCTGTGTGGCCCGGCCGCTCGCCTGCGGGGTCACGGCCCCCTGCTGGGCGATCAGCGTGATCTTGCGGGCCAGCGCATCGGCCTGCTGACGCGAGACGTTGGCGCCATCGAGCGTCACGGCCGTCGCCGCCACGACCGCGCAGGCGCTGACGAACAACAGACGGAGTGACATGGTTCGTCCTTTCGGCGAGAGACCAAAGTCAGTGTAGCACCGGACCCCAAGGCTCAGGCCTCCTTGATTTTCGCCTTCCATTCGCATACAGTGCGGGGTCGCCGCCGGGGCACCCGGAAATCCCATCCGGGATGGCATGTCGGCGACAGGAGGCCCCCGTGCTACCGCTCACGAAACGGCAGCGAGAGATCCTCGACTACCTGAACGAGTTCATCCAGCAGCACGGCTACGCGCCGAGCCTCGAGGAGATCGGGCGCAAGTTCAACCTGTCGTCGCTGGCGACCGTCCACAAGCACCTGACGAACCTGCAGGACAAAGGGTTCATCCGGCGTGCCTGGAATCGGAGCCGGTCGGTCGAGCTGGTGCCGACGCGGGCCGGCGGGCGGGCGGTCGAGCTGCCACTACTCGGCTTCGTGGCGGCGGGCGCACCGATCGAGGCCGTGCCCGGAACCGAGACGATCGCGGTGCCGGAGGACCTGACCGGCAAGCGCGACAGCTACGTCCTGCGGGTCCGCGGCAATTCGATGATCGACGAACAGATTCGCGACGGCGACTTCGTGATCGTCGAGGACCGCAGGAGCGCCGACAACGGCGAAATGGTGATCGCGCTCGTCGGCGGGCAGGATGTGACGCTCAAGAAGCTGTTCCGTGAGAACGGCCGCATCCGCCTGCAGCCGGCCAACGCGACGATGCAGCCGCTCGTCTACGATGCCGACCAGGTGCAGGTTCAGGGTATCGTGGTGGGGGTCATGCGCAAGTACTAGCCTCGACGAGCCCCATGAGCGACACACCAGAGCGCAAGCAGATCAACTTCACGATCGTCCCCGACGAGCAGCCCGGCGAACCGCGGACCTACGCCAACTTCTGCTCGATCGCGCACACCCCGTTCGACTTCACGCTGACCTTCTGCGAGGTCATGCCGCTGTCCGAGCGGGAGCTGCGCGAGGCCGAGGCGAACCACACGGTCAAGGCACCGGTCCGGAGCCGCGTCGTCGTGCCCGTGCAGTTCATCCCCACGCTGATCGCGGCGCTCCAGGAGCACATGCGGGTGTTCTCGGAGACCCACGCGAACGCCGAATGGAAGAAGGCGGACCCGATACATTGACGCGATGAAGCCTCCCCGCACGACCCGGCGGGTCATCGAGGCGCTGGCCGAGCTGTACCCCGGCGCCGACACCGAACTGCACTACCGCAATGCCTACGAACTGCTGGTGGCCACGATGCTGTCCGCGCAGTCGACCGACGCGCGGGTCAACCAGGTGACGCCGGCCCTGTTCGTGCACTACCCCGACCCTCGCGCGCTCGCGGCGGCCGCCCTGCCGGAACTCGAGCGCGAGATCGTCTCGACCGGCTTCTTCCGGCAGAAGGCGAAGGCGCTCGTCGGGATGGCGCAGCGCCTCGTCGCCGAGCACGGGGGCAAGGTGCCCGCCGACATGGAGCAGCTGACCGCGCTGCCGGGCGTGGGCCGCAAGACGGCGAACGTCGTGCTGGGGCACGCGCTCGGCGTGCCGGGGCTGCCGGTCGATCGGCACGTGCTGCGCGTGTCGAACCGCATCGGCATCGCCGACGGCGACGACCCGGTCGCGGTCGAGTCGCAGTTGTGCGACGCGCTGCCGCGCGAGCGGTGGACGCTCGCGTCCGACGTGCTGATCCTGCACGGGCGCCGGGTGTGCCGCCCGAAGCCGGCCTGTGATGCCTGTCCGGTCCGCGACGACTGCGCGTTCTTCGCGGCGGCCAGCGCCACCGACGGCGATCCCCGCGAGGCGGCGCCGCGCGTCGCCGGGCGCTCGCGTCGATCGACGGCAGGCACGCCGGGCCGCCGCCGGACGCCACGCCGATGAACCGCCGGGCCTTCGCGACGCTGGTCGAGGAGGCGGTCGGCCTGATCCCGGAACGCTTCCAGCGGGAGATGAAGAACCTCGCGCTCGTCGTGGAGGACGAGCCAAGCCCCGATCTCCTCGAGGCGATGGGCATCGAGCCCCCCGACTCGCTGTACGGCCTCTACGAGGGCACGCCGCTCACCGAGCGTGAATGGTCCGCGTCCGGCACGCTCCTGCCGGACCGGATCACCATCTTCCAGCGCCCGATCGAAGAGGACTGCGAGGACGAGGAGGAGATCCGCGCAGTCATCGGCGAGACGCTGATCCACGAGGTCGGCCACTATTTCGGGCTGAGCGAAGAGGAGATCGAGGAGATCGAGGAGCGCTACTGGCGCGGCGAGGAACCGGCATGACCGCCCGGCGGCGCCCGGCGACGCCGGACGGCCGGCCCCTGCCGCGCGCGCGGAAGCGGTTCGGCCAGCATTTCCTGGAGCCCGCCTGGATCGCCAGGATGGTCGACAGCCTCCAGGCCACGCCGGAGGACACCTTCCTCGAAATCGGGCCGGGCCGCGGCGCGCTGACGCGTCCCCTCGCCGCCCGGGTCGGCCGGCTCGTCTGCGTGGAGATCGACCGGGAGCTGGCCGCCCTGCTGCGGCCGCAACTGCCGCCCCACGCGCGACTGGTCGAAGCCGACTTCCTGAACGTGGACGTGGCCGCTCTGCTGCACGAGGAGCGCAAGCCGGTCCGCGTCGCGGGCAACCTCCCCTACAACGTCGCCTCCCCCATCATCTTCAGGCTGCTCGACGCCTCGGCCGGCGGCACGTGCCTCAGCGACGCCACGCTGATGCTCCAGAAGGAGGTGGCGGACCGCCTGCTGGCCGCGCCCGGCGACGGGGATTACGGGGCACTGACGGTCCAGGTGGCGCTGCGGGCCGCGGTCGAGCCCGTGTTGACGCTGCCGCCCGGTGCCTTCCGCCCGCCGCCGAAGGTGACGTCGGCCCTGGTGCGGCTGCGGTTCCATCCCCCGTCCGTCCCGGTGGGCAGTCTCGCCGCGTTCGAACGGGTCGTGCGGGGCGTGTTCCTCCAGCGCCGAAAGACCATCCTGAACGCCCTGAAGCCGGTGGCCGATACCTTCGGACGTGCGGCAGCGGACGTCCTGGCGCAGGCGCAGGTCGATCCCGGAAAACGTCCCGGCGATCTCCGCCTCGACGAAATGGCCGCCTTGACCAGAGCTGTGCTATAGTTTCGCCCGGAAGTCGTTGAGCCCTCCAGGTTTCACCCATTCGGCCGCCCCGTGAACCCGCGGGGAGCGCCGGATGATCAGGCGCTCCCAGCGGCCTGACGTGGTCGTGTCGCGCGTGCGGCCGGCCCGCCCCGTCGACGGTGCCCGCCCGGGTATCCGCCAGCGGTCGTGCAGGAAGTGACGGACGCGGGCCTTCGAGGTCGCGTGTCGACGGTCGGCGTGTCGCCGGCCCTCTCCCGTGTGGTGCGCCCGCTCTGGCTGGGATAGGTATGCAACAGGTCTCCGTACCGGAAATCGCGCCCGGCACGCTGGAGGTGATCCCACTCGGGGGCCTCGGCGAGTTCGGCATGAACATGATGGCGGTGTCGTGGGACGAGACGACCATCCTCATCGATGCCGGCGTCATGTTCCCAGATCCGGACCAGCTCGGCGTCGACCTGATCATCCCGGACCTGACGTTCCTCGAGGCGCGCCGCGCCAACATCAAGGCGCTCGTGCTGACGCACGGCCATGAGGATCACATCGGCGCCGTGCCGCACGTCGTGCCGCTCTTCGACGGCCCGGTCTACGGCACGCCGATGACGCTCGCGCTCATCGAGCCCAAACTCGAGGAACACGGCATCGACGCCCGCGGCCGGCTCACGCCCGTGGGCCCGCGCGACACGGTGACGATCGGCCCGCTGACGGTGGAGTTCATCCGCGTCACCCACAGCATGCCCGACTGCGTGGCGCTGGCCATCACGTGCCCGCTCGGCACGATCGTGCACACGGGCGACTTCAAGATCGACCAGACGCCGATCGATGGCGAATACTTCGATCTGCACCGCTTCGCCGAGCTCGGCGCGCGCGGCGTCCTGGCGCTCTTCGCCGACAGCACCAACGTCGATCGCCGGGGCTTCACGGGCCCCGAGATCGAGGTGATCGAAGCCTTCGAGGAAATCTTCACGAGCACCGAGGGCAAGCTGGTCGTCGCGACCTTCTCGTCGAGCATCTACCGCATCCAGGTGCTGGTGGATCTGGCGGCACAGTTCGACCGCAAGGTCGCGTTCGTCGGCCGCAGCATCGTCCAGAACGCGGAGATCGCCCAGCGGCTGGGCTTCCTCAAGGTCCCCTCGGGCGTCCAGATTCGTGACGCCGACGTCGCCAACTACCCCAGCCAGGACGTGCTGTGCCTGGTCACCGGCTCGCAGGGCGAGCCGCAGGCGGCGCTCTCGCGCATCGCGATCGACGATCACCGCCACGTGAAGCTGAGCCCCGACGACACGGTCGTGCTCTCGGCCCGCGCGATCCCAGGCAACGAGAAGGCCATCGCGCGCACCCTGAGCCACGTGGCCCGGCGGGGCGCGGACATCGTGACCGATCACATCAAGCACGTGCACGTCTCCGGACACGGGTCGGCGGAGGAGCTCAAGCTGCTGATCTCCCTCGTCCGGCCGCGCTACTTCGTCCCCGTGCACGGGGAATACCGGCAGCTGGCGCTGCACGCGAAGATCGCCAAGCGCGTGATGGGCGGCACGGACCGGACGCTGCAGGCCCTGCTCGCGCAGGACGGCGACGTGATTCATTTCGACGCCCAGGGCGCGCGCATCGCCGACAAGGCGCCGACCGGCCGCATCCTGATCGACGTCACCCGCGTCGGCGAGGTCGGCGACGAGGTGCTGCGCGATCGGCGGCACCTGGCCGCCGACGGCGTCGTGGTCGCGGTCGTCGCGATCAACCGCGGCACGGGCGCGCTCGTCGGCACGCCGGAGCTCGTGGCGCGCGGGTTCGTGCTCGGCGACGAGTCCGCCGGCAGCCTGTTCGGCGACGCGGCCGGTGCGATCGCCCACTGCATCGAGGGCTCGAGCATCGAGGAACGCACCGACCAGGGCCTGATGACCGAGAAGCTCCGCGCCGAGCTGCGGCGGTTCTTCAAGAAGCGCTCGGGGCGCCGCCCGCTGGTCCTGCCCATTCTCATGGAGATCTGATTCGTGGCCGATTCCACCTTCTCGCGCCGCCTGAGCGAGTTCGTCGGCGTGGCCCTCTTCGCCCTCGCGCTGATCTGGCTCATCGCCCTGGTCACCCACGACCCAGCCGACCCGGTGTGGTTCTTCACGACCGACACCGGACAGGCCCCGGCCAACTTCGTCGGCCGCGTCGGCGCGTTCATCTCCGAGCTGTCGCTGCAGCTGTTCGGCTACGCGGCCTACTTCCTGCCCGCGGTGATCGCGGTCGTCGGCTGGCACTACTTCTGGTGCCAGGTGCCCGACGCCGCCTACACGAAGGCGGTCGGCGCCGGCCTGCTGCTGGCGTGCGCCAGCGCGTTCCTCAGCCTCGTGCTGGGCAGCGCCGAGCTGCAAGCCCGGTCGTTCGACGCCGGTGGTTCGATCGGCGCCGGCCTCGGGTCGGCGCTCGCGGAGTACCTGAACCGGACCGGCTCCATCATCGTGCTCGCGACGTGCATGATGCTGGCCGTGGTCATGGCCACCCAGCTGTCGCTCGGCCGCATGTTTGCCACCGCGACCGTCGGCGGCCGGGACCTCTCGGCCCGCGGCCTCGGCTGGGCCCGCGGGTGGCTCGACGAACGCCGGCGTGCCAGAGCGCGCCGCGAGGTGATCGCCAAGCACACGAGAAAAGGTGCCGACGCGAAGGCCAGGTCCGGCAAGGCCGACGGCGCCGGCGACGAGGACGCGGGCACCGCGCGGCCGGCGCGCGCCGCCCGGCCCGCCGAACGCGACGCCCCGGTCCCACCCCCGG
>CAWULT010000180.1:0-7247 GCA_963923455.1 uncultured bacterium
GGGCGGCACGCCGCAGGCGATGGCGATGCCCAGGCACAGTGGCAGCGCCACGAGGAACACGACGACACCGGCGACGGTGTCCTCCTTGGGATGGCCGAACATCGAGGGGTAGTGATGCATAGACACACCGATACGGGAACGCCAGTAAGACAGCCTTGAACGTGGCCCGGCCCGTACCGGCACGCGGGCATGCCGCGGCAGGGGGCCGAGCGACGTCGAATGGAGCTGGAGGTTAGAGCGAGGGAGGTGCGCGCTCGCCGCCGCTCAGGGCGAGCGGTTGCAGGGCGACGAGCAGGGGAGCGGTCGGCACCAGCCAGACGAAGGCGCCCGGTGGCGCCGGCACCGTCACGGCCGCCGCCGCGAGCCCCGGGGGAGCCAGTGCAGCCCGGGCAGGCGTGACCGTCCGTCTCCCCGCCACCGCCGGCCGGTGGTCGTCGCCGCCCGTGCCCCCGCCCGCGTGCACGGGAGCGGGGGCGTCGATATCGACGAGATCCACGCCGTGGCTGCCGTCCGTGCCGAGCCGGTTCGCGCGCTGCACGCCGCCCCGGTTGACCCGGGCAACGTGATCGCGTTCGATCGCCCCCGAGGCCTGCCCGACGAGCGTCAGGCCCAGCGACACGACCAGCCACGCCACGACGGGCACGGCGAGCCGGTGCAGCAGGCGGAGGGGCGAGGCCATGGTCGACACAGGGACGTCAGGATACGCGATTCCATGGAGGCGGGTCAAAGATGCTTCGAGTTTTGCTATGGCAGCCGCTGCAGACTTCGTCATTTCTTCCAGGTGGCGCGCCCGCCGGTGTCAGCGGGCCTCGGCGAGGCGGGCCGGGTCGCCGTGCACCACCCGCCCCCCGAGCAGCGTCAGCACGCTGTGCACGCGCCTGATCGCCTCGTCGGGCACCGCACGCGGGTCGAACACGTCGGCGTTCAGCACCACGAGGTCGGCCAGCCTGCCCGTCTCGATGGAACCGAGCGCCCGCTCCTCCCGTGAGAACCAGCCGTTGCCCGCGGTGTACAACCACACCGCCTCCTGCCGGGAGATCTGCTGCCCGTCGTTGATCAGCTCCCCGCGGACGTTCCGTCCCGTCACCATGTAGTAGACGTTCAGCCACGGATCGATCGGCGCGGCTTGCGCGCCGTCCATGCCGGTGCCGACGTGGATGCCGCTGTCGAGCAGCATCCGGTACGGTGGGCCTGCCTGGCCTGGCGAGCCGGCGAGGAACCGCCAACCGTGCGCACGGACGCCCACGCCGAGCGCCTGCATCCGCGCCAGGGTGGCCGGCGTGATCGTGTTGACGTGATCGATGCTCCAGCGCAGGCCGACGATGGGGAACTCCCGGTTCACCCGCTCCCAGACGTCGGCGCGCGCGGCGTGGTTCTCCTCGTTGAAGCTGTGCTCCATCAGCTGCCAGCCGCGCTGCGCGACGAGCCGGACGGAGCGGTAGTACTCGTCGCCGAGCGGCACCGCGCCCTCGAGCGGCCAGTCGACGACGTGCTCGCCGACGCCGGTCGTCCTGACCATGTCGTCGCCGAGGTCGGGCAACTGGTGGTCGAGCAGGGATCGCAGCTCCGGGTTGCCCGGCTTGCCGTCGACCCGCGGGCCCGTGTTGAAGAACAGGCGCAGGCGCAAGGTCAGGGCCCCCTCCTGGCGCAGCGCCATCATCGGCCGCTGGTCGTCGGTGCCGAAGTACCGCGCCGGCCCGCGCTCCTGCGAGCCGAGCACGGAGTGCACGGTCGTCAGGCCCACGCTGTTGAAGTAGCCGAAGACCTGCCGCATCGTCCGCCTGACGTCGGCTGGCGTCCACGCCGAGCGCAGCGCGTCGAGGGCGTCCCACGCCGGATCGTTCTGCTCGATGAACCCGTTGTCCGCGACCCGGACGCCCCTGCCTTCGAGGAACCGCTTGCCGAGCGAGTTGGTCGTCGCGGGTCCGTTGAACGACGCGTGGATGTAGACCGGATGCCGCGGGGCCGCGGCGTCGAGCTCGGCGAGCGTCGGCAGGCGGTTCTCGGCGAACTGCCGCGGCTGCAGGCCGCCGATCGCCGTGATGAACGCCCCGTCGGGCACCTCGGCCGTGCGGGCCCGGATCACGGCTTGCGCCTCGGGAATCGAGAAGGCCGTCTCGATCGCGCGCGTCTCCCATCCCGGGCGGCTGCCCACGAGCTGGACGTGAAAGTGATTGTCGATCATGCCGGGAATCACGGTCCGGCCGCGCAGGTCGATCGTGTCGGTGCAGCCTCCCGAGCTGCTGGCGGCGTCCCCGACCTCCACGAAGCGGCCGTTGGCGATGCGCACCCTGGAGACCACGCTGCGCGCGGCGTCCATCGTGTGGATGCGACCGTTCGTCAGGAACAGCAGGCGTCCGCCAGGACATGTCTGCCCGGCGCTGCCCGCCGGCAGCCAGGCGATCGCGAGCGCGGGCACGGCCAGCAGCAGCACGCGGCGGAGGAGCAGGTTCGGCATGGGCAAGAGCCTACCCCCAAACCGCCGGCGCCCGCCTCCGGCCTTCGCGGTACAATTCCGGGTCCTACGGAGGCGGCATGACGATCGAATCGGTGGTGCGCGTGGCGTGCGCGGCGGCGCTGGCTCTGGGAACCGTGGTGGTGCTCGGCGCGCAGGGGCGCGGGGCGCTCCCGCCGGGCGGCGTTCGCAACGGCAAGGTGGAGCGCATCGTCGTCCATGGCAGGTCGCTGGAGGGCAACCTCGAGGGCGACTCGCCGGACCGCGACGTCACCGTCTACCTTCCTCCGAGCTACGTCGCCGATCAGGCACGCCGGTTCCCCGTCCTCTACCTGCTGCACGGGTACGGCGGCCGGGAGGACACCTTCACCGAGCGGCTGGCCCGAGTGGCCGAGAGCGGAGACCGGCTCGCCGCCATGCAGGCGTTCAGCGACGTGATCGTGGTGACGCCGAGTGCGTTCACGCTGCACAAGGGCAGCATGTACTCCAGCTCACCGACGACGGGCGACTGGGAGCGTTTCGTCGCCGAGGACCTCGTGGCGTACATGGACAGCCACTACCGGACGCTCGTCACGCGAGAGAGCCGGGGCCTCGGGGGGCACTCGATGGGCGGGTACGGGGCCTTGCGGATCGGGATGAAGCGGCCCGACGTCTTCGCGGCGCTGTACGTGATGAGCGCGTGCTGTCTCGCCGCCAACCGCAACCCACGGCCCGAGGCGATGGCGGCCGCCGAGGCCATCCGGACGCGGGAACAGGCGGAGGCCGCCGCGCAGGCGCCCGGGTTCGGCCCGTCAGTCAACCTGGCGTCGGCCGCCGCGTGGTCGCCCAACCCGAACAACCCGCCGCTCTTCCTGGACCTGCCGGTCAAGGACGGGAAGGTGCGCCCGGAGATCGTGGCCAAGTGGGTGGCCAACGCGCCTCTCGAGATGGTCGAGGCGAACGCGGCGGCGCTGCACCGGTACTACGCCGTGACGATCGACATCGGCACCCAGGACACGCTCCTCGAGACGAACCGCCAGCTCCACTCGCGGCTGACGGCGCTGCGGGTGCCGCACGGGTACGAGGAGTACGAGGGCGATCACACCAACCGGGTCCGCGAGCGGATCGAGCGCCACGTACTGCCGTTCTTCGCGAAGAACCTCGCGTCGCCGGTGAACCCGACGCGGCCGACCCCGCAGCGCTGATGCGGGCGCCGCGGCGCCCGGCGTGCGTCATCGCATGCCGGCCACGGCCGACCGCCGCCGCGGCACAGGGCGGCCCCGTCGGGGCCAGCCGGGCGTGTGAGGCCTACTCGGCGACGCAGGTGTAGCTGGCCGCGCTGCCCTCGCTGCCGGGCGCGCCGGTGAACTTCGGCCACCGCGGCCACTCGCACAGCGGACGCGAGCGGGTGGCGCCCGGGTTGCCGTCGGTGGCGACGAGGCCGCGTGGCGCCTGCCCCTTCTCGACCCAGTTCTCGAGCGCGGTCAGGCTGTCGATCTTCGCGTTGAACGGCCCGAAGCCGTGGCCGAAGCCCGGGATCACGTAGAAGCGCAGGAAGCTGTCGAGCCCGGCCTGGCCGAACTGCTTCAGCTGCCGGTTGTAGTAGGCAATCGAGTTGTGCGGCGTGATGAAGTCGTCGGCGGTTCCGTGGGTCATCAGGATCTTGCCGCCCTTGGCCTTGAAACGGGCCAGCGACACGTCGGTGACGTCCAGGATCGAGGCGACCGTGGCGATGCGATCCTTCCACTGCGCCGGGTCGAACGACATCGTGTCGAGCTTCGGGTTGCGCGTGATGATGAACTTGGCCGTCTGGTCGCCCGCGATGTAGAGCAGCGGCTCCTTGCCGGAGATCGGGTTCGACGGCTGCGGCACCGAACCCCAGTTGGAGCGCTCGCCGAACAGCGCCCCCTCGAGCAGGGCCCAGCGCGGGAAGGTGTCCATGCCCGCCACCGCGAAGCCGGGCCTGTAGTCCGACGCGATCGTCGCGACCGCCGCCAGCTGCGCGTCCGACAGGCACGAGTCGCCCGTGTCGGCGCCGCCCGCGCAGCGCAGCGCCTTCGGATCGAACGCGGCGTTGCACGCCTTCACGTGGCTGATGATGCCGTCCTTCACGCCGTCGAGTCCGTCGCACGCCGCGTAGACGGCGCTCGTGAGCGTCTTCGTCTTCGCGGGGTTCAGCCACGCCGCGCCGCCGCCCTTGTACACGGCGCGGCCGGCGTTGAGCGAGCCGAGGTGGAGCAGCGTGACGTTGTAGGCCGGATAGTGGGCGACGACGCCGTCGTAGTCGTCGGGGTAGCGCGCGGCCGCGTCGAGCGCCTCGTGGCCGCCCTGCGAACCGCCGATGAAGTAGAAGCGCTCGGGTGCCCGGCCGTACGCCTTCCGGATCACCGCCATCGCGGCGTCGTGCCCCTTCTTGACCGACTGCTTGCCGTAGTTCAGCAGAGCCTCGTCGTCGAGCCCGAACGTGCCGTCGAATCCGGGCGGGCTCTTGTGCCCGCCGTCGGTGCCGAGTGTCACGAAGCCGCGCTTCAGCGGGTTGTCGGTCGAGGCCGGCTGCAGCGTATAGGGGGTCAGCCCCGTGACGAGCGTTCCGTTGTAGCCACCCCCGCCCATCTGCAGGGCGCGGCGGTTCCACGCGGCCGGCAGGTTGACCTCGAACTCGAGATTCGGCGACGCCGGGTTCTTCGGCTTGACGATGCCGGTGACCTTGCAGAAGGCCCCGTTGGGGTTGTCCTTGTCGGTGGCGCCCACCATCACGGCCGTCTGCACGACCGCGCCGCCCGACGGAAGCCCGATGGCCGAGGCCGGCACCGCCAGGTTCTGCAGCTCCGCGCACGCTTGCGGCGGCAGCAGCGTCGTGGCCGTCTGGGCCAAGGCGGGGGCCGGCAGCCCCGACAGGACCACGGCGGCCCACGACGCCGTCAGCAGGGGGCGCACGGTCCAGGCATGCAGGGTGTGTGTCATGGCGCCGACCATTATGCTCCTGGCCCGGGCGGTTCGGCGCTCCGGCTGCGGTACCATGCGCCCAGGTCCAGGACCCCACGCCGGGGCCGGCTGGTACACCGCCCCCATGCCCGCTGCCGTGACGTTCGGCCCGTTTCGCTTCGATCCCGACGCCGGTCGGCTCTGGTCCGGGTCTGAGGAGCTGCGCCTCACGCCGAAGGCCGCCGGCGACCGGGCCGTCGAGTGGGCCACGCGCGCCCTGGAGCTGTACCCCGACGACGAAGGCGCCCTCATCAACGGCGCCTGCCTGCACGCCAAGCTCGGGCACAAGGAGGAGGCCCTGGCGCTGCTCGAACGCGTCTTCGCCCGCGGCCGGGGCAAGCGCGACTGGGTGGAGCAGGATCGCGACTACGACATCCTGCGCGACGACCCCCGGTTCCAGGCGATGCTGGCGCGGCTCAAGTAGGCGCCAGGTGATCGGCGCTCAGCGGGCCTGGGCGTCACCCGCCCGCGCGGCCATCGCGGTGACGTCGTCGGGCAGGAACGTCCAGTCGGCCTCGCGCCCCTCCCGGATGTCGCGCGCCCGCCACACGGCACGCATCAGCCCGTCTGCCGCGTGGCGCGACGAGGCCATCAGCAGGTGCCCGATCTCGTGCGCAATCGCGCGGCCGAGCAGCGTCGCCGTCTCGGCGCGTGCGGCGCGGGCCAGTTCCGCAACCCGGTCCGCGTAGACCGTCGCCAGCAGGCCTGCGCCGGCCGCCGTGTCGATCACGGCGGTGCCGAGCAGGTGTTCGCCGGCGTGCGCTGCGCGGTCGTCCGACCGCACGATGCGGACCGACAGTTCGCCGGCGGCGAGTGCGCTGGCGCAGGCGGCGTCCGCGCGGGTCCGGCCGCACAGCCGCCACACAGGGGCGAGTCCGGCAGCCTCCAGGGCGCGTGTCGCCCCGTGCTGCGCGTCCTGCCGCACGCGGTCCGAGAGCCCCGCGGTGTCGTAGACGCGGATGGTGACCGCCCGCGCCTCGTCCGCCCTGGCCTCGCCGGCGACGAGGCACCGCGCGAACGCCGCCAGCAGGGCGGTGCCGACGCGGCACCGACGTGACCTGCCGCGCGGTGCCGACTCGCCGGGCGGCGCGTGGTGCTGGTGGCCGTGCGCGTCGCCGCCGTCCGTGTGGCGCCGCGGCGTCGGTCGTCCTGTCATGTCGTCCTCCCGCTGCATCTCGGTGTCAGCGTCAACGGTAGGAGGAGGAAGGGCCCCGAGTCCTGGGACGTCACCGGGATCTCACCGGGATTTCTCCGGAGAAACGGCGGGTGCGCGCACCTCCCCCCGCGGGGGGAAGCGGCAGCGATGTCAGCGAGGTATGCTCATCCGGCCCGATCGGCCGAACGAAGGAGTGCTCGTGAGCTCAACCGGAATCCATCGGCGCGCCGGCGCCCGCGCGGGCGTCGCGGCCTGCGTGTCCATCGCCCTGGCCGGTGCGCTGCAGGCGCAGACGGCGCCGCCCCGTGCGGCCGCTCCCGCGTCGGCGCCCACGGCGCGCGAGTCCGCGCCGCTCGACCTGACCGGGTACTGGGTTTCGGTCGTGACCGAGGACTGGCGCTATCGGATGGTGATGCCGAAGCAGGGGGACTTCGACAGCGTGCCCCTCAACCGCGAGGGGCGGCGCGTGGCGGAGACGTGGCGGCCCGAGCAGGCCGGGCGGTGCGAGGCGTTCGGGGCCGGCGCGGGCATGCGCGCACCGGGCCGGCTCCATGTCACCTGGGAGAACGACAGCACGCTGCGCATCGACACGGATGCCGGCCAGCAGACCCGGCGCCTCGTGTTCGGCGCCGCGCCGGCGGCGGGGGGTCGCCTGGGGCCGACCTGGCAGGG
>CAWULT010000181.1:0-7244 GCA_963923455.1 uncultured bacterium
GAACCCGCGACTTCGACCTTGGCAAGGTCGCACTCTACCACTGAGTTATTCCCGCCCTCGACGAAACGCTAGCGTAGCACGGTGCTTCCCGGCTGATCAAGACTCCGGCCCGGCCACCGCCAAAAGTTCTGGTCACTGCCCCTTGTCGCCTCGCCCATCACGCGAAGTCGCGCAGGACCTGGGCGGCCTCCTCGGGCGAGGTGGGATTCAGGTAGAAGCCCGTCGCCGACTCGAACCCGGCCAGCTTGCTCAGCTTCGGGATGATCTCGATGTGCCAGTGATAGGCGTCGCCGGGCTCCGAGAACGGCGCGCTGTGGATGAGCAGGCTGTACGGCGGCGTCTCGAGCGCGCGGTTCATCCGGCGCAGCACGTCGCCCAGCAGGCGCGCCAGCGAGCCGTACTCGTGCCGCGGCGCGTCCTCGTAGCGGGCCTGATGGCGCTTCGGGAGGATCCACGTCTCGAAGGGGAACCGCGGCGCGTACGGCGACAGTGCGACCATGTCCGCGTTCTCGGCCACCACGCGCCGGCCGTCCTCCGCCTCCTGGCGGACGACGTCGCAGAAGACGCACCGCTCCTTCAACCGGCAGTGCGTGTTGGCGCCCTCGATCTCGTCCAGCACGACGCGCGGCACGACCGGCAGCGCGATGAGCTGCGAATACGAATGCGACAGCGTGGCGCCGGCGGCGGCGCCGTAGTTCTTGAAGATGATGATGTAGCGGAAGCGGGAATCGCGCTTCAGGTCGTGCACGCGCTCGCGGAATGCCCACAGCACGCGCTCCACGGCCGCTTCGTCCATCGTGGCCAGCGTGTCCTCGTGCCGCGGCGACTCGATGATCACCTCGTGCGCGCCGATGCCGTTCATCTTGTCGAACATGCCCTCGCCGCGGCGGTCGAGGCTGCCTTCCACCCGGAGCGCCGGGAACTGGTTCGGCACGACGCGGACGTCCCAGCCGGGCGTGTTGGCGTGGCTGCCGTTGCGGCTCGCGTAGATCTCGGGCGGCGTCATGTGCTCGTGGCCGGCGCAGAACGGGCACGAGGGATCGGGCACGACGTGCACCGGCTCGCGCCGGAAGTCGCTCTGCCGCTTGTGGCGCTCGGTCGACACGATGACCCAGCGGCCGGTGACGGGATCTTTGCGGAACTCGGAAACGGTCACGATAGCGAACCTCGGCTGAACTCCTGGGGCCCTGCTCAGGTATCGGCCTCGAACGCATGGCGATACACCGCCACGCGCGGGCGCTCCCCAGCGAAGTCCACGGCCACCACGTCGAACCGGCACGGCCGCCCGTACAGGCGGTGCCGAACGACGAAATCCTGCGCCATACGCGCCACGCGGCGCTGCTTCCACGGCGTGACGGCGTCGGCGCCGGCCCCGAAGCCGTCACCCCGCCGGGCCTTCACCTCGACGAAGACGACCACGTCACCCTCGCGCGCGACGATGTCGATCTCGCCAACCCGCGTGCGGTAGCGCCGTTCGAGAATCTCGTACCCGAGCCGCCGCAGCTCGGCGCAGGCCAAGTCCTCGCCGTGTTTCCCGAGGGCGTTGCGGTCGCGTCCCGCCATGCCCTGCCCCGCCTGCACGCCCGGGGCCAGCCCGCCGGGCTACTTCCGCTTCCAGCGCGTGCCCGCCGGCCCGTCCTCGAGCAGGATGCCGCGCTCGGCCAGCTCCACCCGGACCCGATCCGCAGCGGCGAAGTCGCGCCGCTGGCGCGCGGCCTTCCGCTCCTCGATCAGGCGCTCGATCTCCTCGACGGGCACGGGCGGCTGCTCGTCCTCCGCACGGCGCAGGGCCACCACGCCCAGCACCTTGTCGAACTCCTCGACGGCCCGCCGCACGAGCGCTGCGTCGTCGGTGCCGACTTGCCTGGCGTCGATGGCGGCGTTGACGTCGCGCACCAGGTCGAAGATCGCCGCAAGGCCCGCCGCCGTGTTGAGGTCGGCCTCGATGCCCGCGGTGAACGCCTCACGGGCTCTCGCCACCAGGTCGGCGATCGCCGGGTGGCTGCCCGGCGCGGTCACGCCGTCGAGGCGGGCCAGGA
The DNA here is from genome assembly GCA_963923455.1 of uncultured bacterium. Classification (GTDB taxonomy): domain Bacteria; phylum Acidobacteriota; class Vicinamibacteria; order Vicinamibacterales; family UBA2999; genus CAWULT01. The sequence continues at coordinate 2,040 of CAWULT010000181.1, forward strand.
AGTCCACGATGCGGCGCAGCGACTCCTCGGCCTGCTCCATGCCGGCCCACGTGAAGTTCAGCTGCTTCCGGTAGTGCGAGGACAGGAGCAGGTAGCGCAGCGACGAGGGCCGGTGCCCCTTGGCGACGATGTCCGGCACCGTGTAGACGTTGCCGAGGGACTTGGACATCTTCTCGCCCTCGACGAACAGGTGCTCCACGTGCACCCAGACGCGCGCGAACGTCTCCTTCGTGGCGCCCTCGGCCTGGGCGATCTCGTTCTCGTGGTGCGGGAAGATCAGGTCGATGCCGCCGGCGTGGATGTCGATCGGCCCCGGCCCGAGCAGCCGCAGCGCCATCGCCGAGCACTCGATGTGCCAGCCTGGACGCCCCGGTCCGGTGCCCGGATCCCACGTGGGCTCGCCGGGCCTGGTGGCCTTCCACAGCACGAAGTCGCGGGCGTCGTCCTTCGAGTACTCGTCCACGTCCACGCTGACGCCGCTCTGCATGCCGGCGGTGTCCAGGTGGGCCAGCGCGCCGTAGCCCGGCAGCGACGCGATGCGGAAGTAGATCGAGCCGTCGCGGCGGTAGGTGTGGCCGTTGCGCTCGAGGGCCAGCACCATGTCGCCCATCGCCTGCAGGTTGGCCTCGTCGGTGGCGCGCGGCGTCTCCTCGGGCGTGACGATGCCGAGCTGCGCCGAGTCGGCGCGGAACGCCTGGATCCACTCCTCGGTGTACTCGCGCAGCGGCACACCCGCCTTCTGCGAGCCGGCGATCGTCTTGTCGTCGACGTCGGTGTAGTTGACGACCTCGCGGACGGCGTGGCCGCCGACGTGCTCGAGCGCGCGGCGGAGCACGTCGAGGCAGACGAAGGTCCGGAAGTTGCCGATGTGCCCGCGGGCGTAGACGGTGAGGCCGCAGGCGTACATGCGGACGGTGTTGTCGCGCAGCGGCGCGAACGGCGCCTCCTCGCGTGTCAGGGTGTTGTACAGACGCAGCATGGTGAATGGACCCCCGGTGCCTACACCGGCAACACGACGGGGTGATTGTCCACGACGACCTCGACGGGGCCGTCCTGATGGCGCACCGTCACGGCGATGCGCTCGCCGGGCCCGCGCCGGGCCAGGCACTCACGGACCGCCCGCTCGACCTCGCGCCCGAAGGCATCGGAGCGACTCGGCTCGCAGCCGCAGGTCGCGGCCGCCAGCACCGCCAGTTGCCGCAGCGCGTCGACCAGCCGCGGGTCGCACGGCAGTGACAGGTTCAAGTCGATGCGATCGCCGCCCATGACCTCCCCTATACCGAGAGCCGGGCGAACAGGCGCTCGGCGCTGCGCTGGTCGGCCGCGATCTGGGCCCGCAGCGCGTCGACGTCGCCGAAGCGGCGCTCGTCGCGCAGCCGCTGGACGAACGACAGGCGGACCGTCCTGCCGTACAGGTCGCCCGCGTAGTCCAGCAGATGGGTTTCCACCGTGACGTTGGTCTCGTTGAACGTGGGCCGCATCCCGATGTTGGTGAGGCCCGGCCGGACGTCGCCGTCCACGGTCATCGTCGTCGCGTAGACGCCGAACGGCGGCAGCAGTTCGTTGGCCGTCTGCAGGTTCGCGGTCGGGAACCCGATTTCGCGGCCGCGCTGGCGCCCCTCCACGATCGTGCCGTCCAGGTAGTACGGGTGCCCGAGCAAAGCCGCGGCCTCGTCGACGCGGGCCTCGGAGACGAGGCGCCGCACCCGCGTGCTGCTGACGACGAAGTCCTTGTAGCGCACCGGGTCGATCTTATCGGCCCGGAAGCCGAAGCGCTGCCCCAGCGTCCGGAGCAGACTGAAGTTGCCGGCCCGGTCGTGGCCGAACAGGAAGTTGGCCCCCACCCACACCTCCGCCACGCGGAGCCAGTCGACGAGCACCGTCTTGACGAAGGTCTCCGGGCTCCAGGTCGAGAGCTCACGGGTGAACCGGACGACGGCCACCGATTCGAGGCCCGCACGGTAGAGGGCATCGAGGCGCTGCTCGGTGGTCATCAGCAGCGGCGGCGCCTTGTCCGGCCGCACGACCCGCGGCGGGTGGGGATCGAAGGTCATCGCCATCGCGGTGCCGCCGCGCTCCTCCGCGCCGCGCTTCACGCGCTCGACGATCTTGAGATGGCCGCGATGGAGGCCGTCGAAGTTGCCCAGGGCCAGCACCGGGCTGGCCAGCCACGGCGGGCGGGGATCGTCCGGGAAGTGAAGGGTCTGCATCGGCCCCTCACTCCACGTCCACGGCGACGTCGAGCACGAGGTCATCATATGCCACTTCCACCCCGGCCGGCAGCCGGGCGGAGGTCGCCGCATGGCCCAGATCGTGGCAGATGTGCGTCAGGTACGCGCGCACCGGCGCGACGCGGGCCACGACCGCGAGCGCCTCCGCCACCGTGAAGTGCGTGGGGTGCGGCCGGTCCCGCAGGGCGTCGATCACGAGGGTCGACACGCCGTCGAGCAGCGGCCACGCGGCGTCGTCCAGGCGGTTGCAGTCCGTCAGGTAGGCAAAGGTGCCGAAGCGGAAGCCGAGCACCGGCATCCGGCCGTGCCACAGCGGCACGGGCACGATGCGGACGCCGTTGACGGCGAACGGGCCCTCGATGTCGTGCGTGTCGAGCCTTGGCACGCCCCCGCCCAGCCGCGCCACGCCGTCGAACGCATAGGCGAACGTCTGCCGGATGTGCGACCACGCCTCCGGGCTCGCGTAGCAGGGCACGGGTCCGCGCTCGCCCACCGAGAAGCGGCGCGTCTCGTCCAGCCCGAGGACGTGATCCGCGTGGTTGTGCGTGAAGAGAATCGCGTCGACGGTCGCGATGCCGTGGCGCAGGGCCTGCTGCCGCAGGTCGGGCGTCGTGTCGACGAGCAGCCGCGCCCGTCCGGGCACGTCCACCAGGATCGACGGACGCAGGCGCGCATCGCGCGGGTCGGTCGACCGGCAGACCGCGCACGTGCAGCCGATCATCGGCACGCCCGACGACGTGCCGGTGCCGAGGAACGTGACGCGCGCGGGGACCGTCAAGGCTGGGTCAGGGCCGGATGATGCGCGATTCCGCCGCCGCGCCGCCCTGGCCGGCCTCGACGTGGCGCAGGCGCAGCTCGTACAGCAGCTGCTCGAGCATCTGCCGCTCCTGCGCCGACAGGTTGCCACGCGTCTTCTCTTCGAGCAGCGCCAGGATGTCGATCATCTGCCGGGCGGCCGTCAGGTTCGCCGTGACGGTGCCGGTGGCCGGGTCGGGCAGGTCGCCGAAATGGATGGCCGCCGTGTGAGCCAGGGACAGGATGAAGCCGGCGAAGGTGACCTGCGAGGCCCCCGTGTGGGTATGCGCGTCGGGTGGCTGGTCGCTCATCGGATCTCGCGTCTGGTCGGCACGGTCCGTCGCGGCCGGGCCAGACCTGGATGGTAGCATGGCCTCCGTGACGGAATCGGTCGGCCGGAAGTTCGAACGCCTCGTGGACATCATGCGGACCCTGCGCGCACCGGACGGCTGCCCGTGGGACCGCAAGCAGACGCACGCCTCGCTGCGGCCCTTCGTCCTGGAAGAGACCTACGAGGTCCTCGAGGCGATCGAGTCGGGCACGCCCGAGGACCTGCGCGAGGAGCTGGGCGACTTCCTGTTCGAGGCCGTCTTCCTGGCGCAGATCAGCGAGGAGGCCGGCGACTTCACGATCGGCGATGCCCTCCAGGGGATCGCCGACAAGCTGGTGCGCCGGCACCCGCACGTCTTCGAGCGCGAGTCGCTCGACCCGACGTTGACGAGCGAGCAGGTCGTCGAGAAGTGGGAGGCGCTCAAGGCGCGCGAGCGCGCCCTGGCCGGCAGGGCGGCCCCGGCGCCGAAGGCGAAGACGACGCTCAGCGGCGTGCCGAAGACGCTGCCCGCGCTGCTCCGGGCCTTCGAGATCAGCGGCCGGGCGGCGGCCGTCGGCTTCGACTGGGCCAGCGCCTCGGACGTGCTCGACAAGATCGAGGAGGAGGTCGCCGAGGTGCGCCGCGAGGTCGAGTCGGGCGCCACGGGCGACCTGTCTCGGGCCGAGGAGGAGATGGGCGACCTGCTGTTTGCGATCGCCAACTGCTCCCGCAAGCTCGGCATCGAACCCGAGGCCGCGCTGCGCCGGGCCACCGAGAAGTTCACCGCCCGCTTCGATGCCGTCGAGGCCGCGCTCGCCGAACGCGGCCTGACACCCGCCGACGCCACCCTCGACGACATGAACGCCGAATGGGAGCGGGTGAAGCGCGCCGGTCAGCCGCCCGCGTAGGTCGCCGTCCAGAGGCGGACCCCGTCCGTCTCCACCGTCACCTGGCCGTCGCGATCGGTCCGCAGCAACGCCGCGCCCGCGTCCTCGACACGGCGGACGACCTCGGGCGCGGGATGCCCGAACGCGTTGCCGCGACCACAGCTCAGCACCACGAGTTGCGGCCGCCAGGCGGCCACGAGGGCGTCACCGGTCGCGGTGCGGCTGCCGTGATGGCCAGCCTTGAGCACGCGCACCCGCGCCGGCGTCAGCCGCGCGGCCACCTCGCGCTCGACCGGCGTCCCGGCGTCGCCGGTCAGCAGCACGGCGACGTCGCCCACCGTCGCCTCGAGCACGAGGGAGTCGTCGTTCCGTACGCGGCGCCGCTGCCACTCCGGTTCCGGCGGATGCAGCACCCGCAGCGCGGCGCGCCCCATCGTCACGCGGTCTCCCGCCTGCCGGCGGACGACGCGGACGCCGCGCTCCCGCGCCATCCGCACGAGCGCCGCGGTCGGCTCGTGGCCGGGAACCTCCACGCCGAGCCACAGTTCGCGCGGGGCGAAGTCCCGCAGCACGGCCTGTGCCCCGCCGATGTGGTCCGGGTCTCCGTGCGTGATCGCCAACACCGACAGCCGGCGGATGCCCCGGGCCCATAGTGCGGGCGCAATGACGCGGCCGCCGATGTCGAACGACGACGCGCCGAACGGGGCGCCGCCGGCATCGACGAGCACGGCGCCGCCGGCGGTCTCGACGAGGATCGCCTCGCCCTGCCCCACGTCGAGCAGCGTCATCCGCATCCCGCCGGGCGGCGCGTAGGCCGGCCACCGTGCACCCGTGACGATCAGGGCGAGCGCGGCGGCGAGCGCGACGGCGGCCGCCGCCCGAACGCGGCCGCGGCCGACGACGAGCACCGCGCAGGCGCCGTAGTAGGCGGCCACGAGCGCGCCGGCCGGCGCGCCGATGCTCGCGGTGACACCACCCTCGA
>CAWULT010000182.1:0-7170 GCA_963923455.1 uncultured bacterium
GTGCGGACGAAGGCCGGCCGCGTGCGCGGGGCCCGTAGGCCGTCGCGTCGCGCTCGCCCGTCCACGCCCGCAGCGGCTGCGGCGGCATGAACCGGTTGGCCCCGGCGGTCGACGCGGCGTACGGCACGCCCTTGAAGGTGTGCACGCCGTTGACGACGGCCCCGCGCACGCGGCCGGCCTTCGTCCGCACGGTCGTCGCGGCCACGCCCTGGGCCAGCGCGTCGAACGGGTGGCCGAGTGCGAGGCCCGCGCCGGCCACTGCCCCATACGAGATGAACTCGCGTCGCTTCATCGCTGTCTCCCCTGTCGTGGCCGGAACCGGGCGGTCGGTGACCGTCCCGCCGGCTCCACAGATGACAAAGCCCGGCGGGAACACCCGCCGGGCTCGTCGGTGCGCTCGGACCGCCGGCCTCAGCTGGCCCGGCAGGGCGTCGGGCTCCACTTGGAGCCGTCGGCCTCCTTCTTGAAGCTGCTGCTCGTGATGAACGGCTGCGCCAGGTACGCCGGGTCTTCGACGACCGTCGTCACCGTGAACCACTCACCCGCCGTGGGGTGGTTGAATCGGACGAAGTACTCGGTGATCACGGCGTTCTGGCTGTACGGCACCCCGTTGGCGCGCAGCCAGGCCGGCCGCACGTTGGTGGTCGTGACCTTCAGCGAGCCCCAGCGCTGGCCCGCGGCCGCGGCCCCGCTGCCCCGCTCCATGAACGCGTCGAACGCGCCGCCGGCCCGCTGCCACTCGGCCGCCGACGTGCCCTGGAGGGACCGAACCGCGGGCACGGTCGTGCGCGGTGCCGCCGACACCGGCGCGGCCCCACGTGCCGCCGGCGCGGCCGGTGGCGGCGGGAAACGCAGCAGGCGCGTCTGCAGGCCCTGATCGGTCTCGATCTTCAGCGTGTTGTCGTCCTGCCAGCTGATGCGCAGCCGCCCGGGCACGCGCATCAGGCCGCCCACGCCGTAGGCCTCGCACTTGCCCTCCTGGGACGGATCCCACTGGTCCGCGACGCGCCGGCCCTCTGGCGTCAGCGGCACGCTGGCATAGTCGCCCTTCGGCGGCGTGCGCATGCGCCACTGCCAGTCCTCGGTGACGATCGACACCCAGTTGCCGGTCAGGTCCACCGGGGCCGTCTGGCGGGCGGGCCCGACCGGTCCGCCACCACCCCGGCCACCCCGGCCGCCCCGGCCGCCGGCCGGCGCCCCGGCAGGCGGCGCCTGCCCCTCTGGCGTGGACGCCACCGACGGTGCCTGCGCCGACGGGCGCACCTCGCCGACCACGCCGAACGCGACGGCAAACAGCACCGACCCGGCCGCCCACATCGAGATCGTTCTCACCACGCGGGCGCTCATCGGCCACTCCCCTGGTTCTGCGTGCGGCCCTGCGCGCCGTTGGTCGCCGCCATTTCCTTGTAGACGGTCTCGATGAACGTTGCCGTCGTCCAGAATCCGGTGTCGCTCCCGTAGCGGGGGTCGAAATCGAGCGTCGGCTTCTTCGCCTTCACCTGATCCAGCGTCATGCCCCGCTTCACGTACTCCTGGATGCGGTCGCGGATGATCGTCACCATGTCGCGGTATTCGATGACGTCCTGCTCGTCCGAGAGCCGCCCGTGGCCAGGGATGACCATCGTCCCGCCCTCGTTCACGTTGCTCGCCACGGTGACGTCGAGGATCGCGTTGAGCCCCTTCACGTAGCCGTTGATCGAGCCCCCGTTGGCGACGTCGATGAACGGGTACATCACGGTCGTGAACAGGTCGCCGGTCGCGACGACGTCCGACCGCCGGAAGAAGACCACGCTGTCGCCGTCGGTGTGGGCGTTGGGCTGGTGGATGATCTGCACCGCCTCGCCGTTGAACAGGAACTCGCGCTTGTCGCCGAAGAAGGTCACCGTCGGCCACGCGGCGAAGGGCACCGCCTGCTGGCCCTGCGCGGGCGGGGCGCTCAGCCGGTTCAGCACGTTCTCGTGCGCGACGATCGCCGCCGTGGCGGTCGCTCCCGCACCCAGATCGCCCACCACGTTGCCGCCGGCACGGAAGCGCCCGGCCCTCGAGATCGCCTCGTTGCCGCCGATGTGGTCGCCGTGCATGTGCGTGTTGACCACGTAGCGGATGGGACCGGTGCTGATGGCCCGGATGGCGTTCAGGATCTTCGTGCTGAGGGGCGCGAACTGCGTGTCGACGACCATCACGCCCTCGTCACCCACGCTGATCGTCGTGTTGCCGCCCGCGCCGACGAGCATGTAGATGCCGTCGCGCACCTTCACGGTGTCGATCTGGACGTTGTCGAAGTTCTGCTGATTCTGCGCGACCGCGCGCCCGCCGAGGGCGAGCGCGCCGCCGGCGGCGATGGCCGCGGCGACCACGGCCGCCCGCATGCGCCGCGTCCGGAAGAGTGTCTGTGCCTGCATGTCAGCGCCCCTGGGTCTGCTGCTGGCCGCCGCCGAGGACGCGCGAGGCGCCCGCCTGCGGTGGCGGAAGAGGCGCCGGCTTGGGCGCGGTTTTCAACACGTCGCGGAATTCCGGATACATCGTCGCGGCGCCGCCGCGGACGGCCACGTCGGGGATGCCGTGGCGGCGCGCGAACTCGTCGGTGAACGGGTGCTCACCCGGCAGGTAGGCGGGCACGGCGCCCGGCTCCTGGCTGGCGATCTCCACGACCGGGTCACAGACCCACAACCACGTACCGGCGGGCAGCTCACGCTGGCTGCGGACGAACTCCTGGCTCTTGACGAGCGGCTCGGTCAGGTAGACCGGGTCCTCGAGCACGGTCGTCATCGTGAGGATGTCGCCGAAGCGGACGAAGTACTCGGTCAGCTTGGCGCGGTCGCTCATCGGCAGGCCGTTGCGGCGCACCCAGCCCTGCTTCAGGTGCGTCGTCTCGACGATCAGCATGTCGCCGTCGTAGCGGCCCGTCGAGAACCCCATCCACGTGTGCGCGGCGTTGGGCCCGGGATGTGGCCGGCCGTCCATGTAGATGGTGCGGGTCTGCTCGTAGGTGCTGTTGTAGTGCTTGATGGCGACCAGGTCCTGGGTTTTCGGGGTGCGATCCTCCCAGATGCGGAGGTTGGTCGGCCCCCGGTAGATGTAGGGCGCGACGTGCACGCGGCACTGCTCCTCCGGGAGCGCGATTCGGGACGGGTCCCAGCTGTCGGCGAACTGCCGTGCCGCGTCGTTGATGGGCAGGCCCAGATAGTCTCGGAGCTCGGGCCCGGGAATCCGTTCGGGCTGATCCTCGTGATAGCGCGGCTGCCAGACGCCGCTGAAGTCCGCCTGGGCGTGTGCCGGCAGGACCGCGGCGTACCCGACCATCAGCATCGCCAATGCCGGGACGGTCAAACGTCTCATCATGTGTGTCCCCACCCGTTGCGGGCCGCTCGAACCGCCGGCCCGAATTGCGAATCATGCCTTCTCGACATGACCATTTCAACCTCGCGCTCATGCCAGCTACAATTACCTGTTTCGCATAAGTCTCCCAATGGCATCCTTCGACCTGCCGGACCTCCGGGCCCGGGAACTGGCCACGATCATCGCCCTCGCCGATTACGGCAGCTTCGTGGCCGCCGCGGCGCACATGAAGACGTCGCAGCCGGCGCTGACCCGCACGGTGAAGCGCGTGGAGCGCGTGCTGGGCGTCACGCTGTTCACCCGCAGCACCCGCCGCGTCGAGATCACGGAGGCGGGGCGCGAGTTCGTGGCCGTCGCCGCGCGGGTCCTCTCCGACCTCCAGTTGTCGGTGCGCAGCCTGCACGGCGCCCCGGACGACCAGCCCGGCCAGCTGACGATCTCCACGTTCTCCGCCTTCTCGTTCCGCACGCTGCCCGACCTGGTCCACCGGTACCGGCACGCGCGCCCTGGCGTCGTGGTCCGCGTCCGGGAGGGCCGCCAGACCGACGTGATCGACGACGTCCGGAGCGGCGTGGCCGACTTCGGTGTCAGCTACGTCGACGCCCTGCCCGACAACCTGTCGGCCGAGGCGCTCACCCGCGAGCCGATCTGCGCGCTGATCCCGACCGGACACCCCTTGTCGCGGCCGAAGCGGCTTCGCCTGCTGGATCTGCGCGACGTCGACCTGGTCGGCCCCCCCGCCGGCACGTTCCTCCGCCGGATCATCGACGTGCCCGCGGCCGAGCGGGGGCTCGTGCTGCGGTATACGACGCTCGTGGACCGTTTGATCAGCATCGTGGCCTACGTGCGGGCGGGCGCTGGGATCGGCCTGGTGCCGGCGAGCGTGCTGCCGCCCCGGCCGTGGAAAGGCTTCGAGGTCGTGGAGCTGGCCGACCCGCCGATCACGGTGTCGGTGGGGCTGATCACCCTGCCCGGCCGGTACCTGACCCCGGCCGTCCATGACATGGTGAACCTGATCCGCGACGCGGCGAAGGGGACGTAGCGATCAGGCGAGGCCCAGACCCGCCAGGCACGATCGCACGGCCTCCGGCGTGACGCCCAGCTTCGGCGCGTCGCGGATGGTGTCCGCCGCGTCGGCGGGGTACCAGTTCCGCTTCGCCGGATCGCAGAGGCCGGCGATGTTCAGGTCGAACACCGCGTCGCGGACGGCGTCCGCCAGCGCCGGCCCGGACGGCGCGCCGCGTCCGGCCGGCGACAGACGCCGCATGGCCGGCCCGAAACGCGGATGGTCCGCGCACAGGAAGCGCGCGGGACGCGCGGGCGCGTCGAGCCGGCGCGCCATCTCGGCGAAGCTGGCCGCTGCGAAATAGCACATCGAGTAGGCCGTGAAGTCCGCGAACCGCGGAAACGCCGCATAGCAGCCGGCGATGTAGCGGGCCGTCTCGTCCGCCTCGACCAGCGTCGCGTCGGCGTACTCGGTCCAGGCGGCGGAGGTGGCGGCACCAGTGTCCAGTGGGCCATCGAGCAGGCGGCCCAGCCGCTCCACGCCGAGCAACGTCAGCGGAAACCCCGTCGAGAACAGCGGGTCGACGAACGCCGCCGCCGACGGCAGCAGCGCCCATCCCGGCCCCGCGGCGCGCGACGCGCGCGCGGACACGCGCGGCATCCAGTCGAACGGCCGGATCGGCTGCGCGTCGGCGAACTGGGCCGCGACCGACGGAAAGCGCCCGAGCAGGCGGGCCCAGGCCGGCTCGCCGTCGGCGAGGCGAAGGTCGCGCGCCAGGTCGTCGGTGACGGCGACGCCCGCGCTCGTGACGCCGTCGCCGAACCGCAGCACCCACATCCATCCCCCGTCGAAGACGTGGTGCAGCGCCGCGTCGTCCGGCGGATACGGCGGCGTGCCCTCGCCCGCCGACGCCGCGAACTCCGGCATCGCGTCGCAGCGCGCGACGCCGGTGAAGTGCGAGAAGAGTGCCTGCGTGCCGGGATAGGCGTCGAAGCCCGTGTCGCCAATGCCCAGCGCACGGCTCAGGAACCCGCGCGGCCCCGTCGCGTCGAGGCAGAGCCGAGCCCGCACCTCGATCGCGCGGCCGTGCCGGCTGCCCGTCAGCGCCGCGACGCCGGTGTCGCACACGCAACCGTCCAGCACGACCTCGTCGACGTACTCCACGCCGAGCGCCTGGGCCTCCCCCACCAGGAAGGCGTCGACGTCCGCGCGCAGCCAGTGCGTGTCGGACAGTTCGTCGCTCGGGCTGGCCGCCACGAGCAGCTCCGTCTCGCGGCCGGGCGTCCGGCGGAAGGGACGGCCGGCGTCGTGCGCGTAGTACGTGAAGCCGCGCTTCAATCCACAGGTCAGGTGGGGATAGGCACGGCGCCACGCGCCGAACGACGCCAGCGGCGCCAGGCGCGGCAGGTCGTAGCGTGCCGCGAGCTCCTCGATCAGCAGCCCCGCCAGCGGCGACGACGACTCCCCGATGGCGAATCGCGGATGCCGGCCCCGTTCGAGCAGCACCACGCGGTGCCCGAGCCGGCGCGCGACCATCGCCAGGATGGAGCCGGCGAAGCCGGAGCCGACGATCGCGACGTCACACGCGAGCGTCACACGCGCACTCCACGCGCGGGGCGATGGCCTGCTCCAGGTTCATCCGCCGCAGGCGCTCCGCGCGCCGCGGCGAACACCCGCACTCGAACAGGCGCTCGATGTCCCACAGGTCCGCGAACACGCGCAGCCGCGGCCGCGCGCCGGACAGGCCGTACTCGACCACCGCCTCGAGGTCGCGCAGCCGCGACCACGGCGCACCGGCATCGGATGGCGCGCCATGCGCCGGATCCCGGAGTGCCTCCATCGCGCCGTTGCCGCCCCGGGTGGGGATCACCGACACGACCGCGGCGCCGTGCGCGCGGGCGAGGTCCACCGACCGGCATGCCCAGGTGACGGCCTCGGCCCGCGGGACGAAGGGCGGGTTGAGCAGCACGAACACGCGCAGGTCGATGTCGTGGCGCGCGAGGAACGCCGCCGCCGCCGCGAAGGCGTCGAGCGTCATGCGCTTGTTGATGCGCGCGAGCGCGTCGGGGTGCGCGGTCTCGAGGCCGATGGCCACCTCCAGGCGGCCGCGCAGTCGGTCTCGAAAACGCAGGCACCGCTCGGCGTGGGTGCCCGCGAGAAAGGCCGGGTGCGCCTCGACGATCACCCGGCCGAAGCCCGCCAGCGCGTCCGCGATGGCCTCATCGTCCCCGGGCGGAATGGCCCCGGGGTCGAAGAAGCTGCCGGCGTTGTACAACTTGACCTGCCGGGCCGGCGGCAGGGCCGCCAACGCGCGCCGGATCTGACGCGGGATCGCGCCGGCGGGCACCGATGCGTCGACGGTGTGCGTCCAGAGGTCGCACATGACGCACCGGAACGGGCACTCGCGGTTGGTCAGCAGCACGACGGCGGTCGGCGCCGGCACGCCCGCGCCGTCGGGCTCCTCCTCCCACGACGCCGCGTGGGCCCGCTCCGGGTCGAGCGACGCCTTCGTCCCGCGCCGCTCGAGCACCCACCGGTCACGCGCGGCCGGCAGCGTCGGATAGCTCAAGGTCGTGCGGCGACGCTCACCGGCAGTGTCATCTCGTTGCCCGAGCGACGGTGCTCGAGCACCTCGTCGGCCTCCTTCAGGCGCTCGCGCCAGTGCGCGTTGAACACCTTGCGGCACCAGGCCTTGGTCGTGCGCGCGCGCGGCGACCCTGCCGCCCCGTCCTGAAAGCGGCGCTTCGGGTGCACCGGCAGCGTCTGCCCGAGCACGGCCTGGATGCCGGCCGCCATGCCGTAGTGGATGAAGGTATCCATGCGGC
>CAWULT010000183.1:0-6820 GCA_963923455.1 uncultured bacterium
GTGGCGCGGCCAGGGGCGGGGCCGCACCACCGGCCGGTCGGGGCGACCCGGCGCGATTCGACAACTCGCGCCCGCCGCTCCGCCCGACGACCGCGGCGCCCGCGATCCCCGCCGAGGACACGATCCGGGCCGTCGAGGTGGCAGCCAAGGCGGGCTTCGACTACATCAAGACCGTGATCACGGCGACGCCCGGCGGCCCGGAGACGGCCACGCTGCGCCTGATCGTCACAGAGGGCCGGAAACGCAACATCCCGACGATCACCCACGCCGTCTCGGTCATCGACACACTGGCCGCGGTCGATGCCGGGCCGGCCGTCCTGGTGCACACGCCGCACATCGGCCGCCTCGAGGAAGACCCGGCCGCCGTCGAGCGGATCGCGAAGGCCGGCATCCCGATGACCTCGACGCTCGCCGTCTTCCTGCCGCACTTCGCCGCCGGCAGCACGACGCCGCTCTTCCGCGACGGCCTGCCATTCCCCTGGAATACCCTCTCGAGCGCTGGGCAGGGGCCGGTCAACGCGCGCCTGCTGTGGGATGCCGGTGTCTCACTGGGCTACGGCACGGACACCTCGTGGCCGCCGAAGGAGTCGCTGCGAGACGAACTGCGCGCGCTCAGCACGGTCTTCGCACCGGGTGACATCGTGACGATCCTCACCCGGAACGCCGCCCGGTCGACTCTGAAGGCCGACCAGATCGGCACGCTCGAACCGGGCAAGCGCGCCGACATCGTCCTCGTCGACGGCAACCCGTTGGCAGACGTCTACGCCGTGCTGCACGTCGTCACCACGATCAAGGATGGCCGCGTCGTGTGGGACGGGGCGGCGGCCCCGCCACCGGCCAGGCGGTAGCCCGCCAGCGCCGAATCCGGCACGCGTCCGCGCCGCGGCCGACTCGAGGCATAATCCGCACGGTTCAAGGGGGAACACATGACACCAGCGAGCACCACGGGCGTGGACGTGATGGAGCGCGCCAGGGCCGTCGCGGCCATCGCCGACCGGCACGGAGACGAGGCCGACAAGGCGGGCCGCCTGTCACCGCCCGTCGTCGACGCGCTGCATCAGGAGGGGCTGTTCGGCATGTGGGTCCCGCGCTCGGTCCCGGGCGGACTCGAGCTCGACCCGGTGTCCTCCATCCGCGTGATCGAGCAGGTGTCGAGTGGCGATCCGTCCACCGGATGGGTGCTGATGGCGGCCTCGCTCGCGATTGGCACCGGTGCCGCGTACCTGGCCGACGACGCCGTTGCCGAGCTCTTCGGTCACGGGCGGCTGCCCGTGATCGCCGGTCAGGGCACCCGCCCGGGCATCGCGGTGCCAGTCGACGGCGGCTTCAGGCTCTCGGGCTCCTGGAGCTTCGCCTCCGGCCTGAAGCACTCCACCCACATCCACACGCTCGGCGTCGTCGAGGGCACGACCGACGCGCGGATCTTCGTGCTGCCGGTCGAGAAGGCCACGCTGATCGACAACTGGGACGTGCTGGGCCTGCGCGCCACCGGCAGCATCGACTACCGGATCGACGGCGCGTTCGTGCCCGCCGGCTACACGCACGCGGCCCTCACGCAGACGCCGCTTCGCGGCGGCAGCCTCTACACGATCGGCGTGATCGGCTTCGCCATCCTCTGCCATGCGGCGTGGGCCTGCGGCATCGGCCGGCGGGTGCTCGACGAACTGGCCAGGAGCGCGCAGGGCAAGATCGGCCGGAGCGGCACGCTTGCCACCAGCGAGACGTTCCACCAGGACTACGCGAAGACCGAGGGGACGTTCCGCGCCGCGCGGGCGCTCGTCTACGAGGCGTGGGGCGACGTGAGCGACACGCTCGCCCGCGGCGACGTCCTGACGACGCGCCAGCACACGCTCATCCGGCTCGCGATGGCGCATGCCACGTGGGCTGCGCACGAGGCGACGATGTTCGCCTACACGTCGGCCGGAACGATGGCCCTGCGGGCCGGCACGCTGCAGCGACTCTTCCGTGACATGCACGCCGGCATCCAGCACGTCACGTCGTCACCGCCGGTGTTCCGGGCGATCGGCCGGGACCTCGCCGGCTTGGCCGACCGCCACACCTGGATGTTCCTGGACTTGGTACCGAAGGTCTGACGGCCCGATCGCGCGCCGGCCGGGCGCCGCGAAGCCGGCGCCAGAGCGCGGCCGGGCGCCGCTAGCGCACAGAAGCCGTGAGGTCGTAGGCCGTGACGGTGTTCGAGAACAGGAACGGGACGATCGCGATCCGCCGGTCGCCGACGTAACCGAAGTCCGCTCCACCGGCCGAGAACTTCGCCAGCACCGTGACGTCGCCGCCCGCGGTGACGTGCAGAAGCCGCTGGCCGACCACGTCGGTCACCACGAGGCCGCCCCTGCCGTCGGGCTCGATGCCGTCGATCGCACCCACGGGCTGCGTCGTCACCAGGGTGCGCGCCTTCGTCCTGAGATCGAATGCGATCAGGTGGCCGCTGGGAGCAGCCCCCCGGCCGCGACCCTGTCCGCCCGCCCGGGCGTCGCCTCCACGTCCGGCACCCGCTGCGGCATCACCCCTCGCCTGGGGCCCCGGTGTGCCCCGCCCCTGCGGCGCGGGCCCGATCGTTCCCAGGATCAGCCGACCGCGGTCCACCAGAAGCCCGTTCGGCTGCTCCACGGCCTCGGCGCCCTCGACGAACACCGATGACCGGCCGTCCTTGACCATGTAGATCCGAGACTGGTTCGAGTCGGACACGTAGATTGTGCCGTCCGGCGCGGTGGCCAGGTCGTTCAGGAACTGCGCGCCCTCGACTTTCACGCGGGCGGTGATCCGGCCCGAGGCGACTTCGATGCCGACGACCTCGTCGATGTCCGACACCCACAACGTGCCCTTGACGCTGCGGAGCCCCTTGGGCGCGTGCAGCCCCGTCGCCCACTTCTCGGCCACGACCTGCCCGCCCGTGGTCAGCTTCGAGATGTAGCCGTTGCCGTCCTTCTCGAGAATCTGGCCGTTGATCGACGAGACGAAGACGAACGTCGACTGCGGGTCGTAGTAGGCGCTCTCGGGCGAGGCGAAGCCTGCGGTCACGGTCCACAGCGGGGACAGCGTCGGACCGTCCGCCGGCGCCTGCGCCGCAATCACCGAGGCGAGCGCGAGCGCGGCCGCAAGGGTTCCCAGTATCAGCCGGGTCATCCTGACTCCTCGCAGCTACGACGCGCGGCGGTGATGGTCCAGAAACTTCCGGCAGGCGCGCTGAAAACGCTCGTTCAGCGGACCCGCCACGTCGGCCGGCACGGGCCCGAGCCGCGTCCACTGCGCCTGAAGACTCCGGACTTCCTGGTCCGCCGCCTTCCACCGGGCATCCTCGCCGTCACCGGACCGACCGCCGGTCATCGTGTTGGCCGCCAGCCGTTCCCGCCACTGGCGCGCCAGCCGTTCGGCCGGCGTCTCGTTGGCCGGCGCCTTCGGCTGGGCCTGCAGCAACTGCTCGACCTTGGCGATGATCTGCTCCATCCGCTTCTGCGTGGCCACCGGGTCGAGATCGGTCCCGGCGAAGGCCTGCGGCCACACCGCCACGACGCGGGACAGCGCCTGGTGATAGCGCGACGCGAGGTCCTGCTGCACGGCCCGCGGCAGCTCCGGCGCCTGCTGCCACTTCTGGCGCGCCTGCTGGACGGCACCGACGATCCCCTCGGGCGCCTCGCCCGCTGCGTCGCCGTCACCCGGCACCAGCGCCTCGAGCTCGCGGATGACCTCGTCGCGCGGTGCCGCCTTCCCCTGCAGCGCGATCTGATCGCGGTGCTTGAAGCGCTCGAAGAACCGGTCGCACGCCGTCCGGAACCGCTGCCACACGACCTCGGACTTCGACTTGCGCACCGGGCCGATGGTCTTCCACTCCGCCTGCAGCTTCTTGAGCTGCAACGCGGTCTGGTCCCAGTCGGTCGACTCGACGAGGGCCTCGGCGGCGGCGCAGAGCGCTTCCTTCCGCGCGAGATTGGCAGCCCAGTCGTCCTTCCGCTTCTTCAGGTCCTCGTGCCGGCGGGTGAAGAACTGATCGCAGGCCGCGCGGAAGCGCTCCCAGACCGCCTTCTCGCTGCCGCGCGACACCGGGCCGCTCGTCTTCCACTCGGCCTGGAGGGCCTGGATCGCCGTCGCCGTCTTGACCCAGTCCGTCGACCCGGCCAGCACCTCCGCGCGCTCGCAGAGCGCCTGCTTGCGTGCGAGGTTGGCGCCGCGCTCTTCCTGCTGCGCCGCCAGGTGCGCGGACGTCTTGGCGAAGACGGTGTCCTGCGCAGTCTTGAAGCGCTGCCACATGGCCTCGCCCTGGGTGCGTGGCGCCAGCGCCACTTCCTTCCACCGGGCCTGCAGCTCGCGCATCCGACGCGCCGCCAGATCGAGGTCCGCCTCGCCGGCCAGCGCCTCCATCGTCTTGCAGAGCTCTTCCTGCACCTGCAGATTGGCCCAGCGCTGCCACTCGTCCGCGTCCCGGAGCTCCTGCACCCGCGGCGCGAGCACCGATCGCGCCTGCTCCAGCCGCGCCTGGATGTCTTGCCGGTCCTTCTTCGTCGGCAGCGGGGCCCGTGCCTCGATCGCGGTGCGGATGTCCCGCAGCGCGCGATCGCCAGCCTTCAACGACAGCTGCCCGGCCGCCGCCAGGGTCTCCACCTGCCGGCAGAGCTGCTGCAGGCGCCGCAGGTTGTCCAGCTCCTGCCTGGCCCGGGCCTGCTGGTACTCCTGCTCCTTCTCCTCCAGCGTGACGATGGCCTGCTCGACGCGCTGCGCGGCCTCGGGGTTGGCTTCGCCGAACTCCCGCAGGACGTCGGCGTCGCGGCGCAGCCCGCGCCAGCGCGACACCATCTCCTCGGCCGACTGGCCGGACGCGACGAGCTGTTCCAGTTCCGTCGCCAGGCTCTCGAGCCGGGGACCGGCCGAGGCCGCGAGCGCGGCGCGGCGCTCGCGGTCACCGAAGGCGCGGCACGCATCCTGGAACCGCCGCGTCAGCGACGCGGCGTACTCCGCCGGAATCGGCGGCAGCGCGTCCCACTGCACCTTCAGTTCCGCAATCCGGTCCTGCGTCTCGGGGGCGCCCGACAGCCCCTCGATCTCCTGGCAGATCGCCAGCCGGTCGGCCTGCTCGCGGGCCGCCGTCCGCTCACGCTCGAGCTCCTGCGCGCGCTCGGCTTCCCGCTCGGCGACCGCCTCGCGCACCGCCTCGACCGCGGCCTCGAACTTCGCCGCCAGCGCCTCTTCGACCTCGCTGTCGGCCTGCAGCTCCGCCCAGGCCATGCGCGTCTCGGCCAGCGCGGCCGACGCCTCTCCCGTGTCCCCGACGACGACGAGCGACTCGGCCTTCGCCACGAGCGCCAGCGCGCGGGCGCGGTCCTCCGTGGTCATGCGGACGGCGGGCTCGGCCGGCGCCGGCTGCGCCGCCTCCTCGATCTCCCTGAGCTTGGTCCGCGCCCGCCGCGCCGCGACCTTGTTGCGCGCGCGGTGGGCGATGGTCTGGAGGTCGTCCGGGCTTTCGATGCGTTCGAGCGCGGCCACCGCGGCGTCCGTGTGCTCGGACTTGGTGGCGACGTTGAGCAGTTCCTCGGCGTCGGTCACGCGGGCGAGCGCGCGGAGGCGCGTACTCCCGTCGGCCGCCTGCCGGCTCACCGATCCCAGCGACTTCTGATCGGCGATGGCGTCGACGACGGCCGCCCGCACGGCCGCGTGCGCAGCCTCCCGGACGATCACCACGATCTCCTTGGTGCGCCCCAGCCCCGCGAGCGTCGCGACGACCTCGTTGGCGCGGCCCGGCTCGTCGGTCTCGGCGGCCAGTCCCACGAGATTCCGCACCGCCTCGGCGCGCACGTCCTCATCGGGGTCGCTCCGCGCCACGTCGGTGAGGACCGTGAGGTCGTCGAGTCGCGCGACGGCCGCACGCCGGACGCGCGGTTCCGCGTCCTCCCGCGCGAGCGTCCGCAGGACCTCGCCGTCGGCCGGGCCGAGTTCGTAGATCGCCGACACGCGGACCGCGGGGTCGGCGTGCTTCCAACGGGGAGCAGGACGGAGCTTTTCGAGAATACCCATGTGGTCACGCCGCTGGGCAGTGAGCCGAGCGGACCCCTAAGTCTACACCGGGCCTCCGTGCGGCATCGTGACCGGCCGCTCGGGCTTTCACGGCTGGAAAGCCATAGCCGGATTTGGTAATGCCGCGCGGGTGCCGGAACGCCCCCCGGGGCCCCGGGGCGCAGCCCCGAAACGACACGAGGCGAGCCGGTGCACCGGCTCGCCTCGTCGAAGGACCGAGTCCGCCCTCGTCTACTTGACGAACAGCATCTCGCGATAGGTCGGGAGCGGCCAGACTTCGTGCGGTGACGCCACCTCGATCTGGTCGCCCAGGCCGCGCAACGTGTTCATCGCGGGAATGACCTTGTCGCGCATGTACTTCGCGTGCTTCTCGGCCGAGCCACCGCCGTGCTCGAGCAGGCTGGCCAGGGCGTCGGTCTGGGCCTTGAACTTGTCGACCAGCTTCGTGTAGCTGGCCAACAGCTTCTTGCCCTGCACGGACTGACCGCCAGCCGCCTTGACGGCCTGCACGCTCTGCCCGATCTGCTTCTGGTACTCGAGCGCCGCCGGCAGGATGTACCGGTTGGCCATCAGCACCATCAGCTGGCCCTCGATGTTGATCGTCTTGTTGTAGTTCTCCAGGAAGATCTCGTAGCGCGCGTGCATCTCGCGCGCGTTGAGCACCTTGAAGCGCTCCATCAGCTTGATCGCGTCGGGCGTCACCATCTCCGGCAGCGCGTCCACGGTGTTCTTGTGGTTCAAGAGCTTCCGCTTCGCGGCCTCCTTCTGCCACTCGGCCGAATAGCCGTTGCCGTTG
>CAWULT010000184.1:0-6534 GCA_963923455.1 uncultured bacterium
GGCGGGACCCGCGGTTTCACGCGGACGGGGGCGGGCGGATGTGGGTGGAGTACTGGACACGGGTGAACGGCGGCGTCGCGCCGCAGATGGGCGCGCACGCCGGGCAGCTGCACGTCGTCCGTTACGAAGACCTCGTCCGGACCCCGCGCCGCATCCTGGCCGACGTGGAGCGATTCTGCGGGCTCGACCGGCACCGGTACGTGCTGCCGGCGATCGACGCCGACACGGCCGCCCGTCACCGGGCGCTCGTGCCGGACGCGCTGCGGGCCGCCATCGCGGGCCGCGCGGCGGAGGTCCGTGCGCAATTCGGATACGCGTCGCCCGCGGCGCCAGCGGCCGCGTGCGCGTGACGGAGGCGTGATGGAGATCCGCGACACCTATCTGCCGTTCGGCCGGCCGGACTTCGGGGACGCCGAGATCGCGGCCGTGGCAGCGGTGATGCGCTCCGGCTGGGTCGGCATGGGGCAGGAGACGATCGCCTTCGAGCGCGAACTCGCCGACGCGGTGGGTGCGCCGCACGTCGTCACTGTCAGCTCGTGCACATCGGCCCTCTTCCTGTCGCTGCTCGCGCTCGGCATCGAGCCGGGGGACGAGGTGATCTGCCCGAGCCTCACGTGGTGCAGCACGGCCAGCGTCGCGGTGCACCTCGGTGCCCGGCCGGTCTTCTGCGACGTCGCCCCCGACACCCTGGTGCTGTCGCCCGAGACGGTCCGGCCGCACCTGACGCCGCGGACCCGCGCCGTGATCGCGGTACACATGGGCGGCCTGGCCGTCGACGTCGCGGCGCTGCGCGCTGCGCTGCCCGCGCACGTGGCGATCGTCGAGGACGCGGCCCATGCCCTCGGCGCGGCCTATCCCGACGGCACGCCCGTCGGCGGCAGCGGCAACCCGACCTGTTTCAGCTTCTACGCGAACAAGAACCTGTCGACCGGGGAGGGCGGTGCGATCGCCTTGGCCGACCCGGCGATGGCTGATCGCCTCCGCTCGCTCCGGCAGCACGGGCTGCCGGTCGATGCGTGGAGGCGCTTCACGACCCCCCACGTCCTGGCGGCGCTGCAGGTGCAGGAGATCGGCTACAAGGCCAACTTCACCGACCTGCAGGCGGCGATCGGTCGCGTGCAGCTGCGACGGCAGACTGCGTTCGCCGTCCGCCGGCTCGCCGTGGCCCGGCACTACGCCGATCGTCTGGCCGGGGCGCCTTTGGCCCTCGGGCTGCAGGCCCGGGTGCTGCACCCGGGGCACGCGCGGCACCTGTTCGTCGTGCGCCTGCCACTCGAGGCGATGGGCACGACCCGGGACGCGGTGCTGCTCGAACTCCGGCGGCGTAACGTCGGTGCCAGCATCCACTATCCGCCCCTGCACCGGATGCCGGCGTTCGGCAGCCGCGCGGCGTTGCCGTACACCGAGCGCCTGTCGACGCGTATCCTGACGCTGCCCATCAGCGCCAGCATGGACGTCGCGGACGCCGAGTACGTCGCGGGGCACCTGCTCGAGGTGCTGGCCGCGGCCCGACACGAAAGGATGGCCTCATGAGCGTGGCGACCTGTGCGGCTCCGGCCGAGGGCGTCCACTACGGATTCGGTCCCGGCCTGCCGGCGGAGTTCCCGTCGCAGGTCCTGATGGACATCACGGAGGTCTGCAACCTGGCCTGCGTGCACTGCCCACACCCCGACTTCAAGGCGTCGGAGCACTACGCCGGCCGCTTCCTGGACCCGGCGTTGAACGCGAAGATGGTGGACGAGGTGCGGCGCCACGGGGCCGGCCGCACGCAGTACATCCGCTACGCCAGCAACGGCGAGCCACTCGCGCATCCGCGGGCCTACGACCTGCTGGACGAGGCCGTCCGGTATTCGGGCGTCTACGTGACCCTGACGACCAACGGCACGATCATGAACGAGCGGCGGACGACGCGGCTGCTCGAGGCCGGCGTCCACATGATCGACGTCAGCATCGACGCGTTCCGCCCCGAGACGTACGCCCGCATCCGCCGCAACGGCCGGCTCGAGGTGACACGCGCCAACGTGCTGCGCCTGCTCGCCTGGGTGCGCGAGGCGCGGGCCGCGACGCGGGTCGTCGTCAGCTACGTCGAGCAGGCCGAGAACGCGGCCGAGACGGCCGACTTCGAGCGCTTCTGGCGGGACGCCGGCGCGCACGCCGTGGTGATCCGCCGCCAGCATTCGTGCTCGGGCGCGAAGATCGAGCTGGCGGACCTGCGCCGGTCGGCGACGCGGGCGCTGGACCGCCGGCCCTGCCTCTACCCGTGGGAACGCGTGGCGGTCAACGCGCGGGGCGACCTGGCCTTCTGCCCGTCCGACTGGGTGCACGGATCGGTGATCGCCGACTACCGGAAGACGACGATCGCCGAGGCCTGGCGCGGGCCGGCCTACGAGCGGCTCCGGGCCGCCCACCTGGCCAACGACTTCGGCGCCCACGCCTTCTGCGGCCAGTGCCCGGACTGGGAGACCACGCGTTGGCCCGGGCAGGGCGATCGCTATGCGGACCTCGTCGGGGCCTTCATCACTGGGGAGCCGGCGCGATGACGACGGCGGTGACGACGACACCCGCCGTGGCGCGGATCGAGGAACTCGTGGCGGCCGTGCCGGGCTGGTCGCCGGGCGACCAGCTCGCGGCCCTGTACAACCTGGTCTTCGCCTCGCCGCTCGAGGGCGACGTGATCGAGATCGGATCGTGGTGCGGCCGCTCGGCGGTGGCCCTCGGGCTGGCCGCGCAGGCGGCCGGCGGCACGGCCGTGCACGCCGTCGACCTGTTCCCGGCGCGCGGTGACTGGCGCCGCAACGCCGACGGCACCTATTCGCTCGTGGTCCAGGTCCGCGGCCGCGAGGTGCGGTCGTGCCAGGACCAGCGCGTCTGGGCCGAGCCGTTCGCGCGCGACATCGAGCCCGTGTACCGCACGTGCCACAGCGTCCGGGAGATCTTCGATCGGACGATCGCGCGCGCGGGCCTGACCGACGTCGTCCGCCCGTTCCAGGGCACCCTCGAGCTCTTCGCCGCCGAGGCGCCGGCCGGCCTGCGGTGCCGCCTGGCGTTCGTCGACGGGGAACACAGCTACGAGGCCGTCTGCCGCGAAATCGAGGTCATCGAGCGGTTCCTGCTCCCCGGCGGATGGATCTGCTTCGACGACGCGTTCTCCTGCTATGACGGCGTGGACGGGGCCATCGCCGACCGGATCCTCGGCAGCGGCCGCTACGACCGGGCGCAGCAGCTGACGCGGAAGCTGTTCGTCGCGCGGCGGAGGGGCTGACGTGCGGGTGGCGATCATCCAGTCGAGCTACCTGCCGTGGCGCGGGTACTTCGACGTGCTGCAGTCGGTGGACCTGTTCATCGCGCTCGACGACGTCCAGTACACCGCGCGCGACTGGCGCAACCGCAACCGGATCAAGACGCCGCGAGGGGCGGCCTGGATCACGGTGCCGGTGACGCACGATCGCAGCACGCGGATCGAGGATGCCGCGATCGACCACGCGCGGCCCTGGGCGCGCGATCATCGGCGGAGCGTGGCGCTGAACTACGCCCGCGCGCCGTACGTGGACGACGTGCTGGCGCTGCTCGCGCCCGCCTACGATGCCGGCCATCCGACGATCAGCGCGCTCAACGTGGCGCTGCTGCGCGCCGTGGCCGCGTACCTCGGCATCACGACGCCGATCCGGCTGTCGTCGGAATTCGCGCCCGCGGGCGCCAGGACCGAGCGCCTCCTCAGCCTGCTGACGGCCGCCGGCGCCCGCACCTATGTGTCGGGGCCGAGCGCGCGCGCCTACCTCGACGAGGGCCGCCTGTCGGCGGCGGGCATCCAGGTGGAGTACAAGCGCTACGCGTACGAACCCTATCCACAGCAGTGGGGGGCCTTCGACGGCTCGCTGTCCGTGATCGACCTGGTCGCCAACTGCGGGCCCGACGCGCGGCACTGGATCACGAGCCTGGCGCCGAACGAGCGCGCGGCCTGACGGGCGCATGCGGATCGGCATCTTCGGCAACACCAACAACTATCCGCTGCAGCTCGCCCTGGCCCTGCGGGCGCTCGGTCACGAGGCGATGCTCGTGGTGAACCGGCGCGAGCCCCTGCACCGCCCCGAAAGCCGGTTTCCGGAGCTGGCGCGTCGCTATCCGGACTGGATCCTCGACTGCGCGGACATCCCGGAGGAGGAGTTCCTGGTCGGTGGCCTGCGCCTCCACGGCGTGCTGAACTTCCTCGCCGGCGGGAGTGGGGGACTGGTGCTGAACGATCTGGGACCGTCGCTGCTGCAGTTCTGCCCGCTGCCGGCGGTGGCGTTCATGACCGGCTCCGACCTGACGGGCTACGCCAACCCCGACCTGCTTCGGACGCGCACGGCAGACTGGTCGGAGGATTATGCGGCCTCGCCCGGCGGGCAGCTGGTGCAGCGGCGGCTGCGAGAGTTCGTGGATCGGCAGCGGCGCGGGGTGCGGACGGCGCGGGCCGTGAGCGCGCCGCCGCGCGGGGTCGTGCCCGTGATGGACACCATCCTCGATGGGCTCGGCGTGCCCGACACGCGCCGCGAGTTCTTCTATTTCGCGGACCCGATTCTGCGTCCTGTGCCGCCGGCGGCGGGCCGGCGTGGGCTGCGCGTCGTCAACGCGGCACGGCTGAACTGGGTGCGACCGATGCCGCCCGGGTTCTGCACCCAGGATCACAAGGGCACCGACGTCCTGCTGCACGGCGCGGCCGCCCACGTGGCGGCCGGACGACGGCTGACGCTCGTCCTGTTCCGCAAGGGGCTGCACGTGGCGGAGACGGAGGCACTCGTCCGCGAACTGGGGCTGGCCCCGCACGTGGAATGGCAGGACGAGGTCGGTCTGCACGCGTTCCACCGGGCGCTGGCGGAGGCCGACGTCGTCTGCGATCAGTTCGGCGAGTCGTTTCCGGGCATGTCCACGCTCGACGCGCTGGCGATGGGGCGGCCCGTCGTGGCCAGCGTGCACCCCCGGATCCAGCAGGGGCTGTTCGCCGAGCCGTGGCCCGTCCGGCACGCGGCGACGCCCACCGAGGTGGCCGCGCACCTGGCGGCGCTCGCCGACCCGGAAGCGCGGGCCCGGGCCGGGGCGGCATCGGCCGCATTCGCGTCGCGCCATCTGTCTCCGCTGCGTGCCGCTCAGGTGTGTCTGGGGTACTTCGATGCGGCGCATGCCGCCCGCGTCACGGGGGCGGCGTGACCGCAGGGACCGGACGTCCGGTGCCGCTGGACCTGGCGGCTGCCAACGCCGCGGCGTGGGCCGCGGCGCAGCCGGGCGTCGAGGTCCCGGCGCCGGCGGGGCGGGTGCGACTGGTCGACGGTGCCTGGCGCGTCGACGGGCCGCGAGGCCCGGTGGCGCTCCACGCGCGCGACCCGCAGCGCGAGGCCGATTGCGCCGTGGCCGCCGCGCTGGACGCGCAGCCCGGCGCCGGCGTGCTGGCGGTGATCGGGCTCGGGCCAGGATATGTGCTCGATGCGCTCGAACGGCGCGGCTGGACCGGACGGGTGCTGGCGGTCGAGATCGAGCCGGACATGGTCGCCACGTGGCTGGCGCGGCGGGACTGGGGCCCCTGGCTCTCGACGGGCCGGCTGCGCGTGCTGGTCGCGCCGGAGTTCACGGGCGCGAGCGACGGGTGGCGCCTGTTCGGCGACGGCGTGCGAGAACCGGCGGTCGTCGTGAACCCCGTGCTGGCGCGTCTGCATCCCGATCGTGTCGAAGCCGCCCGCGCCCTCGTTGCGCGTGTCCTTTTCGACGCGCAGGCCAATGCCGAGGCACGCCGTGCCTTCGGCGGGCGGTACCTGCTGAACACGCTCGGCAACCTCCGGCGGCTGGCCGAAGAGGGCGACGTCGCGTCGTTGGCGGGCATCGCGGCCAGCGTGCCCGCCGTCGTCGTCGGGGCCGGCCCGTCGCTCGATCGGAACCTGGATGACCTGCGCGCCGTGCAGCACCGGGCGCTCGTGATTGCCGTCGACACCGCGGCCCGTGCCCTGCTGTCGGCGGGCGTGGTCCCGCACGTCATCGTCGCCGTCGACCCCAGCGAGGCCAACGCCCGCCACCTCGCGGACCTGCCGCCGTGCCCGCAGACTTGTCTCGTCGCCGAGGGCAGCCTCGACGCCGAGGCGCTCATGGCGTTCCGCGGCCGGACGTTCTTCTTCTGCGTCTCGGATCACGAGCCGTGGCCATGGCTGCGCGCCCAGGGGTGCGGCGTCGGCCGCCTGCGCGCCTGGGGGTCGGTGCTGACGTCGGCCTTCGATCTGGCGCTCCTGCTCGGCTGCAACCCCGTGGCCTTCGCCGGCAGCGACCTCGCGTTCACCGGGGATCGGCCGTACGCGCGCGGCGTGGTGTACGAAGAGGACTGGCGGCGGCTCGCCGACTGGGGCGTGCCGATGGACGCGCAGTGGCGGCAGCAGCTCGCCGCGTGGCCGCGGGTCGACGAGCCCGACGTGGCGGGTCACCCGGCGCGGACGGCGAGCCACCTCGTCGCCTTCCGGAACTGGCTGGTCGACCAGATGCAGCGCGACCCGTCGAGGATCTACGCCAACGCAA
>CAWULT010000185.1:0-6461 GCA_963923455.1 uncultured bacterium
GCTGTACAGCTTGGCGAAGATCAGCAGGTTCTCCTCGACGCTCAGCTCGAGGTCGCTCGTCATGGCCTGCGGGATCACGCCGATCGACCGGCGCACGTCGTCGGCCTGCGTGGCGACGTCGAAGCCGTTGATGCGTGCCGTGCCCGAGGTCGGCGTCAGCAGCGTCGTCAGCATCCGGATCAGGGTCGACTTGCCCGCGCCGTTCGGGCCGAGCAGGCCGAAGACCTCGCCGGCCTCCACGCGGAAGCTGATGCCCTTGACGGCGGTGAAGTCGCCGAAGCGCTTGACGATGTCCGCGACCTCGATCGTGCCGGTCATGACAGCGTCAGCAGCACGTAGGCCGTCATGCCGACGGCGAGCCGGCGGTCCTTGTTGTCCACCCGGAGGCGGATTTCGAAGGTGCGGATGTCGCGCTTGGTGCGGCTGACGTCGCGCTGCGTCGCGAAACCGGCGTCGGCACGGCGGTAGAAGACGGTGCCCTGGCGTTCCTCGCCCGACGGCAGCCGCACGGTGAACGTGTCGCCCACCTTGACGCGGTCCACGTAGGTCTCCTCGACGTCGGCCCGCACCCAGAGGTCGTCGGGGTTCACCAGCGTCAGCACCGCCTGACCCGGCGAGACCACCTCGCCCTGGTGTGCCGCGCGGACGTCGACGAAGCCGTCGATCGGCGCGTGGATCTCGGTGTACCCGAGGCGCACGTCCGCCTTCGCGCGCTGGGCGGTGGCGGCGGCCTGCTGCTGCTGGCTGACCCGGACCTGGGTGCGGCGCACGGTCACCTGCTCCGCGTTCGACTCGGCCAGGGCGACCGCGG
This sequence comes from uncultured bacterium, assembly GCA_963923455.1. Lineage (GTDB taxonomy): Bacteria > Acidobacteriota > Vicinamibacteria > Vicinamibacterales > UBA2999 > CAWULT01. The sequence continues at coordinate 812 of CAWULT010000185.1, forward strand.
CCCGCTGTGCCTCGATCTGCCGCGCGAGCGTGGTCAGGCGCGACTGTGCCACCTGCTGCGCGGTGCGGGCCGTGTCGACCTGCTCCTGGGTCCCGATGCCGCCCTTGAGCAGCTCCTGCGCCCGGTTCAGCGTGACCCGGGCCTGATCGAGCTCGGCCTGGGCGGCCGCCTGCTGTGACTCGGTCGACGCGAGGGTGGCTCGCGCCTGGGCGATCTGGTCCGTCGTCAGCCGCTCCTGGAGCCGCAGCGCGGCCTCGCTCTCGCGCACCTGCGAGCCGGCGCCGTCCGCGCTGAAGGCGTAGAAGGCGCGCTCCTCCTTCAGCTCGTCGGGTGCCATCACGGCCAGCAGCTGGCCCCTGGACACCGTCTCGCCCTCGGCGACGAGCAGCTGGCTCAGGCGGCCCTGGATCTGCGGGCTCACGACGATCTCGTTGGTGGTGACGATGCCGGTCAGCACCAGCGACGACGGCGGGCGGCTCGTGTACCAGTAGCCGGCGCCGCCGGCGGCGAGGAGCAGCAGGAGGGGCAGCAGACGCTTCATCGGGAGGTCCTGGCGTCGGAACGGGCCGCCATGGCCCGTAACTGAACGGTTTAGTTTACTTCGTCCTGGCCCCGTCGAGAGCGCCCGCATAGAGCGCCCGGGCCCTTGCGACGTCGGCGCTCGACAGGCCAGACACCGACGCGATGTCGGCGCGGCCCGTCAGCGCGTCGCGGTAGCGACGGAAGTAGGCCGGGATGTCGCCGCCGTATCCGAACGAGTACATGATGTCGCGGAAGTCCGACGTATGGCTCAGGCCCACGGCGTGCCCCAGCTCGTGCAGGCACGTCAGGTAGACGATCGTGTCGCGCCACAGCGGGTCCTGGCGGGTGAGGCTCGCGATGTCGGGCCCGAGCGCCTCGGTGTCGGGACGGATGAACACGGCGGCGCCGCGGCGTCCGCGCACCCGAAGGCCGCGCATCTCGCCGTACTGCCCCTCGCCCGGCGTGGCCCAGATGACGCGGACCAGCGCCTCGGCTTCGTCGGACGCCTCGAAGCGCAGCGCCCCGCCGGCGGCACGCTGCCAGGCCTCGAGCGCCCACTGCGCGAGCTGGCGATCGCCAGGCCTGAAGCCGGAGCCCGCGCTGCCGGCCGCGATGAAGTACGGAACGCGGCCGTCGGCGTCGAGTGGCCCCAGGGGAGCGATGCCCTGGGCCGAGGGCCGGGGCGCGGACGCCAGCAGGGCCACCGCGAGCACCAGCAGCGCGCGCACCGCGCAGGTCGGCATGCACATAAGATATACCGCCATGCGGCCTGTCTCCCTCCGTCGCCTGGGTGTTGCCGGTGTCGTCGTGGCGCTCGCAGGCGGGCTGTCCCTGGTGCGGGCCCAGACGCCCGGGGTGCCCGCGGCGCTCGAGCCGGCGCTGCGCGCGTTCTGGGACGCGGACTCGCCGGCCGAGGCCGGCCGGCGCGCTGCGCGCGTCGGCGCCTCGGGCGCGACGTTCGACCAGGTCCTCGCGCGGCTGAAGGCCGGTCGCCCGTACGGCGCAGCGCGGACGGGCCGTGTCGAGTTGCCCACGTCCACCGGCGGCACCGCGCTGGACAACGCCGCCGAGATCCCGGCCGCCTACGACCCCGCGCGGAAGTGGCCGCTCAGGCTGACGCTGCACGGCGGTGTCGGCCGCCAGGCGCCAGGGCCGGGCGGCGAGCCCGCGCGACCACTCGCCAACCGCATCCCGATCGATGGCGAGATCGTGCTGCACCCGCGGGCCTGGGCCGGGTCGGAGTGGTGGACGTGGGGCCAGGTGGAGAACGTGCTCGGGCTCGTCGACCGGCTCAAGCGCCGGTACAACGTCGACGAGTCCCGCGTCTACGTCACCGGCATCTCGGACGGCGGAACCGGGACGTATTTCCTCGGCATGCGCGCGGGCACCCCGTGGGCGGCCTGTCTGCCGCTCAACGGGCACCCGTCCGTGCTCGCCAACCCCGACGTCGGCGCTGACGGCGAACTGTTCCCGGGGAACCTCGCCAATTGCCCGACCTACGTCGTCAACGGCGGGCGGGACCGGCTCTATCCGGCCGCCTCAGTGGCGCCGCTCATCGACCTGTTCGCGCGGGCGGGCGTGCCGCTCGTGTTCCAGGTGTATCCCGAGGCCGGGCACGACGTGAGCTGGTGGCCGCAGGAGCGGCCCCGCTACGAGGCCTTCGTCGCCGCGCATCCGCGGGCGGCGCATCCGGATCGCGTGTCCTGGGAAACGGAACGGACCGACCGCTACAACCGCTTCCGCTGGGTGGTCGTCGACCGTCTGGGGCGAAGGCCGTCCGACGTCGCGCTGCCCGACGTCAACACCGTCTCGGTGACGCCGGGCCGCGACGTGCCGCTGTACGACCGGTCCCGTCCGTCGGGTCGCGTCGACGCCGTGCGGCGTGGCAACGCCTTCGACGTGCGGACGCGCGGCGTGCAGACCTTCAGGCTGCTCCTGTCGCCGGACGTCGTGGACTTCGCGCGGCCGGTGATCGTGACGGTGAACGGCCGGACGGTGCACGACGCCATCGTGACGCCCGATACCGGCACCCTGCTCGAGTGGGCCGCGCGCGACGACGACCGCACCATGCTGTACGGCGCGGCCGTGACCGTGCAGGTGCCCTGAGTTCGCGGTCCATGTCTAGCCCACCCGTGCAGATCCGCCACGCGACACGGGCCGACTTGCCCGCCCTCGGGCGCCTCGGGGCCATGCTGCTCCGTGCGCACCACGCGTTCGACCCGCAGCGCTTCATGGCGCCGCGCGCGAACTCCGAGGACGGATACGCCTGGTTTCTCGGCACCCAGCTCGACGAGGCCGAGGCCGTCGTGCTGGTGGCCGAGCGCGACGGCGCCGTCGTCGGCTATGTCTACGCGGGCCTCGAGCCCCTGTCGTGGAAGGAACTGCGCGATGCGGCCGGTTTCATCCACGACGTGGCCGTCGACGATGCGGTGCGCCGCGCCGGCGTGGCCACGGCGCTGCTCGACGCCGCGGCGCAGTGGCTCAGGGCGCACGGCGCGCCCAGGGTGGTGCTGTGGACGGCCGAGCAGAACGGCGCGGCCCAGCGCCTCTTCGCCAAGGCTGGCTTCCGCCGCACGATGATCGAGATGACGAAGGAACTCTGAGGCCTCGCGCCGTCAGCCCGTTCAGGCGCGATCGGGCCCGGCCGGCAGGCGCAGCGTGAAAGTGGTGCCCCTGCCGGGCTGGCTCGCGACGGTCACGCGCCCGCCGTGACGTTCCACGATGGCCTTGACGATCGACAGGCCCAGGCCGCTGCCCGTCGACGATCCGCTTCGCGAGGCGTCCGCCTTGTAGAAGCGGTCGAAGACGTGCGCCAGGTGCTCCGGGGCGATGCCCTCACCGCTGTCCCGGACGGCGATCACCGCGTCGCCGCCGTCGAGGTCGCACTCGATCACCACCTCACCGCCCGCCGGCGTGTGCCGCAGCGCGTTGGCCGCGAGGTTCTGTACCGCCTGCTCCAGTCGCCGCGGGTCGCCCCGGACGATCTCGGCGCCGGGCCCGATGCGGGTGACGAGGCGAACCTGCCTGTCCTGGGCCGCCCGCGCGTGCCGATCGACCGTCCGGCCGAACACCGACTCGATCGCGACGTCCTGCACGTCGAGCGGCGCGTGGCTGCCCTCGAGGCGCGCCAGGTCCAGCAGATCGCCGACGATCTGCTCCAGCCGATGGGTCTCGTCGCTGACGATGCCGAGGTAGCGCGCGCGCGTTCCGGCGTCGGCCACCACTGCGGGCATCGCCAGCGTATCGAGGTAGCCCCGCATCGAGGTCAAGGGCGTCAGCAGTTCGTGCGACACGTCGGCCAGCAGGAGCCGGCGCGCGCGGTCGGCCTCGGCGACCTGGGCGGCCCGGGCGTCGAGGTCCGCGGCCATCCGGTTGAACGCCTGTGCCAGCGCCGCCACCTCGTCGCCGCCGTCCTCGCGGGCCCGTGCCTTGAGGTCGCCGGCCCCGATCCGAGCGGCGGCGGCCTCGACGTCGCGCAGCCGGCCGCGCACGGGGCCGACCACGACGAGCGAGGCGAGGCCCGCGCCGAGCAGCAGCAGCACCAGGCCGCTCGTGATCAGCGCCGGCCCGAGCCGCCCGTACAGCGTCTGCGCCTCCGGCACCACGACGCCCAGCACCCGTCCGCCGACGACGATCGGCCCTGGCGGGCTGACGGCGAACAGAACGGGCCCGACGCGTGGGGGGCGATCACCGCCCCTGCCGAACCGGCCGCGCCGTCCGGGCCCCGGGGGACCAAGCTCGTCGCGCACGCCGGCGTCCTCCCGCAGGCGCCCCAGGCCGCGTGGGCCGGGCGCCTCCCGTGGCGCCTCGGCCAGCCGCCTGGCCAGCGCGCGTGCATCCGCGATGGCCGTGGCGTCGGGAGACGCGCCGCTGCTGGCGACGACACGGCCGTCGATCATTACCACGAAGAACGGCGACAGGCGCTGCTGGTACTCCTCGCGCACGTAGCGCGCGAGGTCGACGCCCGGGTCGGCGGCGAGGGCCGCGGCGATGTCACCGGCGACGAGCCGCGCGAGCGCGCGCGGGGGCGGGCCTGGGGGCGTGTCGCGCGACAGCAGCCAGACCAGCACGAGGGCCTGCGCGGCGATGATGCCGGCCAGGCACAGCAGGAAGCCCAGCGCGATGCGCCAGTACAGGCTGCGGTACCAGACGGGGCTAGACGTCGGCGAACTTGTAGCCATCGCCCCATACCGTCTGGAGGAGGCGCGGCGCGCCCGGATCCTCCTCGACCTTCCGGCGCAGCCGCTTGATCAGCGTGTCGACGCTGCGCTCGGTCACGTACGCCTGGCCCTGCCACACCTTGGCGAGCAGCCGCTCACGCGTGAAGACGATGCCCGGGTGCGACGCCAGCACGTAGAGCAGGCTGAATTCCTGCCGCGTCATCTCCACCGGCGTGCCGCGCACGCGGACGCTGCGGCGCGCCGGGTCGAGCTCCAGGCCGTGGACCGACAGCGGACGATCGCCGGCCGGCTCGCCGGTGAGTGGTGCGCGCGAACGGCGGAGCAGCGCGTGCACGCGGGCCACCAGCTCGCGCACGCCGAACGGCTTCGTGAGGTAGTCGTCGGCGCCGCTCTCGAGGCCGAGGACCGTGTCCGCCTCGTCCTGACGAGCCGTCAGCATCAGGATCGGCACGTCGCGGTTGGCACCTTGGCGCCGGACGGCGCGGCAGACGGAGATGCCGTCGACGCCCGGCAGCATCAGGTCCAGCACGACCAGGTCGAATGGCCGCTCCTGGGCCAGCCGAAGCGCATCGGGGCCGGTGTCGGTCTCGACGCACTCGAGCCCCTCGAGGCCCAGGTGCAGGCACACGAGCTCCCGGATGTGGCGATCGTCCTCGACGACGAGCACGCGGCGCGGTGCGGTATGGGCCATGTCCGTCTCGGGTCGATTATGAGGGGTTCCGTGACCGGGCCTCCGCTGTCACCGATTTTTCACCGGTCAGCCGCAGCGCCGTCACCGGCGTTCCCGTCTAATCGGTCAGGAAGCATTGAGGAGGATCCGATGATGCAGCAACAGACGGTGGCCCGCCTGGTGGGCGGGCTCGTGGGAGTGGCCCTCGTGGCCGTGATGGTGGGCGGCGTGGCGATCTCGGCCGCCGGGCAGGACCCGCGGTCGACGCCGCCCACCA
>CAWULT010000186.1:0-6445 GCA_963923455.1 uncultured bacterium
GCCATCGTCGGGCGCCGCCGCCAGCACGCGCGCCAGCGCGTGCGCGAAGCCGGGCTGGTCCGGGTACGCCGCCGTGCCCGCTTCGAGCGAGGCCCTGGCCTCGCCGAAGCGCCGCAGCCGCACGAGCGCCATCGCCTGGCCGAACCGCGCCCGGCTCGCACCGGGGTCCGTGCGCAGGATCGCGGCGTAGTGTTCGAGCGCCGCCTCGGGCCGGCCCGTCCGGCGCAAGGCATCGGCCAACGTCAGGCGCGCGTCGACGAGCGCCGGGTCGCTCGCCACCGCCTGCGCCAGGTGCGCCACCGCCTCGTCGTCGCGCCCGGCGGCGTCGAAGATCACGCCCAGGTTGAAGTGGGCCTTCGCATAGCCGGGCAGCAGCCGCAGCGCCTCTTCGAACTGCGGTACGGCCGCGGCCTCGTCGCCCGACAGAAAGAGCGCGGTGCCCAGATTCGAGTGCAGGATGGGGTCGGCGGGAGACAGCTCGAGGCCCTTGCGGAAGAGGGCGGCCGCCTCGGCCCAGCGCCGCGCATCGAGGGCACGCGTGCCGCGCACCGTGTAGTCGAGCGAGGTCTGCAGCAGTCGGCCCACCTCGTCCATCAGCGGGTCGTTGGCCGAGATGTCGACGTCCTTGAACAGGCGCAGGTGCGCATCGGCCTGCGCGGCCTGACCCAGACCGCGATAGGCGCCGGCCAGTGGGTAGTGCAGCCCGAGGGCCGCGGGCGCGGAGGCCAACGCCCGCTCGAGGTGATCGACGGCCTCCTGGTAGCGCCGTTCGCCGAGGGCGGCCCGCCCCAGTGCGGCGTGCGCCAGCGCGGACCCCGGGTCGAGCGCGAGCACGCGCTCGAGCAGGGCCGCGCCGTCGGCCGTGCGGCCCTGGTCGATCTGGAGCCGTCCGAGCCACGCGAGCGTCGGCACGTCGTCGTCCTTCAGCCGGCGGGCCGCCTCGAAGGCCTGGACGGCCCCGGCCGGATCCTGCCGCAGCCGAAGCACGTGGCCCAGGTAGTACGGCCAGCGCCGGTCTGCCGGCGCCAGCACCCGCGCATTCGCGAAGTAGGGCTCGGCCGCGTCGTAGAACTCGGCCGCCAGCAGGAGCTTCCCGACTTCCCCGTACGCCGAGGCCCTGGCCTCCGGCGAGGCTGCAGGCGAGCCCGTCACGGCCGCGAGGCTGGCCTGCCTCGCCATCACGCGCTCGCGCAGCGCCGGCTCCACCCGCGAAAGGTCCGGCAGCTCGGTTGGTGCAAGGGCCACGGTGCCTGCCGCGCCTCGATCACCGGCGCGCGAAGCGCCGCCGGCCGCTGCCTCCCCCGTGGGAACGGCCTGGCGCCCCGCGCCACCCGTCGTCCCGTCGCGTCCGCCGCCGCACGCGATGGTCACGGCGGCAACGACCGGCAGCACCGACGCAGCCCTGCCCAGGCGGGGCCGCCAGGTCACCGTGCGGCCTCCTGGCGAACCGTCTGCCAGGCGTCGATGCGCACGGCCACGGCCTGGGTCGTACCGTCCGGCCACGTCACGCGCACCCGAGGCACCTCCGTGACGGCGGCCAGGCCCACGAGCACTCGGGGATCGCTGGCCGACGCATAGCTGCCGTCGGCGTGGACCCGGCGCACGAGCCGCGACGGCGCGGCCTGGCGCGTCACTTCGACCCGCGCCCCCAGCGCGTCGCGCCCCGACCGGTCGACGAGCCGCAGGCCGAGCCAATGCTGTCGCTGGCCGCGGTCGTTGCGCAGCAGCCGCAGCGGGCCGTTGTTGGTCGCCACCACCACGTCGACGTCGCCGTCGTTGTCGACATCGCCAAACGCGGCGCCCCGGCCCACCGCCTCGCTGGCGAACACGGCGCCGGCAGCGGCACTGACGTCCTCGAAGCGGCCGCCGGCGTTGCGCAGCAGCTGCATGCGCTGCCGCAACGGAAAGCGGTCGCCTTGCCGCACGAGCGTCTCGTTCATCTGGATGGCGCCGCTGACGCTCAGCACGTCGAGCCAGCCGTCGTTGTCGACGTCCACGAGTCCGGCCCCGAAGCCCGTCAACGCCAGGCTGGCGGGGCCGATGCCGGCCGCCGTGCTGCGGTCCTCGAAGAGACCGGTGCCGTCGTTGACGTACAGGTTGTGGCCCTCGCCGGCGATGTGCGTCATCACCAGGTCCTCGTCACCGTCGTTGTCGACGTCGCCGGCGTCGACGCCCATGCTGCCCTCGGGCTTGCCGTCCCCGCTCAGCGCCGAGCCCGACGCGAACCCGGTCTCCGCGAACGTGCCGTTGCGTTGGTTGATCCACAGCAGGTTGGCCGTGCCGTCGTTGGCCACGTAGATGTCAGCCCAGCCGTCGCCGTTGACGTCCGCGCTGACGACGCCGAGCCCCGGGAGCGCTTCCCCGCCCATCCTGGCCTTCAACGTCACGTCCTCGAACGTGCCATTGCCGCGGTTGCGATAGAGCCGGTCGCCCTGGCCGCGATACGAGGCGGGCGAACAGTAGGCGGGCGCGCCGCTCCGGGCGAAGCAGTCGGTGTCGGACTCCACCCGGTAGGACAGGTAGTTGGCGATGTAGAGATCGAGCCAGCCGTCGCGATCGTAGTCCAGGAACGACGCCGACGCCGGCCAGCCCCCATTGTCGACGCCGCTCGACCGGGACACGTCGCGAAAGGTGCCGTCGCCGTTGTTGTGCAGCAGCACGGTCGCGTCGAGGCGGGTCAGCAGCAGGTCGGTCCGGCCATCGTTGTCGACGTCACCGGCGGCAACGCCCACGCCGTATCCGCGCACGTCGAGCCCGCTCCGGGCGGTCACGTCCGTGAAGCGCAGGTGCCGCGTGCCGTCGGCGGCCACCTCCAGGTCGTTGCGGAACAGGCGGTCGCGGAGGGGCTCGCCGCCTGGGGGCGTCGTGCCGGCTGCCTTGCCGAGCATCTGCCCCTGCACCGCGTAGACGTCCAGGTCGCCGTCGTCGTCGTAGTCGAGCAGCGCGACGCCGGGGCTCATGATCTCGGCGAGGTAGAACTCGCCCGACATGCCGTTGACGTGGGTGAAGGCCAGGCCCGACTCGGCGGCCACGTCGCTGAACCAGTCGCCGCCCGTCCTGGTCGGGTTCGCGGCGCCCGGCCGCGCGCCGGCTGCCGGGCCAGACCCGCATCCCGCGGCCAGTACCGCCACCATCCCGAGGGCGACCGCGGTCCGTCGCATCCGCGTGCTCACCGCATCGTATCGGCGTCGCCCAGCCAGTCGGCGGGCGGGCCAGCGGCCGCACCCGGCGACTCGAGGGTTTCGAACGGCCCGTGCCCGGTGGTCACCGACGGGCGCGGCTGGGCCAGTTGCTCGCCACTCGCCCCGACGACCGGCTCGATGAACTGGCGATAGGCATCCTCGTACGCGTGCGCCATCAGCTCGGCGAGGTCCTGCTGCCGATCCGAGTTCTGGTCGTAGGTGCCCTCGACGTCGAACGGGCCGATGGGATTGTGCGCCGGCCGAATGAGGTAGACACCGTCGAACCGCAGCCGTGCCATCTCGAAGGCGTCCCTGAGCGCAGCGGACTCGGCGGCCACGACGAATTCGCCGAGCCGGAAGCGGGCGTCGAGCCGTGACGCCGGGAGCCGGTGCGGACCGGACGACGCGCTGCTCGCCGCGACGACGATCACCTGGGTCACGCCGGCCGCGGCGACCTCCTCGAGCAGGCGGGTGATCGAGCCGGGCCGGTCGCACAGGCGGTGCGTCTCGCCCCGCCAGTAGCTGTCGGCGCCGAAGGTCACCCGATGGGGCTCGCAGACGACAGGAGGCGTCAGGGCCCCGGCCATCACGTCGAGCGCGCGATCCCGCCCGGAGTCGGCGAGGTCGAGCACCTCGGCCCGCCGATCGCGGTCGGGCTGCGCCGCCATGAACTCGCCGCGGTAGGGCTCCCGCAGCAGCGCCGCCACCAGGTCGCGCCGCCCGTCGAGGTCGGTCGTGATCATCATCACTTCGCGGAAGCCGGGCTGGCCCAGGTTCTCGCGCAGCACGTCGGTGAACCGCCGCGAGACCTCGAGCAGCGGCTGACGGCCGGCCGGCGCGGCACCCCGAATGAGTCCCCAGATGGTCGCCGTGAACGCCGTGCGCGCCGACTCGGCGTCAATCGGCGCGCCGACGACCCGCCACCACGGCGCGCCCGCGACGCGGCGCACCTGCGGCTTCGCCTGCCGGGCCGTCGCCGCGCCCGCCGCGACGAGCGCCACGAGGGCCGCGAGCACGATCATGCCGATGCGGGGAATCAGCGTCGGCAGGTTCGGGCCTGAGAAGGCCGACTGCAGCCAGGCCGTGAACCCCCGCATCAGGACCGTGCCGGCCTCCGCACCGACCGTCTCGAGCAGGAACGCCGTCGGATAGACGACGAGCGCCAGGCCGACCAGCACGAGCACGGGCGCGAACAGGACGACCACGAGGGCCAGTGACAGCCATCCGGCCCGGCGGATCAGCCGCGTATAGCCATAGAGCTGCGCGACCGACGGCTGCGCCCAGAGACCGTTGGCGTCCCACAGGCGAGCCCCGCCGTCGATGGCCGCCACCGCCGCGCTGGCGGCGCCGACGCCGTGCCCCGCGACCAGGTCGACCTTGACCCCGGCCTCCTGCAGGGCCCGCAGCACCCCGGCGTGGTACGCCCCGTGCGCGCCGGTACCGGCGAGCACGACCGCGGTGCGGCGCTCAGGAGAGTACTGGTTCACACCTCGTCGTGGATGGTAATCAGCTTGATGAGCTCGAACGACTTGCGGCCGTTGGGCGTGACGACGTCGATCGCGTCGCCTTCCTCCTTGTTCAGGATCGCCCGGCCAATCGGGGACGACGTGGAGATCATGCCCTTCTCGGCGTCGGCCTCCTCGGGCATCACCAGCTGGTAGACGATCGTCTCGCCGCCGGTGTCGGGCTTGAGATGCACCGTCGAACCGAAACCGGCCTTGTCGCGCGGGACGCGGTCGAGGTTCATCATCGCGATCTCGCCCATCCGCTTCTTGAGCATCGCGATGCGGGCGTTGACGATCTCCTGGCGCTCTTTGGCCGCCTTGTACTCGGCGTTCTCGCGCAGGTCGCCGAGCTCACGGGCCCGCTGAATCTCTTTCGGCAGCTCGACGTGCAGCTCACGGTCGAGCGCCGCGATTTCGTCCTGGAAACGCTTGAGAATGCGGTCTTTCATCGTCGAGTTGAGACTTTAGCACAGTCTGTTATGCTCAACCCGCTCCCTGGGACGCCCCGGCCGCGCCCGCCATCGACGGTCACTCGTGCGAACCATCTCCAGCCGCCAGAACTCCCTCGTCCAGGCCTGTCGCGCCCTGGCTCGCGCGCCGGAGCCGGGCGGCCGCCGCCTGCTGCTCGACGGCGTGCATCTCGTGCGCGAGGCAATCGACGCGGGCATCCGTCTGGAGGTCGTCGTCGTGGCCGCGTCGCAGCTCACCGGCGATACCGAGGCTGGTGCCCTCGCCCGCGACCTCGACCGCCGCGGCGTCGACGTCGTCTCGGCCACCGACAGCGTGTGCGCCGCGATCAGCCCTGTGACGACGCCGTCGGGCCTGACGGCGGTCGCGGTGCGGACACCCGGCAACCGCGCGGCCCTCTTCGCGCCACCGGACGCCTTCGTGCTGGTCCTCGCGGACGTGCAGGATCCGGGCAACGTCGGGGGCCTGCTGCGCACGGCCGAGGCCGGGGGCGTCACCGGCGCCGCCGTCTGCGGCGCCTCGGCCAATCCGTTCTCGTGGAAGGCACTCCGCGGCAGCATGGGCAGCGCGTTTCGACTTCCCCTGGTCACTGGCCTCGCAGTCGGGGACGCACTCGACGACCTGCGCAGCCACGGCGTCCGGACGGTCGCCGCCGTCGCCCGAGACGGCGCGCACCCGGACGCCGTGGACTGGCGCGGCCGCGTCGCGCTGCTGCTCGGCGGCGAAGGACTCGGGCTCTCGCCGGACGTGGTCGCGCGCTGCGACGCGCGCGTGACCATCCCGATGGCGCCACCCGTCGAGTCCCTGAACGTCGGCGCATCGGGCGCGGTGCTGATCTACGCCGCCAGGCGGCAACGACGATGAGCAGTTCCCTCTTCGACGACGACCCCGCACCCGGACGCCCCTCCCGCCCGGCGGGCGACGCCGGCACGCCGCTCGCCGAGCGGATGCGTCCCCGCACGGTCGACGACATGGTGGGTCAGGACGCCATCCTCGGATCCGGCAAGCCGCTGCGCGAGGCCATCGCCCGCGACCTGCTGCAGTCGATCATCCTGTGGGGCCCGCCCGGCACCGGCAAGACGACGCTGGCCCGGATCATCGCCGAGGCCACCCACGCCCATTTCGTGCCCTTCAGCGCGGTGCTCTCCGGAATCAAGGAGATCAAGGAGGTCATGGCCGCGGCCGAACTCCGCCGCCGCGCCACGGGCCGGAGGACGATCGTCTTCGTCGACGAGATCCACCGCTTCAACAAGGCGCAGCAGGACGCCTTCCTGCCCCGCGTCGAGGCCG
>CAWULT010000187.1:0-6302 GCA_963923455.1 uncultured bacterium
GGCCTCGTCGATGTGTTGATACAGGATCCACCGGTACCCGTGCGAGGCGATCTCCAGCAGGTGGAAGCGGGTGCTCGCGCCGTCGTCGGAACAGCCGCCGTTGCCCCAGGCCACCACGCCGAGCTTGGTGCCGCCGAGGCCGCTCAGGTCCTTGGGGCGGTAGATGACGTGATCGGGCAGCGAGGCCACCTCCTCCTTCATCGCGGCGAAGCGGCCGCTGCCCGGGGAGTCCGGCAGGGCGTTGAGCGCCGCCTGGCGTTCCTGTGCCGCGCGATCAGGCGCGGGTGGCGCCGCGGGGGCGGCTGGCTGCTGGGCCGAGGTCACGACCACGAGGCCGGCGGCTGCGACGGCGGCGACGAGGCCTGCGAGGCGGGGGTTGCGCGAAGGAGCGGTCGTCATGGGGTGCGCCTCTCTCTGCTGAAGATTCGTTCGACGACGGAGCCAGCCGGACGCGCGGGCGTCAGCGTGCCTCCAGGAGCCGGGAGAAGAACGGGAGCACGTGCGACACGAAGCGGGCGCCCACGCGGTTGCCGTGATCGCCGTCGTAGACCTCGAAGGTGTGCCCGACCTTGAGCCGCGTCAGCGACTCGTCGAGCTGGCGATTCGTCGCGACGAATGGGTCACGGTCGCCGACGTCCAGGGCGATGCCGCGCATCGACGCAAGCGCCGGCACGTACTGGTCGACCATCAGGAGGGGTGAATTCGCCGGCCACTTGGCGGCAATCAGTGGCTGCACCTGGCCGTCCTTCGTGGGCAGGTCGAAGAAGAGCGGAGGATTCGACGGATTCGGTGCCCACGCCGCGGCCTGCGCCTGCAGGGCCTGGGCCAGGGCGGGGCCCCGAATGACGCCGTCGCCCGCGCCGCGGCCGGCGGCCGGGTCGTTCAGCAGGCAGCAGGAACTCATCGCGTAGAGCGCGGCAAAGGCGCCGGGCTGCTTCATCCCGACGCGCATCGTGCCGTAGCCGCCCATCGAGTGCCCGGCGAGGCCGCGGCTCTCTCGCGTGGCGATGGTGCGGTAGCGGGCGTCGATGGCGGCCGGCAGTTCACGTGCCACGAATGTCTCCCAGTCGCCGACCGTCGGGGAGTTCGCGTACATGCTGCCGCCGTACTTCGTGAAGGCGTCCGGAAGGACGACGATCATCTCGCGGCTGCCCGCCGCGATGGCGCCGTCGGCCGACGACGGCAGGCCCAGGACTTTCGTGTACGCCTCGGCCGTGGCCGCGTAGCCGTGCAGATAGTAGAGCACCGGGTATCGCCGGGAGGTCTGCTGCCGGTAGCTCGGCGGCAAGTAGACGAACACCGTGCGGTCGGCGGAGTCGCCCTCGAGGTTGCCCTCGAGGGAACGGCCGTGGACGGTGATGCGCTCCAGGGTTCCCGGTGAAGGCGTCGGCTGGCCGGCGCCCTGCGCGTGCGGGGACTCGAGCGTGGACGCGAACAAGGCGAGCACGGCGGCCACGGTCGCATAACGATGGACGAACATCAGGCCTCGCCTCGGCGTGGGGGCAATCACCGTGGTTTCTCCCGAAGCCCGGCGACGATCGTCCGGGCGATCAGCCACTCGTACAACCGGTCGGTCCACGCGTCGACGGGCAAACCCCGCCTCGTCATCCCGAAGCCGGCGCTCACCTGATCATAGACGTGGATCTCCGCCGGCTTGCCGGCGGCCTTCCAGGCCGCGAACAGCGCCAGGCACCCGTTGGTGACGTTGAAGTGTGTCGAACCGACGGCGATGAAGAGCGGCGGCGCGTGCGCCGGCACGACGACGTCCATCAGCGACGGGCCGTAGAGGGTGATCAGAAAGTCAGGGGAGGCGTCCGAGCGCGGCGCCAGCGCAGCACCAATCGCGACGCCGCCGCCGGCCGAGAAGCCCATGATGCCGACGCGGCCGGGGTCGATTCGCCAGGCCCTGGCGTTGCGCCTGACCAGCCGAAGTGCCTGCTGCGCGTCGGCAATCCCCATCTCCAGCACCTCCGTGAGCCGGGCATCGTCGGGAGCGGGGTTGGCGTTCGCGTTGCGAATCTGCATTTCCTGACGGGGAAGGGGCGGCGGCAGACCACCAGGCGCGCCGCCCGTGGATGGCGGAACCTGCAGCGTCCGGTATTTCAGGACGAAGGCGGCGATGCCCTTCCCGTTCAGCCACTGCGCCACCCGCACGCCTTCGTTGTCCCACCCGAGCACGCGCAGCGCGCCACCGGGGGCGACGACGACGGCGGCGCCCGTTGCGCTGCCGGGTGACGGGAGGAACACGCTGAGGGTCGGATCGCTGACGTTGGCGAGCGTCCGGTCCCCTGACGGCGACGTCGTCGTCGTTTCCGGGACCGACCACGTCTCCGTGCCGGGCGCGCGTCCCGGCCAGAGGCGGAGCACCTCTGGGGTCTGCGCGAACGCGCCGGTGGCGGACAAGACCACGGCGGCGGCGATCAGGCTCGTGCGAACGGACATCGGCGGGCCTCGCTCACTTGTGCCGGTCGAAGAACTCGAACACCCGTGGCCAGACCATCGGCACCATGCCGCCGTGATCGCCGTCCACCTCGACGTATTCGAACGCGAAGCCGCCCTCCTGCATGTGGCGGGCCAGCGCGCGGCTGCCCTCGAGCGACGGCGTGGCGCCGGTTCCCTCGGTCATCAGGATCGGCAACTGACGGATCCGATCGAACGGGTAGGTCGTGCCGTCGACGAACGGTCCGGACATCGGCGCCACGGCGCGCCAGCGCTCCGGGTAGCGGGCCGCGAGGTGCCACACGCCGCCGCTGCCCATCGAGTGCCCCGCCAGGAAGGTGCGGGCGCGATCGGCGCCGTATTCTTCGATCACCATCTCGAGCACCGTCATCACGTCGAGTTCGCTCAGGGCCAGCTCCCGCCGGCGCGCCGGTGTGACCGCCGCGCGCTGCGCGGCCGCGGAGGCCGGCTGCCCGAAGACCGCCGGCAGTCGGAGAGGGTTGCCATAGGCACCGAGCGGCGTGAAGCCGAGCGGCGAGACGACGATGTAGCCGTGCTGCTCGGCCAGACGCGGCAGCAGCCGGTTGGCCTGTTCCAGGTAGGTGCCCTCGTTGGCCCCGGCGCCGTGCAGCATCAGGAGGATCGGCAGCGAGGTCTTGCCGTCCCACGTCGTCGGCACGTAGACCCGGTACGGGATCGTCTCGCCGGTCGGCGCGAAGACGTACTGCCGCCGCTGGTCGCCCGTGGCGCGTCGTGCCGGCGCCGGCGACTGCGCCGCGCCGTCGAGGCCGACGGACACGGCTATCGCACAGAGGAAGACGGAAAACAGTCGCCGCATGTGAAGTCCCTCTGGAGGTGCCGGCCGTTCCCTACGCGGACGCGCCGCGGTCTGGCCGCCGCCGAGTCATCCGGTGCAGGACGACCAGCAGACCGAGGCTGAGCACGTCGGCGAAGGCTACCATGTGGAAGCCGGCCGCGAACGAACCTGTCCGGTCGCGCAGGATGCCGAGCATCTGTGGTCCAAAGTAGCCGAAGAGCCCAGCGCCCAGACTGACGATGCCCATCGCGTTGCCCGCCTCCCGGCGGGGCATCAGGTGCCCGGCCAGGCCGTACAGCTGGTTGGCGGCGGTGAAGCCGAACCCGATCACCGCGGCCGCGGCGATGCGGAAGACGATCACGCTGTCGATGGCGAGCGACGACGAGGCGACGGCCAGGATCGCGAACAAGGCGCCGATCACGACGAGCTTGTCGAATCGGTCGGCCAGCCCGCCCACGATGATGTTGATGACGATGGCGGCGATGTAGCCGGTGCTGATGATGAGGCCGGCGGCCGCGGCATCCAGGGCGTAGTTGGCCCGTGCGACGCTCGGCACGAAGTTGGTGACGGTGAACTGCCCGAAGCCGCCGACGCCCACGATGAGGGCGAGCATCCAGATGACGGGCGACAGAAACGCGCTTCGGGTCGGTCCGCCCGGTGCGTGGAGGTCGGCGTCGGGATCGCCGTCGCCCGTCGGTCGGTAGAAGGCCAGGAAGACGGCAGAGCCGACCACGGCCATGCCCGCGTAGCCCAGGATGGCCTGGCGCCAACCGAAGGCGCCAACGAGGATGCCGCCGAGGGGCGCGCCGATGACGGACGCGAGTGACGACGTCGCGCCGACCACGCCCATGGTGCGGCCGCGCAGCCGTGGCGGGGCCGTCAGCGCCACGGCGATCAGGACGCTGACGAAGCCGAACCGGTAGGCCGAGATCGTCAGGCCCCGGAAGGCCATGGCCGACGTGAAGTCCCAGGCCTGGCCGAGCAGCAGGCTTCCGGCAGCCACGCCCAGCAGGCCCACCCCGAGCACGCGCCTCTCGCCGAAGCGCTTGGCGCCGATGCCCGCCGGCACGCTGAGGGCGAGCGCGAGCAGGCCGTAGATGCCGGTGAACAGGCCGAGCTGCGTGTAGCTCATGCCGAAGTCCTGCTGAATCGACGGCAGGAGCGGCGAGAAGCCGAGGTTCTGCAGCTGCAGCGCGAACATCGCCACGAGCGTGGCGCAGAAGGGCAGCCGCCAGTCAGCGGCCGCCGTACGAGCGACTGTCGTCATCGCATCACCCTGGTGTCGAGGAAGTTGCGCACCGCAACACGCGCCGCGTCGGGATCCCAGGCGCGCGCGTCGACGACGTCCGCGGGAATCGGCAACACGGGGACTCCCGCTGCCTCGAGCGCGCGCTCGATGAAGAGGCGGCCCGACGCGGAGGGCTTCATGCTGCGCGGCCGCAGGACGAGCGCCCCGTCGACGCGGTGCTCCCGCGCCTGCTGGACGATCCATTCCGCCGCCCACGGCGGATTGTGCAGGTATTCGTTGAAGCTGGCGGTGCGGCTGGCCAGGGCCGCCATCGGGTCGTCGAGTCCGTAGCGGATGTACCCGTCGGGACCGAAGGCCAGATACATCGACCAGACGAAGACCGCGCCGTGCGAGGCCTCGAACGCCGTGTAGAAATCGGTGTCGTGCCAGAGTCCCGCGCCCACCCACATCAGTCGGGCCCGCTCACCCGGGCAGGCGGCCACGCCGGTCTCGACCCGGCGCTGCACCTCGTCGTGGAAGGCGCGTGCGTGTCCGAGCGCCCACGCCGTACCACGTACCCACTGCGTGGCCATCACGTTCGTGATCTGTTCGGTCATCCGCACCGGGCACTCGGGCGCGGCGGCGATCAGTCGGCGTGCCGCGTCGAACGTCTCTTCCTGTTGATTGACCTGGTCCAACCGGTGACGCAGGGCCTCGCGGGTGAGTTGCCGGCCGGTGATGGCCTCGAGACGGGAGGCGAGGCGTTCGAGTGCCTCGGCCACGAAGGCGAGCCGGTGCGGTTCGACGAGCTCGCGCCAGCGATGGCGCCCGAGTTCCCACCATCGGGGCGGCAGCTCCGACGCGCCGGGGTGATCGATTTCGACGAGTTCCGTTCCGAGGGCCCCGGCCCAGAGCGAGAACACGCGGTGGATGCAGTCACACGTGAGGCGCGCACACAGCAGCCGCGGTGTCGGCAGCCCGCCCCAGGGTGCCTCGTGCGCGGCGCCGTAGCAGGTCGACGCGTAGCCGAGGCTGCAGTAACGACAGAGACCGTCGTGCAGGCCGTCGGCGGCCATGGCGTCGAGCAGGGCCGGGGCCTGTCGCTTGGCTGCGAGCAGGGCCGACCACCACTGATTGCTGACGGCCGGCATGTCGACGAGATCGAACAGCTCGAACGGGACGTCGGCCTGCAGCAGCGCGTACGGCTGCCGCTCGTCGAAGACCCGGCGCCGCAGGTCGGCGAACCACTGCTTCTGGAAGGCCGCCGCCGCGGCCGTGGCATCGAGTTGCTTGTCAGCCACGACCCGCCTCCTGGCGTCGCGCCGCCGCCCGCGCCAGATCCGCCAGGGCCGAGTGCGCGTCGGCCGAGAGCGGCCGGCACGGGTCGAGGCGAAGGCAGGCATGCGGCATCTGCCGAACCGACAGCACGTCGCGCAACCGAGGATAGTCCCACCCGAACACCGTGTCGTCGGGCGGCAGCGAGATGACGGTGGCGTCGACGTGGTCGAGGAGCGTGTCGATGCGGCGGATCAGGGCGCTGACCGGCATGCGCGGCCCGACCGTGCCGGCGCGATAGGCGTCGGCGAGCGCGGTGGTCGGCGCGTCGTCGCAGGGAATGTCGGGGCCGGCGGCGCCAAGCGTCCACGGACTGAGTTCCGCCACGACGACGGCACCGTGTGACTCGATGGCCATGTGCAGGGCCGGCGTGTCGACGGGGGCGCCGGCGAGCAGCACGCGCGGGCCGGTCAGCGGTGGCCGTGCGGCGATGCCGGCGGCTGCCTGTTCCGCGAGCCTCACGTAGTCGCGCGGGGCCATCTG
>CAWULT010000188.1:0-6148 GCA_963923455.1 uncultured bacterium
GCGCCGGCGGCGGCGAAGGCGAACAACAACGAAAGGAGCGCTGCGCGGCGCATCCAGACCTCCCGGTCTCAATGTAGGTAGTGACGCCAGGCGGCGTGCACTATAACATTCTCGGGCCCCGTCGGATGGGGACGAGACCCCTGCTCAATTATGACGCGCAAGTGGCTGTGGATCATAGGGATGTCGATGGCGACCGCCGGCTTGTCGGCGCAGCAGCGCTGGCTCGGTCCGGCCGACCGGGCGCTCCAGACCGACGGCGTGGTCACGGAGTTTCCCCTGCCGAACCCGGGCAGCGGCCCGACGACGGTGGCACTGGCGCCCGACGGCACCCTCTGGTTCACCGAGAGCGCCGGCAACCGCATCGGCCGGATGAACCCGGACGGCACCGGCCTGCGTGAGTTTCCGCTGCCCAACCCCGGCAGCGCCCCGCGGATCATCGCGTTGGGCGCCGACGGCAATATGTGGTTCTCGGAGCACGCCGGCCACCGGATGGGGCGGATTACGCCGGCCGGCGTCATCACGGAGTTTCCCATCCCGACAGCGGACGCCTTCCCGAGGGCGATTGCCCTGGGCGCCGACGGCAACATCTGGTTCGGGGAGTTCGGCGGCAACAAGATCGGCCGGATCACCCCGGCCGGCGTGATCACCGAGTTCCCGATTCCCACCCCGGACAGCGGCCCGCGGGCGCTCGCCGCCGGCCCCGACGGCAACGTCTGGTTCTCGGAGTTCAAGGCCAGCAAGATCGGGCGCATCACGCCGTCGGGGGCGATCACCGAGTTCCCGCTGCCCCGGCCCAATGCAGGGCCCGGCGACATCACGGCCGGCGCCGACGGCCACATGTGGTTCCTGGAGCTCTCCGGTACGATGGACGGCCTGCGGCCCGACGGCAACCGGGTGGGACGCATCACGATGGCGGGCCAGGTGACCGAGTACCCGATTCCGACCGCCGCGCCGTCGCCGATCAACATCGCCGTCGGGCCCGACCGGCAGATCTGGTTCACCAAGGGTGGCCTGCTCGGCCGCGTGTCGCCCGACGGGACGATTCGCGAGTACCCGCTGCCCGCGCCCAACGCCGGCGCCACCGGCTTGAGCGCCGGCAGCGACCGCCAGCCGCCGACTCGACTCGCCAACCGCCTGTGGGTGACCGAGTCGGGAGGCAATAAGATCGGGTTCCTCGAGTTCAGGTAACGGAAGCCTTCGTACCGGTAGCCCCATGTCCAAAACGCTGTCCGTGCTCGTGTGGGTGCTCGTCGCGCTGGCCGGGGCCGGCGCCTTCGGCGTCATCGCGCTCGCCAGGGGCGAGACCATCAGCGCCGCGTGGCTGGTCGTGGCCGCGGTGTGCACGTATCTGGTGGCCTACCGCTACTACTCGCGCTACATCGCCGACACCGTGTTCGGCCTCGACGCCCGGCGCGCCACGCCGGCCGAGCGCCTCGACAACGGCCGCGACTTCGTGCCGACGAACAAGTGGATCGTGTTCGGTCACCACTTCTCGGCCATCTCGGGCGCCGGCCCCCTCGTCGGCCCGACGCTGGCCGCGCAGTTCGGCTTCCTGCCCGGCACGATCTGGCTGATCGCGGGCGTGGTGCTCGGCGGCGCCGTGCAGGACTTCCTGATTCTGTGTGCGTCGGTGCGGCGCGAGGGCAAGTCACTCGGTCAGATCGCGAAGGAAGAGGTGAACCCGGTGGCCGGCCTGGCCGCGATGGTCGCCATCTTCGCCATCATGATCATCCTGCTGGCGGTGCTGGCGCTCGTCGTGGTCAACGCGCTGCGTGACAGCGCGTGGGGCCTCTTCACGATCTCGGCCACCATTCCCATCGCGCTGCTGATGGGCTGGTGGATGCACGTCGTGCGTCCCGGCAAGACGGTCGAGGCCACGGCGGCCGGCATCGTGCTGCTGATGGCGGCGCTCGTGGGTGGCCAGTGGGTGTCGCAGCATCCCGGCTGGGGGCCGGCGTTCACCTGGTCGGGGACGGATCTCACGTGGGCGGTCGTCGTCTACGGCTTCGTCGCCTCGGTGCTGCCGGTGTGGATGCTGCTGGCGCCGCGCGACTACCTGTCGGCGTTCATGAAGGTCGGGACGATCCTCGTGCTCGGCACGGCGATCATCTTCGTGATGCCGCCGCTCAAGATGCCGGCGGTGACGCAGTTCGTCGATGGCAGCGGGCCGGTGTTCGCCGGCAAGCTGTTCCCGTTCGCCTTCATCACGATCGCCTGCGGCGCCGTCTCGGGGTTTCACGCGCTCATCGCGAGCGGCACCACGCCCAAGATCCTGCGCTGCGAGACTGACGCGCGGCTCGTGGGCTACGGCGCCATGCTGACCGAGTCGCTCGTCGGCGTGATGGCGATGGTGGCGGCGGCGACGCTCGAGCCGGGCGTCTACTTCGCGATGAACGTCGGGGCGGCCACGATCGGCACGACGACCGACACCGCGGCCCAGGCCATCGCGCAGTGGGGCTTCACCGTGTCGCCGGCCGAGCTCACCCGCCTGGCGCAGCAGATGGGCGAGTCGACCCTGCTGTCGCGGACGGGCGGTGCGCCGAGCCTCGCGGTGGGCATGGCCGGCATCCTCGGCAACGTGTTCAGCGGCACCGGGCTGGCGCTCTGGTACCACTTCGCCATCATGTTCGAGGCGGTGTTCATCCTGACCACGATCGACGCCGGCACCCGCGTCGGCCGCTTCATGCTGCAGGAGCTGCTCGGGCACATCTCCGAACCGCTCGGCCGCACCTCCTGGTACCCGAGCATCGTGATCTCCTCGTTCCTGGTCGTGGCCGGCTGGGGATACTTCCTGTACCAGGGCGTCGTCGATCCGCTCGGCGGCATCAACTCGCTGTGGCCGCTCTTCGGCATCGCCAACCAGCTGCTGGCCGCCGTGGCCCTGTGCGTGGCCACGACCATCCTCTTCAAGATGGGCAAGATGAAGCACGCGTGGGTGCCGATGCTGCCGCTCGTGTGGCTGACCGCCGCCACGCTGACCGCGGGGTGGCAGAAGGTGTTCTCGCCCGACCCGAAGCTCGGCTTCCTGAGCCACGCGCGGACGCTCGTGGGTTCGTCGAACCCCGCCGCCCCGCAGCTGATCTTCAACGATCGCCTCGACGCGGGCCTGGCGCTGTTCTTCATGGCCGTCGTCGTCGTCGTGATCGCCGCGTCGGCGCGCGAGTGGGTGCTCATCGCGACGCGGCGCAAGGCGCCGGCCGTCAACGAAGGGCCGTACGTGAAGTCCGAGCTCGACGCGGTCGCCGGCTGACGCGGGCCTGGTGAGCCTCTGGCGCCGGACCGCGGCGCGTCAGAGATCGAGCCGTCCGGTGCTGTCGCCGATCGCGTCGACCTTCGCGCCCATCATGTCGAGCATCGCCACGAGCAGGTTGGCCATCGGCGTGTGCGGCGCGTACGAGACGTGGCGCCCGCCCTTCAGACGGCCGGACGCGCCCCCGGCCAGCACGATCGGCAGCGGGTCGAAGTTGTGCTCGTTGCCGTCGCTCAGGCTGCTGCCGTAGAGCACGAGCGAGTGGTCGAGCAGGGTGCCGTCGCCGTCGGGTGTCGCGCGCAGCCGCTCGAGGAAATAGGTCAGCGCCTTGACGTGATACTGGTTGATCACGGCGAACTGATCCATGTTCTTCCGCTCGTTCGAGTGGTGCGACGCGTTGTGGAAGCCCTCGCGGACCCCGCTCCCCGGGTACACGGCGTTGCTGTTCTCGCGGGCGAGCATCAGCGTGGAGATGCGCGTGATCTCCGCCTTGTAGGCCAGCACCTGCAGGTCGAACATCAGGCGCAGGTGGCCCTCGAAGTCGGCCGGGATGCCGGCCGGCGCCTCGGGCAGGTCGAGGGCCGCCGACAGCTTCTCGTCGAACTGCCTGACGCGGCGCTCGATTTCGCGCACCTCCTCCAGGTACTCGCGCAGCCGGCGGCGGTCGCCGGCCGGAAGGTCCTTTTCGAGCGACGGCACCTGCGCGCGGATCGAGTCGAGCAGGCTCTTCGCCTGCGCGCGGCGCTCCTGTCGCTGCGCATCGGTGCCGCCGTCGCCGAACAGTCGCTCGAACACCACCTGCGGGTTGTTCTCCATCGGCAGCGGCAGCGTGGCCGACTTCCACGACAGCGTGTTGCGGTACGCGCAGGTGAAGCCGGCATCGCCACAGGTCAGGTTCAGCGGCTCGAGGGACAGCTCGATCGACGGCAGCGGCGTGTCCTGCCCGACCCGCGCCGCGGCCACCTGATCGACCGTGACACCGACGTGGGCCTCGTTTTTCTTCACCGGGTGGGCGCCGCTCAGGAAGACGGCGGCCGCGCGGACGTGGTTCTCGGCGCCGCCGGTGTCCTCGCCGGTCCACGGCGCCACGGCCCTGTGCGCCAGGTTGCTGACGACGGTCACGTGGTCGCGGAACGGCTCCAGCGGCTTCAGGATCTCGGAGAACTGGAAGCCGGTGCCCTCGCCGGCGGGCGTCCACTTGTCCATCGTGGCGCCGTGCGGGATGTAGATGCAGCCCAGCCGGCTCCCCGGCGTGGCGGCCGTCTGGGCGAGCGCCGTGCCGGCCGGCACCATCGACTCGAGCAGCGGCAGTGCCAGGGTGACGCCGGCGCCGCGCAGGAACGTCCGTCTCGACAGGTGCCTCTTCGTGATGAACGTCACGGCGTGGGCCCTCCCTCTTTCCGCTTCATCTGGAACGGCGTGCTGCGCACGATGCCCAGGACGATCGACGACAGCCGGAAGTCGCCGGGCGCGGCCTCGCGGACGATCCCGCGGACGGCCGGCATGTCGTAATACTCGAGGCGCCGGCCGAGCGCGTAGGTCAGCAGCTTCTCCGCCGCGGTGCCGACGAAGGCCTCGCGCCGGGCCAGCAGGGCCCGGCGCAGGCTGCCGGGCCCGTCCAGCCGCGTGCCGTCGACCAGCGTGCCGGCGGCGTTGACGGGCACGCCGCCGTCCCGCTCGCGCCACTTGCCGGCCAGGTCGAAGTTCTCCAGCGAAAAGCCGATCGGGTCCATCACCGCGTGGCAGGCCGCGCAGCTCGGGTTGGTCCTGTGGCGTTCGAGCCGCTGGCGCAGGGACGTCGGCGCGGCGCCGGGCGCGGCCGGCGCGTCGAGGTTGATCTCGACGCCCGGGGGCGGCAGCGGGACCGGCGCGCCCAGCAGGTTCTCGAGGATCCACTTGCCGCGTTTCACCGGCGACGTCCGGTTGCCGACCGAGGTGGCCGTGAGCACGCTGCCGTGGCCGAGCAGGCCCCGCCGCGCGTCGTCGGTCACCGTGACGCGACGGAAGCGGCTGCCGCGCACGTTCGGGATGCCGTAGTGACGGGCGAGCCGCTCGTCGACGAACGTGAAGTCGGCGTCGATCAGGTCGACGAGGCTCCGGTCCTCGCGGAGGATCGCGTCGAACAGCAGCTCCGTCTCGCGCACGAAGGCGTGGCGCAGGTTGCCGTCGAAGTCGCGCGAGGCGGGCGACGCCGACTCGATCTGGCGCAGCAGCAGCCACTGGCCGGCCACGTTGCGCACCATCGCCCCGGCGCGCGGGTCGGCCAGCATCCGCCGCGCCTGCTGTTCCAGGACCGCCGGCAGATGGAGACGCCCCGCCGCCGCCACGCGCAGCAGTTCGTCGTCCGGGATGCTGCTCCACAGGAAGAACGACAGCCGCGAGGCGAGTTCGAGGTCGCCGACCCGGTAGACGGCGCCCGCGGGCAGCCCCGCGGGCTCGCGCTCGAGGCGGAACACGAACTGCGGGTCGACCAGCAGCCGGGCCAGCGCGTACTGGATGCCCGTGTCGAACCCGCGCAGCGCGCGCCCGTCCTCGTAGAACGACAGCAGCGTGGCGAGCGCGGGGTCGTCGCTCGCGATCGGGCGGCGGAAGGCCCGACGGGCCAGCGCGCGCAGGATCGTCCTGGCGCAGCCGGGCTGCTCGACCGGGGACGCCGGGCGGCAGGCGAAGATGCGGCGGCGGCTCGGCGTGTCGCCGGGCCCGGTGGGATGGAACGGGCCGGTAATCGCGACGCTCTGCACGCCGACGCTGGAGGCCAGCTCCGAGTACAGGTCGTCGGCGCCGCGGGCATTGGCCCGCCGCACCAGGGCGACGCCAAGCGTGTGCGGGCCGGCCGGGATCTTCAGCCGCACCTCGCCGCGCATGTCGCGTTCGAGCAGCCGGATGCGCTCGCCGTCG
>CAWULT010000189.1:0-6038 GCA_963923455.1 uncultured bacterium
CGTGGCCGGGCGTCCAGGTGTGGACCGACCATCCGGCCGAGGCGTGCATGGCCTCCCAGTACGCCGGCTGGGCGGTCACCCCGGAGGGGTTCTTCGCGAT
Organism: uncultured bacterium; assembly: GCA_963923455.1. Taxonomy (GTDB): domain Bacteria; phylum Acidobacteriota; class Vicinamibacteria; order Vicinamibacterales; family UBA2999; genus CAWULT01. The sequence continues at coordinate 101 of CAWULT010000189.1, forward strand.
GGGATCCGGGCCGCTGCGGGCGAAGGCGCGGGTGGAGAAGGAACTGTTCGCGAAGCTGGGCTATGCCGAGGACGCGACGCGCGGCGTGCTCGTGCTGGAGGGCCGGGCACTGCCCACCGACGACGTGGCCGCCTGGGTCGGCCGCAAGGCGGGTGTCGAGCCTGGCGCGCTGACGTTCGTCGTGGCACCCACCGCGAGCCTCGCCGGCGGCGTGCAGATCGTCGCGCGGGTGATCGAGACGGGCCTGCACAAGATGGACACGCTCGGCTTCGACGTTCGGAAGGTCGTCAGCGCCACCGGCACCGCGCCGCTGGCCACGCTGGCGAAGAACGACATGCGGGCGATCGGGCGCACCAACGACTGCATCCTCTACGGTGGCCAGGCCCGCTACGTGGTGCGCGCCGAGGACGACGAACTGGCCTCGCTCGCCGGGAGGCTGCCGGCGTCGGCCTCGTCGGACTACGGCACGCCCTTCTACGACATCTTCAAGCGCTACGACAGCGACTTCTACAAGATCGACCCGCTGCTGTTCAGCGCCGCCGAAGTATGGTTGACGAGCGCGACGAGCGGCCGCACGTTCCACGCGGGCGCGCTGAATGCCGACGTGCTGCGCGCGTCGCTGTTCGGCTGAGACCTGCCGGCTCCGCCGTCCGCACCCCGGCCCGCCACCACATGCACGTCGCCATCCTGAGCGCCCGCACCGGCTGGCACACCGACGAGCTGATCCGCGCGTTGTCGGCACGCGGGCACGTCGGCGTGGTGGTGCCCTATGAGGGGCTGGTGGCGCGCCTCGGCGTCACGGCCGCGGCCGGTGGTGGGCTGGCGAGCGAGCGGGCAGCGCTGCTCGACTCGGATGCCGTGCTGGCGCGCATCATCCCGAGCGGGTCCCTCGAGCAGCTGATCTACCGCGTGGACGCGCTGCACTGGATCGAGGAGCGCGGCGTGCCCGTGATGAACTCGCCGCGCGCCATCGAGCGCTGCGTCGACAAGTTCTACACGACCGCCCTCGTCCAGGAGGCCGGCCTGCCGACGCCGCCGACGGTGGTGTGCGAGCGGACGGACGAGGCCATGGCCGCCGTGCGCGCGATGGGCGACGTCGTGATCAAGCCGATCTTCGGCTCGATGGGACACGGCATGGTGCGCGTGAGCGACGTCGACGTCGCGTTTCGCGTCGTCCGCGCGCTCGAGCAGATCCGCGCCGTCTTCTACGTGCAGCAGGCGATCGACCACGGCGGCCGGGACATCCGCGCGTTCGTCGTCGGTGGCCGGCTGATTGGCGCCATCGAGCGGCACGCGGCGGGTGACGACTGGCGCACCAACGTCGCGCGCGGCGCCGAGGCGCGCCCGGTGACGCTGTCACCGGAGTGGGAGCGGATGGCCGTGGCCGCGGCGCGGGCGGTCGAAGCCGACTACGCGGGTGTCGACCTGCTGCCCGGGCCCGGCGGCTCGGCGTTCGTGCTCGAAGTCAACGGCATTCCCGGCTGGCAGGGCCTGCAGCAGGCGACGGGCATCGACGTGGCCTCGGCCGTCGTCGAGCATCTCGAGACGCGGGTCCGGTCGACGCGGGGCCTCGACCGGACCGGCGTGGCCCGCGCCGCCGGGGGCCGCGTGCCCACGGATGCCGACGCATGACGTCGCACGATGTCGCGGCGGCCGTGCAGCTGGCCTGCCTGCTCGAGTGCAGCGCGCCCAAGCCGGGCAACGTGTCGCCCGGCCGGCACTTCAGCGACCTGCGCTACGAGGACTTCCTGGCGAGCGCCGCGGCGATTGGCGGCGCCTTCGCACACGTGGGCGAGCGCCGCGTCGGCGAGACGATTCGCGACGCCGTCCACGCCGCGCGATCGTGGGCGCGGTCGAACAGCAACCTGGGGATCGTGCTGCTGCTGGCGCCGCTGGCGCGCGCGGCGCGCCTGCGGATGCCCGACACCGCGCTGCGCGACGCAGTGCGCCTGGTGCTCGGCGCCACGACGGTCGAGGACGCCCGCGACGTGTACACCGCCATCCGCCGAGCGGTGCCCGGGGGGCTGGGACGCGTGGAGCAGCAGGACGTGTCGGAGGAGCCGACCCTGCCGCTCCTCGACGTGATGCGGCTCGCCGAACGCCGGGACTCCATCGCGTCGGAGTACGCGACCGGCTTCGCCCTGACGTTCGAGCGCGGCTGGCCGGCGTTGCACCAGGCGAGGCTCGACGGCCTGTCGTGGGACGATGCCGTCGTCGAGACGTTCCTGGCGCTGCTCGCCTCGACGATCGACACGCACATCGCCCGAAAAGTGTCGGCGGGCACCGTGAAGCTCGTGATGAGCAAGGCCCGTGACGTGGTCATCGCCGGCGGCGTGCGGACGGAGGACGGACGCCGCGCGCTGGGGGGCCTGGACAATTTTCTGCGGGACGGGACGAACCTGCTGAATCCGGGCACCACGGCCGATCTCGTCGCCGCCGCCATCTTCGTCGAGCTGGTGGAAGGCGTGTCCGCCGGAGGCTCGCCCCTGCGCCGGCCCGCCTGATCGACGGTCGCCCGCAGGCCGATGCGAGATCTGCGCCGTCGGCTTCTCCTCCAGGAAGGGCGACATCTCCATCTACGGCATCGCGGGCACCCCGTCGCCGCGCAGCCGTCCGTTCTGCAGCGCCGTGGCGACCAGCGCACCGGCACAGCCTTCGGCGGCCAGCGCCGTGAGGTCGTGGATGTCGCGAACGCCGCCCCCCGCGAACACCGACAGGGCCGGCGCCGCGCGCCGCACTCCGCGCACCAGCATCAGTGGTGGCCCGCCGCCCATGCCGACACGGGCCAGATCCAGCACGATCATTGTCTCGACGCCCGCGTGGGCCGCGGCCACCGCGATGTCCGCCGCCGTGGCGCCCGGTGCGACGCCCAGCTCGATGCCGGCCCTGCGGCGCGGCACGGGGCCGTCGGCGTCGAGGCTGAAGGCGACGCGCGCCGGCCCGACCGCCGCGCACACCGCCCGGAGCACCTCGAACGACGGCAGCGTCTCGAGGCCCACGACCACCCGCGCGGCGCGGAGCCGCGCCACCGCGTGCTCGGCCTGTGCGACGGTGGTCGTGCCGCCGTCGAGCCACAACGCGGCGCCCAGGTCCGCCAGTTCTGCGATGATTCCGTCCTGGGGCGCGCCACCCTCGATGGCGTCGAGGTCCGCCACGTAGAGGTCGGTCAGGCCCAGCCCGACGACGTACTCGCGCGCGAGGGCGATGGCGTCGCCGGAGGCAATCGGGCGACCGGCCACCTGCGCGACCGGCTGGTACTGGCGCCGGCGGCCTCCGCGCGCGTGGACCGCCTGGCCCTGCCGCAGATCGAGCACGCCGACTATGCGCATCGAGGAGCCTTCCCCCCGTGAGTCATCGATGACATCGAGAGTACAGGCGAACGGGAGCCGCGCGCCACAGGTCGTCGGGTGGGACATCGGCGGCGTCAACACGAAGGCCGCACGCGTGTCGGGCGGCACCGCGCGGTCGGTGGTGAACCGGCCGTTCGAGGTGCGGCGCGATCCGTCCGGGCTCGCGCAGGTGATTCGCGAGCTGGCGCACGAGGTGGGGGCGCAGTCCGGTGACGTCCATGCCGTGACGATGACCGCGGAACTGGCGCGCGCGTTCGCGACCAAGCGCGAGGGCGTCGCCGCCGTCCTCGACGCGGTCGAGGCGGCGCTGCCCGGCGCCGACGTATTCGTCTACGGCACCGACGACCGGTTCCGGTCGCCCGACGAGGCGCGGTGCGCGCCGCTCGTCGTCGCGTCGGCGAACTGGATGGCCACGGCCACCGTCGTGGCCCAATCACACCCCGACGCCGTGCTGATCGACATGGGGACGACGACGACAGACGTGATTCCGATCGTGGGTGGCACGGTCGTCGCGGCGGGGCGGACCGATCCGGAACGGCTCGCCACGGGGGAACTCATCTACACGGCCGCCCTGCGCACGCCGGTCGAGGTGGTCGCGGGGACGGTTCCGGTACGCGGCCAGCCCACCGCGCTTGCGGCCGAGGCCTTCGCGCTGATGGGTGACGTCTATCTGTGGCAGGGACGTCTCTTGCCAGACGATTACACCACGCCGACGCCGGACGGCCGGCCGGCGTCGCGCGCCGGCGCGGGGGATCGGCTGCGCCGCGCGGTGTGCGCGGATGCCGAGGTGCTCGACGACACGGCGGTCGACGACATCGCCCTGGCGCTCTCGCGCGCGCAGGCGTCCCGGGTGTCACTCGGCATCGCCCGGGTGTGCCGCGGCACCGCGATTCGCACGGCCGTCGTGACCGGGCTCGGCGCGTTCGTCGCTTCCGAGGCCGCGCGTGCCGCGCGCCTGCGCGTGATCGCGCTCGCGGACGAGCGAGGCGAGGAGGCCGCTCGGTACGCGCCGGCCGTGTGCGTGGCGCTGCGCCTGGCGCAACAGCGCGATCGCGGAGGAGAGCCCGCGGCACCAGCCGTCCGTGAGGCTGCCGCGGTCGACGCCGCCCTCGATCGGGGCGGCGTGAGCGTCGTCGTCAAGGTCGGCGGCGGGCTGCTGGCGCACGGCGGCGCGCTCGAGGTCGTGACGGCGGCCGTCGCGGCGGCGGCCAGGCGGGCGCGCGTGGTCGTGGTCCCGGGCGGCGGGCCGTTTGCCGACGCCGTGCGCGCGGCGGACCGCACGCTCGGGCTGAGCGGCGATGCCGCGCATTGGATGGCGGTGCTGGCCATGGATCAGTACGCGCACCTGCTCGTCTGTCGCATGCCCGGCGCGGCGCTCGTCGCCGGTCCGGCGGACCTGGAGGCGGCCGGCCCGGTACGCGCGCCCGGTCCGTTCGTTCTGGCGCCCTCCGCGTGGCTGCGCGCCGAGGACCCGCTGCCGCACTCGTGGGACGTGACGAGCGACAGCATCGCCGCCTGGGTCGCCGGCCGGCTCGGCGCGCGCCGGCTGGTGCTCGTCAAGCCGCCCGGCGCGGCCGGCGACGTCGTGGATGCCTACTTCGCGCGCGCGCTCCCCGACGGGCTCGACTGGTGCGCGGTGCCCGCGGACGACGCGGACGCGCTCCGGGCGGCGCTGTCTGCCGGCGCCGGGACGGGCGGGCGGCGCTAAGATTCGGGCCATGTCTTCCGCGTCCACCCCTGCGTCCCCGGTGCGCCGGCACCTGCCCGGCACGGACCTCCAGGTGTTCCCGCTGTGCCTGGGCAGCAACGTCTTCGGCTGGACGGCCGACGAGGCCGAGTCGTTCGCCGTGCTCGACGCCTATGCCGCGGCGGGTGGCAATTTCGTCGACACCGCCGACGTCTACTCCTCGTGGGTGCCTGGGCACGCCGGCGGCGAGTCCGAGCGCATCATCGGAAAGTGGATGGCCTCGCGGCGCCCGCGCGACATCGTCGTGGCCACCAAGGTGGGGATGCTGTCGGGGCTCGAGGGGTTGGCGGCCGGCACGATCCGGAAGGCCGCCGATGCCTCGCTGGCGCGCCTCGGCGTCGAGCGCATCGACCTCTACTACGCCCACAGGGACGATCCGAAGACGCCGATCGAGGAGACGCTGCGGGCCTTCGACGGACTGGTGCGCGCGGGCAAGGTCCGCTACGTGGCGGCCTCCAACTACACCGCGCCGCGGCTGGCGGAGGCGCTCGCCGTCTCGGCGCGCGAGGGCCTCGTGCGCTTCGTGGCGCTGCAGCCGCACTACAACCTGATGCACCGCGGGGAGTTCGAGGGCGACCTGGCCGCGACGTGCAGCCGGCACGAGCTGGGCTGCGTGCCGTACTTCGGCCTGGCGAAGGGCTTTCTGACCGGCAAGTACCGGCCGGGGGCGGCCGTGGCGAGTGCGCGCGCCGACTCGGCCCGTGCCTATCTCGACGACCGCGGCTCGCGCGTGCTGCGCGTGCTCGACGAGCTCGCCGCCGTGCATCGCACCACCGTGGCCGCCGTCGCGCTGGCGTGGCTGGCGGCGCAGCCGGCCGTCGTGTCGCCGATTGCCAGCGCG
>CAWULT010000190.1:0-5995 GCA_963923455.1 uncultured bacterium
CAGCGCGGCCGCGCTGTAGAACGCATACGAATACGACCCGGTCGCCTGATAGGTCCGCGCGGCGAGGAAGGGCCCCACGATGCCCGCGACGCCCCAGGCTGTGAACAGGGTGCCGTAGTTCATGCCGAGATACCTGGTGCCGTAGAAGTCCGCAGTCGTCGACGCGAAGACCGACAGCTGGGTGCCGTAGCACCAGTAGCCAGCTGCCACGAGCGCGTAGAGTACGACGGTCTGGGAGACCCCCATCCCGAGGGCCGCCATCACCACGAGCGACCCGAGCACCATCACCCGGAGCGTGGCCACGCGACCCAGGGAGTCCGACAAGGCCCCCGACAGGATGCGGCCCCCTGCGTTGCCGAACGCCGCGACCGTGATCGCGAGCGCGGCGGCGCTGGCCGACAGGCCGACGGACCGCATGAAGGGGACGAGCTGACTGATCATCATCTGCCCGGCCGTCGTGCCGAGGCAGTAGGCCACCCAGAGCGCGACGAAGGTCGGCGTTCGCACCATCTCCTTCGTGGGGACGTCGGGCCGGGCTGCCGCCGCCGGCCTGGCCCCGGCGTCGGCAGCCTTGACCGGCTCAGGCGGATTGCGCAGCAGGGCGGCGCCGACCAGCCCCATGACGAAGAAGGCCGCCCCCAGCAACTGAAAGGTGGGTCGCCAGCCGTACGCTGCGATCAGGCTGGTAGCCAGCGGGCCGATGATCGCCGAGCCGGCGCCGTAGCCGCCGACCATCAGGCCCACCGCAAGGCCGCGCCGATCGGGAAACCACTTCGACGCCACCGGCGTCGGCGCCGCGTAGCCGAACCCGTTCCCGATGCCGACAATCACGCCGAATGCGACGTAGAGAAAGCCGACGGACGTCGTGAGGCTCGACAGGGCGAAGCCGCCGCCAACGAAGATGGCGCCCAGCAGGGCGCAAATCCGCGGGCCCTTGGCGTCCTGGAGCTTCCCGCCCACGATGAACGACGCCGCGAAGCAGACGATGGCGATGGTGTAGACCCAGGAGGTCTGCGCCCGTGTCCATCCGAATTCCTGCTCCAGCGGCAGGACGAACACGCTCCAGGCATACAGGGAGCCCAGTGCGAGGTTGAGGGAGATACCACCGACGATCGGGAGCCACCGAGTCACGAGTCCTCCGGTCCGTATGCGGCGCAACGCCGAGGGCGCATTCTTCGTGCGTCGTCCACCCCGTGTCAAACGGGGCCGTGCAGGGCGCAGGAACCGTAGCACACCGCGGGCGGCAGATCGCCTTGCCTACCTGGGTCACCTTCCGATTACCGGCGGAGAGCGCACCAGGCGGTCTGTCGATGAGCGGACGGCCGGGCGGCAGCTCCGTGGCAGCTGGCCAGGGACGTGCGGCCGCCTGTCACCGACGACGACGTGAACTGTTCGGAAAAGTGGAGCCGGCGACGTGACTCGAACACGTGACCTGCTGATTACGAATCAGCTGCTCTACCAACTGAGCTACGCCGGCGAGGCGTGAACCGGAAGTGTAGCACATCGACTCTGCTCGACGTGGGCCGCTGGTCCGTCCTGCGTGGCCAGCTGTTCGAGTCGAAGTCTCACTGCGCGAGCCCTCCCGATCCGATCCGGTTCAGATGCGTCAGGACGTCGACGCCGTGACGTGGATGCTCGCGGCGACTCGCCCGCAGAAGGTCCAGCGCCACGGCGCTTGACAGCCGGCAGGGTGTCGACGAATAATCCATGACATGTCATGGACAAACGTTGGACGCGATCGAATTGAGCGGAGATCGCAGAGGGAGACGAACATGGAGAGCGTGACCAAGAGGGTGGGAGCGACAGCAGCGGTGGTGGCGGGGTTGGTGCTGACGGCGGCGTCTGCGGGGGCTCAGGATCTGGGCCGCTGGTCGGTGTCGTTCGACGCGGGGACCCAGGTGGCCGCCTCGGGAGATGCCCACGCGGGCGGGAACGGGACGGTGTTGGGCCTGGCGACGCAGGTGTCGGCGAAGTCGTTCGGAGACGTCTTCGGGCCCGGCTTCTACTGGAAGGCCGGACTCGGCTATGGCATCGGTGAACGGGGCGAAGTCCGTGTCGGGGCGGCCTACACCAGCAACCCCGCCGAGGCACTGCAGGTCGGGACCGTGGCGGGCCTGGCGCTGAACGCCCAGTTCGAGGACTACAACGCATTCGAGATGGACTTCGGCTACCGCCAGTACCTGACAGGGGCGTCGACGAAGGTGCGTCCCTTCGTCGGGGCGAGTGTGGGCTTCGTCAACGTCGACCGTATCCGCAGCACGTTCAGCGTGCCTGCCGCAAACGTGACCCTGTCGAACGTCGCCTTCTACGACTCGTCGACGGTCCTGGGCTTCGGCGTCGGTGGCGGCGCGCAGGTGCAGTTGACGGACCACTTCGGGGTGCAGGGTGGGATCGACTTCCGCTGGCACGGCGATCTCGGTGACGAGGACGGCCTCGCTGGCACCGGCCTCGAGCGGATCAACGACCGGAGCCGCCGCTGGGCGATGCCGGTCACGGGTGGCGTGACGGTCCGCTTCTGACGCCGCTGCGGGGCGGCACTGGCGTGTCCGGTTCCTCGCCCCTGAGCACGGCCGCCTGAGTGCGTCACCGGGCGCGCGGGGCGTAGTTCCACGGCCCTGTCCACGAGCTATCATGGACAGGGCCGTCTCCCGTTCGGCACACCACCTAGAGTCCACGATGCCCCGACGCACCCGAGCCGCCGAGCCGGCGACGGTCCATTATCCAATCCGTGCCGCGTCCAGATTGAGCGGTGTCGGGATCGACACGCTCAGGGCCTGGGAGCGCCGCCACGGCGCCGTCACGCCGCAGCGAGATGACCGCGGGCGGCTCTACACCGACGAGGACGTCGCGCGTTTGCGCTTGCTGCGCGAGGCGGTGTCGAAGGGGCACTCCATCGGGCGAATCGCCACGCTGGATCTCGACGCGCTACGTCATCTCGTCGGCCGCACCTCGGACCGTGGCTCGACGGCTCTTCCCGACGCCGGCAGGAGGGCTGTCTCTGCGGATGTGCAGGGTTTCGTCGACGCCGTGAAGCGGTTCGACCGTGACCGGATCGAACTCGACCTGCGGCGTGCTGCCGCGCTGCTGCAGCCGGGCGAACTGCTCGAAGAGGTCATCGCGCCGCTGCTGACCCGTGTGGGCGACGACTGGCACGCCGGCCTGCTGACGATCGCGCACGAGCACTTTGCGTCGGAGATCGTCCGCAACGTCCTGGGGGCGATGCTGAGCCAACAGGGGCGCGGCGCCGGTGCGAAGCGCCTGCTGTTCACGACCCCACCGGGTGAGTTGCACGAGGTTGGCATCCTCGGAGCAGCCCTGCTGGCGTCGTCCGGCGGCTTGGGCACAGTCTATCTCGGGCCAGACCTGTCGGCCGAGGACATCCTGTCGAGCGTGGGTCACGCGGCGGTGGACGCCGTGGTACTCGGGATCACGGCGTCCGCCGCGGTATCGGCCGCCGTGCCCACCATCGTGAGTCTGTCGCGACACCTGCCGCCACGGGTCGAACTCTGGCTGGGCGGCCCGGCCGCGCCCGACGCCGCGGAGCGGGCCGGCAGGCGGGCCCTCGTCCTGACAACGTATCGGGACTTCGAGCGGGAACTGGGCAGGCTCGGCGGTCGGCTGCCGCCGTCCTCCTGATCAGCGCCGGCGAAGCCCGCCCGTTTTTCGCGCGGGGGGCTCACCAGGAACTGTACGTGACGAAGGCGGCCCCTGGAGGCCGCCTTCGCGAAACGGTCATCGGGCCCGTCGTCGGACTTGCTCAGTGGCCGTGGAGCATCGGCACCTTGAGCTCGGCCAGCTTCGCGATCATGTCCTCAGCGGACGTCGCGGGCTGCACCTGCTTCTCGATGTAGGCGATCCTGCCGTTCCTGTCGACGTAGAACGTCCAGCGGTTGGCGAATCCGCGCGGGCTCAGTACGCCGTACCGGGTCGCCACCTCCTTCGTCGGGTCGCTCAGCAGGGGAAAGTCGGCTTCCTGCTTCTCGACGACGCGGTCGCCGAGCTTGACCGTCTTGGCCTTCGCGAAGGCCGTGTTCTCCTCGATCGAGTCGACGCTCGCCATGAAATAGGCGACGTCGTACATCCGGATCTTGTCGCCGTTCTCCGCCAGCGACTTGCACTCGATCGTGCAGCCCTGCGTGAACGCCTTCGGGAACCACGCGACCACCACGGCCTTCTTCCCCTTGAAGTCCGACAGCTTGTATGTCTTACCGTCGGTCGCTTTCAGGGTGAAGTCGGGCGCCGCGTCGCCGACCTTCAGTTCTGCGACCGGCGCCTGTGCCGCCACCGCCGCGGCCAGCGCCACTGTCAGTCCCAACGCCAGGAATGCGCGCATCAGCCAACCTCCCGGGTCGCTCCAGCCTCAACCGTGTTCGAGCGCCTCTGTGGGTGCCAGTATATCGCGGAGGCTTGAACGGCCCGCCACCCCGTAATACGATGCCCTGTTCGCAGTCCCGCGAGATTCGTCACCGTAGGGGATGCCTGACGTGACCCAAGCCCGGCCCCCGCGCAGCCCCCTTGTGGTGCGCGGGGCGCGGACGCACAACCTCAAGAACATCGACGTCACGCTGCCGGCGGGCAAGCTGATCATCGTCACCGGGGTCAGCGGCTCCGGCAAGTCGTCGCTGGCCTTCGACACGATCTACGCCGAGGGCCAGCGGCGCTACGTCGAGTCGTTGTCGGCCTATGCCCGGCAGTTCCTCGAACGGATGGAGAAGCCGGACGTGGACCGGATCGAGGGCATCTGTCCGGCCATCGCGATCCGGCAAAAGAACAGCGTCCGGAATCCGCGCTCCACGGTCGGGACGACGACCGAGATCCACGACTACATGCGCCTGCTCTACGCGCGGGTCGGGCGCACGTTCTGCCGCCAGTGCGGGCAGGAGGTCGTCCGGGAGACGGCCGAGGTGGTGTCGCGTCGCCTGAGCGAGCTCGCCGAGGGGACGCGGCTGCTGGTCGGGTTCGAACTGCCCGTGCTGTCGATGGCCGCGGTCGGGGCCGGCACGGGCGACGGGGAGCCAGGCGAGGATCTCGACATCGGTGACGGCGATGCCGTCGTGCGTGTGGCCGCCAGGACGGGCGCGGACGCCATTACGGCGACGCTCGAGGCGCTGCGGCGTCGCGGGTACGGCCGGCTGCTCCTGGACGGCCAGGCGGTGCCGTTCGAGGAGGTCGACGCGGTCCGGCTGACCGGCCAGGCGACGCTCGAGATCATCGTCGATCGCGTCAAGGTCGAGCCGGGAATCCGAGGCCGGCTCACCGACGCCGTCGAGACGTCGTACCTGGAGGGCGGTGGGGCGGCGTTCGCGCAGATCGTCGACGGCCCGGACGTCGCCGCGCCGCGCCGACTGGTGTTCTCGGAGCGGTTCGAGTGCCGCCCCTGCGGCATCGCGTACGAGACGCCCCAGCCCCGCCTGTTTTCGTTCAACAACCCGTTCGGCGCGTGTCCCACCTGCAACGGGTTCGGCAACGTGATCGAGCTCGACATGGCGCTCGTCGTGCCGGACGACACGAAGTCGATCAATCAGGGCGCCATCGAGCCATGGACGAAGCCGCACTACCGGGCGCAGCTGGCGGACCTGAAGCGCGCCGCACGGAAGCGAGGGGTGCGCCTGGACGTTCCGTGGGTCGACCTGACGGATGACGAACGGCGGTTCGTGCTCGAGGGGCAGGACGACTTCGACGGCGTGCGCGGGTTCTTCCGCTGGCTCGAGCGGAAGAAGTACAAGGTTCACGTTCGCGTGTTCCTGAGCCGCTACCGCGGCTATCGTCCGTGCCAGGACTGTGGCGGTTCGCGCCTGCGGCGCGAGGCGCGCGACGTTCAGGTGGGCGGGCGAACGATTGACGCGGTGTCGGCCCTCACCGTACGGGAAGCCCAGGCGTTCTTCGCCAAGCTCGAGCTCGGCGAGAAGGACGCGGCCGTGGCCGACAAGGTGCTCCGCGAGATCCGGCGGAGGCTCGCGTTCCTGAGCGACGTGGGACTCGACTACCTGACGCT
>CAWULT010000191.1:0-5920 GCA_963923455.1 uncultured bacterium
GTCGTAGGTTTCGTACTCGAGCGCCGCCGACGGATCGACGGCGAGCTTGTCGAGCTCGCGCGGGTGGAAACGGATGATGCCGGCACCGGCCTTGACGCCCACCCACAGGTAACCCTCGTCGTCCTCGACGAGCGAAGGGACGATTTCGGTGAACGGAATGTTCGCGGGGGTGACGGCGGTGAAGCGCCCGTTCTGGTAGCGGTTGAGGCCCTGCGCGGTGGCCACCCACACCGCGCCCGCCCGATCCTCGATGATCGACACCACTGCCCCGCGCGTCAGGCCCTCGGTGTCGCCGAGCGGCTGCACCGTGCCGTGGTCGTAGAGCGCGCCGCCGCCGCCGACGAACCCCACCCACATCCGGCCGCGGCGATCGCGCAGCACCACCTGACAGACGCGCCCGGCCAGCGCCGGCACGTCGTCGAACGTCCGCAGCTGGCGGCCGTCCCACACCATCGCGCCGGTGAGCGCGCTGCACAGCCACAGCCCTTCGTCGTTGCGGCTGAGCGCCAGCACGCGGCCCCAGTTGAAGTTGGGCCCGGTGGTCACGGGCACCGGTGCCGCCCGCCCGGCCTGCAGCCGGTACAGCCCCTTGATGGTCGAGGCCATCATGCCGTCCGGGCCGTCCTGGTAGAGCGCGAACGTCTGCGGCGCGGGATACACCGTGTGGCCGTCGGGCCCGAAGCGCGTGACGCTGTGCGCGGTCGCGATCCACACGGCGCCGTCGGCCGACACGGCCGACGTGCGGACGCCGTCCTGGTTCGACCCTTCGAGGGCGGGCCCGGGCTGGAAGGCCGCCTCCGACATCCGCAGCAGGCCGCCGCGCAGCCCCACCCAGATGTTGCCCTCGCGGTCCTCGTAGAGCGCGCGCGTGGCGCCCGCGGCGCGCTGCTCGTAGTCGATGCGGTGCACCGCCGCGCCGGCGTCGGTGGGCTGATCCACGCGCAGCAGGCCGCCCCCGAGCGCCGCCACCCAGATCTGCCCGTGCCGGTCGTGCAGCAGGCGCCAGCCCGTCGTGGGCAGCCGCACGCCGCGGCCGTAGGTGACGCGCTTCCTGCGGTCGAGATGCCGGATGGCGTCGGCCGGGTCGCTGATCCAGATCTCCCCCGTCGTGTCCTCGGCGAAGGCCTGCACGTTGGTGAACTGGCCGTCCATCAGCTCGAACGCGCCCTGCGCCCAGCGGTACACGCCCTCGGCGCTGCCGATCCACACGCGGCCCGAGTGATCCTCGCGCAGGCTGAACACCTCGGCGCCGGAATACCCCTCGGTGGCCTGGAGCGACGACCAGCGGCCGTCGGCGAAGCGGAACACACCGCGGCGATTGCCGGCCCAGATGCGCCCGTTCCGGTCCTCGAGCAGCGCGGCCACGCCGCCCGGGAAGCCGTCCCTGTCGGTGTACTGCCGCAGCGCGCTGCCGCGCAGCTGGTAGATGGCGCCCGCGGCGCCCACCCAGACGCTGCCGTCGCGCGCCGCGGCCAGCGCCAGCACCGGACCCGGCACCTGCACGCCGCCGTCGCCCACCCAGGGCACGAAGCGGAACCCGTCGAACCGGACGAGGCCGTTGGGGGTGCCCAGCCAGAGGTAGCCGTCGCGGTCCTGCGTGATCGCGAAGACGTCGCCGGGCGACGTGCCGGTTTCGACCGTCCAGGCCGTCAGGGCGTACGCGCGCCCGCCGGCCTCGGCGGCCGCCACCGGCACCGGGCGGATGAGCAGCAGGCCGAGCCACACGACGGCCGTCCACGCCACCCGCGACCGCACACTCACTCGTGCCACGCTCGTGGTTCCTCCAGGCTCGACTCGATTCGTTCGGGGACGGCCATTATCACGGGTGCCCGGGAGCCCCACAAATACCCCCATAGGGGGGTGGAGATCCCCCACACCCTGGGGGGACGACAGCCCCAGGTGGCTCACGTAGAATTGCCACGCCATGAACGGGTTGGCGTTCCTCGGGTGGGCCAGCGTGGGCCTCGCGACGGTGTGCGCGGCGCTGCTGCGAGCCGAGGGTCCGCAGGCCCCCGATCCACGCCCCTCGACACCCCCCGGCGCGCAGGCGGTCACGGCCACCTCGGCGCGGGGCGTCCTCGACAAGTACTGCCTGACCTGCCACAGCGCCCGCACCAGGGCCGGCGGCCTCTCGCTCGCGGACCTCGACCCGAACGACGTCGGCCCGCACGCCGAGGTGTGGGAGAAGGCGCTCCGCAAGATGCGCACGGGCGCCATGCCGCCGCCCGGCATGCCGCGCCCCGACGCCGCCGTCGCCGACCAGGTGGTGACGTGGCTGTCGGCCTCGCTCGACCGCGCGGCGCCGATGGACCCGGGCCGCCCGCTGCTGCGCCGGCTGAACCGCGCCGAGTACGCCAACGCGATTCGCGACCTGCTCGACCTGCGGGTGGACGTCCGCGCGCTGCTGCCGCCGGACGATTCGGCCTTCGGCTTCGACAACATCGGCGACCTGCTGACCGTGTCACCCGCGCTGCTCGAACGCTACCTCGACGCCGCCGATCGCGTCAGCGCGCTCGCCGTCGGCGATCCCGCGACGGCCACCGGCGCCGAGACCTACACCGTGCGCGGCGACCAGTCGCAGGACCGCCACCGCGAGGGCCTGCCGTTCGGCACGGTCGGCGGCCTCGGCGTCACGCACAACTTCCCGCTCGACGCCGAGTACCGCGTCAACCTGGCGCTCGTGCGCACCAACCTCGAAGCCATCCGCGGCCTCGAGCACGAACACCAGGTGGAGATCGCGGTCGACGGCGTCCGCGTGTTCGTCGAGACGATCGGCGGCGCGAAGGACATCGCGCCGAACGAGGAGAGCATCACGGACCGCTCCGACGCGATCGACGCGCGGCTGGCGGTGACGGTGCCCGTCACGGCCGGCCCGCACCAGGTGACGGCCACCTTCATCCAGAAGACGGGCGCCGGCACCAACCGGCTCCGCCCGTTCGTCCGCAGCAACTCGGGCACCTACGACTCGACCGGCCGTCCGCACATCGAGTCGATGACCATCACCGGCCCCTTCCGCGCCACGGGCCCGGGCGACACGCCGAGCCGCCGCCGCGTCTTGACCTGCAGGCCCGGCGCGACGCCGGCCAGCGAGGACCGCTGCGCCGCGCAGATCCTCGGCGCGCTGGCGCGCCGCGCCTACCGCCGCCCGGTGGCGCAGGCCGACGTCGACCGCCTGCTGCCCTTCTTCAAGGACGGCCGGGCGCGCGGCACGTTCGAGACGGGCATCCAGCTCGCGCTGCGCCGCATCCTGGCCAGCCCCTCGTTCGTGTTCCGCATCGAGACCGATCCGGCCGGCACCGCGCCGGGCACCGCCTACGCCGTCAGCGACGTCGAACTGGCCACGCGCCTGTCGTTCTTCCTGTGGAGCAGCATCCCGGACGACACGCTCCTCGACCTGGCGGCCCGCGGCCGGCTGCGCGACCCGCGCGTGCTCGACGCGCAGATGCGCCGGATGCTGGCCGACCCGAAGGCCAATGCCTTCGTCGAGAACTTCGCGGGCCAGTGGCTGCACCTGCGCAACCTGCTGACGATTGCGCCCAACTCCGACGAGTTCCCGGACTTCGACAACGACCTGCGCGAGAGCTTCCGCACGGAGGCCGAGCTCTTCTTCGCCTCGGTGCTGCGCGAGGACCGCAACGTCCTGGACCTGATGACGGCCGACTACACGTTCGTCAACGAGCGGCTGGGGCGGCACTACGGCATCCCGGGCGTCTACGGCAGCCGCTTCCGCCGCGTCACGCTGACCGACGACAACCGCCGGGGCCTGCTCGGCAAGGGCGGCGTCCTGCTCGTCACCTCCCACGCGGACCGCACCGCACCGACCGTGCGCGGCAAGTGGATCCTCGAGAACATCCTGGGCTCGCCGCCGCCCGCGCCGCCGCCCAACGTGCCGCCGCTCCAGGCCCAGCCCGGCGCCGCGCCCAAGACGATGCGCGACCGCCTCGAGCAGCACCGGGCCAACCCGGCCTGCGCGAGCTGCCACCGGGCCATGGACCCGCTCGGCTTCACGCTGGAGAACTTCGACGCCGTGGGCGCATGGCGGGCGCTCGACTCGGGCAACCCGATCGACGCCTCGGGCCAGCTGACCGACGGCACCGTGGTCCCCGGCGTCGCGGGCCTGCGCCAGGCGCTGCTGCGCAAGCCGGAAATCTTCGTCACCACGCTCACCGAGAAGCTGATGATCTACGCGCTCGGCCGGGGCCTGCAGCCCGCCGACATGCCCGTCGTGCGGCGCATCGTCCGCGAGTCGGCCGCGCAGGACTACCGGTTCTCGGCGCTCATCGGCGGCGTCATCCGGAGCACGCCGTTCCGGATGCGCACGACGGCGCACCCGGCGGCGACCGGTGTGCAGGCGCGTGCCTCGGTGGCCGATCGCTGACAGGCAGGCACCCGCGAGGGCGCTAGAATTGACCGCGGGCCCGTGCCCGCGCCGGAACGAGATCCGCAGGGAGACAGGCTGATGTTCATCACTCGGAAGTCGCTGCCCCGCCGCACGTTCCTGAAGGGGGCCGGCACCGTGCTGGCGCTGCCGCTGCTCGAGTCGATGGTGCCGTCGATGACGGCGCTGGCCCAGACGCCGGCGCGCGGCACCCTGCGCTTCGGCGCCTGCTACGTGCCGAACGGCGCCACGATGGCGCACTGGATGCCGAAGGCGGCCGGGGCCCTCGAGATGACGCCCATCCTGTCGCCGCTCGAGAAGTTCAAGGCGCGGATGAACGTGGTGGGGAACCTCTCGCGCGCCGGCGGCCTCAACGCCACCGACCACGCGGTGAGCTCGGCGGGCTGGCTGAGCGGCGTCGTGGCCAAGCAGACCGAAGCCGAGGACATCAGCCTCGGCATCACGATCGACCAGGTGCTGGCGCAGCACATCGGGCAGGACACGCCCTTCCCGTCGCTCGAGCTCGCCACCGAGGACTTCTCGGGCTACGTGGGCGGCTGCGTGCCCGGCTACAGCTGCACCTACATGAACACCATCTCGTGGGCGGGCGCCACGGCCCCGCTCCCGATGGAAACCAACCCGCGCGTGGCGTTCGAGCGCATGTTCGGGCGCGCCGGCACGCCGGCGCAGCGGCTGGCGCGGATGCGCGAGAACCGCAGCATCCTCGACTCGATCACCGACGAGGCCCGGTCGCTCCAGGGCCGCGTGACGGCGCAGGACCGCGCGCGCCTCGGCGACTACCTCGACAACGTCCGCGAGATCGAGCGCCGCATCCAGCGCACCGAGGCCAGCAACGCCAAGGAAGTGGAGCTCGACGCGCCCGTCGGCGTGCCGGCCACCTTCGAGGAGCACGCGGCGCTGATGTTCGACCTGCTGGCCGTGGCCTATCAGGCGGACCTGACGCGCGTGTTCACGTTCATGATGGCGCGCGAGGCCAGCCAGCGCACCTACCCGGTGCTCGGCATCAAGGAGCCGCACCACGACGTCTCGCACCACGGGCAGCAGGCCGACAAGATGGCGCTGCACGCGAAGATCAACGCGCACTACGCGGGCCTCTTCGCCAAGTTCGTCGACACGCTGGCCAACGCGCCCGACGGCGACGGCTCGGTGCTCGACCACACGCTGCTCGTCTACGGCCACGGCATGAGCGACGGCCAGGCGCACTCGGCCTACCAGCTGCCGCTTGCCACCGTGGGCGGCCTCGGAGGCAAGCTCAAGGGCAACCGCTTCGTCGTGGCGCCCGACTGGACGCCGGTGGCCAACCTCTGGCTCACCGTGGCCGGCCTCTACGGCCACCAGATGGAGAGCTTCGGCGAGAGCACGGGCCGCGTCTCGCTGTAAGCGCGCGATGCCGACGACACGCACCGCCTCGTTCGCGGCGGCCTTCGCCGCCGCGGCGCTCCTGGCCGCAGGCCAGGCGGCCCACGCGGCGGGGACCACCACGCCCACGCCGCTCATCGACGCCATCAAGCGCGGCGACCG
>CAWULT010000192.1:0-5778 GCA_963923455.1 uncultured bacterium
GGCGCTGAGGGGGTTCGCGCTGCTCGCGCGGCGGCAGCGCCGCCACGAGGACGCAGCCGCCGCGTGGAGCCGGGTGCTCGAACTCAGGCGTTGTCCGCCCGCGATTCTGCGCGAGGCGACCGAGGCGCTGGCCGTGCACCACGAGCACCGGCTCCGCGAGCCTGGCGCCGCGCGCGCCTTCGCGCTGCG
The DNA here is from genome assembly GCA_963923455.1 of uncultured bacterium. Taxonomy (GTDB): domain Bacteria; phylum Acidobacteriota; class Vicinamibacteria; order Vicinamibacterales; family UBA2999; genus CAWULT01. The sequence continues at coordinate 190 of CAWULT010000192.1, forward strand.
GGCGCTGCAGTATCAGGGAAGTGTGGCGGGCCGGCGTGCGGTGCAGCACCGGCTCGAGAGGCTGAGCCGGAAGCTCGGCGAACCCGCGCTCGCCGAGTTCCTGAAGGGGTAGGCGCGGCCTGCCCTAGCTGGCGGAGGGGCTGGCCGGCTTGCTGCCGCCCTTCGGGCCGCGGTCGCCTCCGTCGTCCCGGCCACGCTTGGCGGAGAGGTCGAGCTTCACGGCCTTGCCCTTCTCTATCGCCCGGGCGTTCCGGACCGGCGCGGTGCGCGGGGCCTTCGGGGTTGCCTTGGCCGCGGCCTTCCGCTGTTCCGACGTCTGCATGCCGAACTTCTTGGTGAAGCGCTCGACGCGGCCCTCGGTGTCGATCAGCTTCTGGCGCCCGGTGAAGAACGGGTGGCAGGCCGAGCAGATCTCGAGATGCAGTTCGGGCTTCGTCGAACGGGTCCTGAACGTGTTGCCACACGCGCACCGGACCTCGACGACTTCGTACTTCGGGTGGATGCCTTCCTTCACGGTCTGCTCCTTGCGGACGTCCAGAAAAACCGAATTATAGCAGAAGGCCGCCGTCCCGGGCCGAATCGTCAGGAACAGGCCTGAACCTGGACGGTCCTGGTGCCGACGGGGATGGCCGACTGGTCCGGACGGAAGTCCAGCGCCACGCCGGCGCCCAGGTGCCGGCGGTCATCTGAGCCGTACGCGGTTGGTTGCCACGTGCGGGAGACCGTCACCGATACGTCCACCGCCGCTCCGCCGTCGGGCAGGGCCAGCGCCATCGTTTCCGGAGCCGTTGTCGCAAACGTCTGGTCGAGCAACACCTGGCAAGGGGTCTTCAGCGTGACGTGCACGGGCCGGCGGTCCACGTCCGGGTGGGCCACCCAGACGCGGGCCATCAGCCACGCCCCCTGTCGCACCAGGACGAATCGGGCCCGGCGGCCCGTCCACCGGTACTGATCCAGGTCGGGAATGGGCTCCGGCGCCGACGCGCCGACCACGAAATCGCGGTTGGCGCGGACGGCCCGGGTGGCCACGGAAAGGTCGCCGCGCGCCAGCACGGCGTGGCCGCCCGCCAGGCCCAGCGCGAGGACCAGGCCGGCCAGCGCGGCCGGCCCCGTCCACGCCGGCCGGGGCTCCCGCGACACGTCCGGGCCGTACACCGAGGCCGCGCACAGCACGCCGAACCACAGCAGCACGACCGGGTTCTGGGTGGGCACGCCGAGCAGCGAGCTGAGCCCGAGCCCGGCGAGCAGCATGCGCGCGATCGGTCGTGCACTGGGGGCGTCCGGTGCCCCGCGTCGCAGCGCCCCGGCCGCCAGCGCGAGCGACCACGCGAACAGGGGCAGCGTGCCCAGCACGCCCATCTCGGCGAGCTGGTGCCGCCACCAGTTCTGCGCATTGTCGAACGGCAGGGCCAGGTCCGAAATCCGCCGCCAGTAGTCGGAGGCCAGCACGTGATAGGTGCCCAGGCCGACCCCCGTCCACGGGTGATCCCGCAGCATCTGCAGCGCGATGACGCCGTAGCCGCCCCGATCCCACAGCGATCGCAGCCCGGCGCGGGTCACCGGCGTCTCGCGCAGCCGGGCCAGCGGGCCGACGGCGTCGGAGGCCAGCACGAGCCCGGCGAGCGCCACGGCGATGATCGCGAACCCGGCGAGCAGGCGCGGCGAAGGGCGTCGGTCGCTCCCGCGCACGAGCCAGGCTGCGACGCCGAGCGCGCCGATCACCGCGCAGACGAGCGCCGTGCGCGAGCCTGACATCCACACGCCAGCCCAGTTCACGGCGAGGATGGCGAGCGCGGCCGGGCGCCGCCACGCCGGCGCGGGCGCCCACAGCGCGGCGAGAGCCATCGGCCCGGCGATCGCGGCCATCGCGCCGTAGGCGTTGGCGTCGAGCAGGGTGCCGGTGGCGCGGCGGAGGCTGCCCCAGGCCGGCGTGCTGAGCGCCGTGATGTCGACCGCACCCTGATAGATCGCCACGAGGCTGGCCAGGGTCCCGCCGATCCAGAGCGCCCGCACGGCGGGCACGGTGCCGGCCCCCCGGCCGGGTTGCGCCATCAGCCGGTCGAGCCAGAGGAGGCCGACGAGCGCCGTCAACGCCACGGTCAGCAGCCAGCTGGCGGCGTACGGAGCGGAGAGGCCTGAGGCCGCGTTGATGGCGTTCAGGTCGCTCAGGCCGAGCGGATTGAACCCCGTCTCACGGCCGAGCAGCACCGGCCAGACGAGAGCCAGCGACAGCGCCCACCCACCGAGCAGGACACGCCACGTGGGTGGCAGGCGCCACCGCGTCCACGGTGATTCCCGCAACAGGGCCGCGGCGAGGCCGGCCAGCCAGATCAGGTCGAGCACCGGTCCTTCCCGGCCGGTGAGCTGGTGGAGCAGGGCGGGTGCGATGGGCGCGAGGGCCGTGAAGCACGCCAGCGCGGCGTCTGGCCGACGGCCGGCCAGGAGCCAGCCACCGAGCCCCGCCGCAGCGCCGGCGGCCTGGAGGGGGACCGTGAGGTCGGGGTGCGTCGCGAGCAGCAACGCGACGACGAGGGCGGTCGAGGCGCTGACCGCGCCCTTGCTGGCGCGCTCCAGAACCGCGACCGCCCAGGCCATCGGCGCTAGCTCTTGCCGGAGGCCATCGCCGCCAGGAACTCGGCGTTCGCCTTGGTCTTGCCCAGCTTGGAGAGCAGCAGTTCCATCGCCTCGACAGGCGAGAGCGGGGTGAGCACCTTGCGGAGCACCCACACCCGCGTCAGGTCCTCACGCGGCAGGAGGAGTTCCTCCTTGCGGGTGCCGCTCTTCTGGATGTCGATGGCCGGGAACACGCGGCGATCGGCCAGCTTCCGATCGAGGTGGATCTCCATGTTGCCGGTGCCCTTGAATTCCTCGAAGATCACCTCGTCCATGCGCGATCCGGTGTCGACGAGGGCCGTGGCCACGATGGTCAGCGAGCCGCCCTCCTCGATGTTGCGCGCCGCGCCGAAGAAGCGCTTCGGCCGCTGCAGGGCGTTGCTGTCGACGCCGCCCGAGAGCACCTTGCCAGACGCCGGGACGATCGTGTTGTAGGCGCGCGCCAGGCGGGTGATCGAGTCGAGCAGGATCACCACGTCCTTCTTGTGCTCGACGAGGCGCTTGGCCTTCTCGATCACCATCTCGGCGACCTGCACGTGGCGCTGCGCCGGCTCGTCGAACGTCGACGAGATCACCTCGCCCCGCACCGAGCGCTGCATGTCGGTGACCTCCTCGGGCCGCTCGTCGATGAGCAGCACGATCAGGTACACCTCGGGGTGGTTCCTCGTGATGCTGTTGGCGATGCTCTGGAGCAGCATCGTCTTGCCCGTGCGCGGCGGCGCGACGATCAGGCCGCGCTGGCCCTTGCCGATCGGCGTCAGCAGGTCCATCACCCGGCCCGACAGGTTCTCGCCGTCGGTCTCGAGCGTCAGCTTCTGCTGGGGATAGAGCGCCGTCAGGTTCTCGAAGAAGATCTTCTCCTTCGCCTTCTCGGGCGGCTCGAAGTTGATGGCTTCGACCTTGATCAGCGCGAAGTAGCGCTCGCCGTCCTTCGGCGCCCGAATCACGCCGGAGACCGTGTCGCCGGTGTGCAGGTCGAACTTGCGGATCTGCGAGGGCGACACGTAGATGTCGTCCGGGCCCGGAAGGTAGTTGTAGTCGGGGGCCCGCAGGAACCCGAAGCCGTCCGGCAGCGTTTCGAGGACGCCCTCGGAGAACACGTTGCCGCTCTTCTCGGCCCGCACCCGCAGGATCTCGAAAATCAGCTCCTGTTTGCGGATGCCCGTGGCGCCCGCGATGTCGAGCTCCTTGGCGATCTTCGTCAGCGCGGCGATGCTCATCTCCTTCATCGCCGAGAGCGAGATCGTCTGCGCGGGAGCGGCCTGCTGGGGGGCGGGCGACGCCGGGGCGGCCGGGGTGGCCGGGGCGGGAGGGTTGGCGGTGGCGGCGCCTACGCCGGCGCCGCCGTTTGGCTTGGGAGCCTTGCGATCATCTTCCAAAGTTCTTCCAGTCCTTCGCCCGTGCGCGCCGAAACGAGCGGCACGGGGCAATCAAACAACGAGTCCAGGGCGCGCGCATGCCGCTGCCGCTCCGCGCGCGTGAGCTTGTCCACTTTGGTGCCAACGACACCCTTGGCACAGGGCTGCGACGCCAGCCATCGCCAGGCCTCCATGTCCGAGTCGAGGCCTGGATGCCGCACGTCCACCAGCAGGAGCACGGCGATCGGGATTCCGTCGGGTCGAGATGCACTGGCCGCCCGGGCGAAATACGCCTCCGTCAGCCGTTCGAACTCCTGCGTCGCGGCGTCGCCGCCGCGCGCATAACCGTATCCGGGCAAGTCCACCAGGTGCAGCGGGGGAGCCGACCCGCGCTGCAGGCGGTAGAAGTTGGCCAGCCGCGTCTTGCCCGGCGCCGCGCTCGTCCGCGCCAGCGGCTTCCGGAGCAGCGCGTTCAACAGGCTCGACTTGCCCACGTTGGACCGCCCGACGAACGCCACCTCGGGCAGGCGCTCCCGGGGGAAGTCGCCCGCGCCGGCGGCGCTGGTGACGAACTCGGCCGAAATCCGCAGGCGACGTTCTCAGTGCGTCCGCGTGTCGCCCGCGTCGGTGACGTCGGACACCACCGGAGCCGCGATTCGCGCCGGCAGAGGCTCTGTCAGCGCCAGCTTCAGCACCTCGTCCATCGTCGACACCAGGTGCACGGCGAGGACGTCGAGCACGTTCTTCGGGATGTCGGCGAGGTCCTTCTCGTTGTCGCGCGGCAGCACGATGTTCGTGATGCCCGCCCGATGCGCCGCCAGCAGCTTCTCCTTGACGCCGCCAATCGGGAGCACCTTGCCCCGCAGCGTGATCTCGCCCGTCATCGCGACGTCGCGCCGGACGGGGATCTTCGTCAGCGCCGAGACGAGCGCGGTGGCCATCGTGATGCCGGCCGACGGGCCGTCCTTCGGGATGGCGCCCTCGGGCACGTGGACGTGGATGTCGAGCTTCGAGTGGAAGTCCTCGGCCAGGTTCAGCTCCGCCGCCCGCGACCGGACGTAGCTCAGTGCCGCCTGCGCCGACTCCTGCATGACGTCACCGAGCTTGCCGGTCAGCGTCAGCTTGCCCTTGCCGGCCATCAAGGTGGCTTCGCTGACGAGCAGCTCGCCGCCCACCTCGGTCCACGCCAGGCCGGTGGCCAGGCCCACTTCGTTCTGCTCCTCGGCGAGCGCCGGACGGAACCGCGGCACGCCGAGGTACTCGGTGACCTTCTCCGCCGTGATCGTCTCCTTGAACGACTTGCCCTCGGTGACGACCTTGCGGGCCACCTTGCGGCAGATCGAGGAGATCTCGCGCTCGAGGCTGCGCACGCCCGCCTCGCGCGTATAGCGCTGGATGACGGCCTGGATCGCGTCGTCCTGGATGATGATGTTGTCGGCCGTCAGGCCCGCGCCCTCGACCGCCTTCGGCGCCAGGAAGCGCTTGGCGATCTCGATCTTCTCCTGCTCCGTGTAGCCGGCCAGCTGCAGCACTTCCATGCGGTCGCGCAGCGCCTGCGGGATCGTGTGCAGCACGTTGGCGGTGCAGATGAACATCACGTTCGACAGGTCGTACTCGA
>CAWULT010000193.1:0-5688 GCA_963923455.1 uncultured bacterium
GGCGCTCTACAATTTCCAGTCGGTGTTCGTCGGCACGCGGCTGGTCGCGCCACGAACGCTGGCCGTTCACGTGACCAGGCACTTCTGACCGCGGGCCATCGCCACCATGCTGCCGTCGAGCACCGTCGAGAACTACCTGAAGGCCATCTACGCGGGCGCGAGCGCGCTGACGCCGCCGCAGCGCCTCGTGCCGATGGGTCACCTGTCCTCGTCGCTCGGCGTGGCCCCGGGCACGGCGACCACGATGGTGAAGACACTGGCCGAGTCGGGCCTCGTCGAGTACGAACCCTACGCGGGCGTGGCGCTCACCCCCGCCGGCGAGCGGCTGGCCGCCCTGGTGCTGCGGCGCCACCGCCTGGTCGAGCTCTTCCTCGTGCGGGTGATGGGTTACGCGTGGGATGAGGTGCACGACGAGGCGGAGCACCTCGAGCACGCGGTGTCGGACCGCCTGGTGGACCGGATCGACGAGATGCTCGGCTGGCCCGAGGTCGATCCGCACGGCGACCCGATCCCCAGCGCCGACGGCACCGTGAAGGCGCAGGCGTCACAGACGCTGCTGACGTGCCCGGCCGGGGCGCGCGTCACGGTGACGCGCGTGATGGATCAGGACCGGAGCTTCCTCCGTTTCATCGAGCAGCACCACTTGAAGCCGGGCGAGTCGATCGAGGTGATCGCGCGCGACCCGGCCGCCGACAGCGTCCGCATCCGCGGCGCCGAAGGGCGCGAGATCACCGTCGGCACCAGGGCGGCGTCGAAGCTGCTGGTGGCGGTGGCCGCGACGGAACCGGCTACGCGCTGAGGAAGCGCGCGATCAGGCTGGTGACCGCGGCCGCGTCGGCGGCCACGGCGTCGGCGTCGGTCAACCGGTCCTCCGGCACGCTGTGATAGCCGTAGCCGAAGGACACCAGGCAGCACCGGGCCCCGGCGCGCCGCGCGGTTTCATGATCGATCGCCGAGTCGCCCACGAGGAGCGTCTCGGCCGGGCCAGTGCCGGCCGCCGCCATCATGTCCCGCAGCCCCGCGGGGTCCGGCTTGCGCGGGTGCGGACCGTCGCCGCCGGCCACGTCGTCGAACAGGTGCCGCACGTCGAGCGCCGACAGGATGCGCTCGGTCGGCGCGAGCGGCTTATTCGTGAGCACCGCGACGCGCGCGCCCATGCGGGCCGCCTCGACCGCCGCGCGCATGCCCGGGTAGAGCTGGGTGTGGTTCAAGAGGCGCTCGCCGTAGATCTCGAGGAAGCGCGGCAGCGCGGCGGGATCGGGCCCGAGGCCGGCCGCGGTCAGCGCGCGCTGGACGAGCAGCGCGGCGCCCTCCCCCACCATGCGGACGACCTCGTCCACCGTCAGCGGACGGCCGCCCATTTCCTCGACGAGCTGGCTGGCCGACTCGGCGAGGTCGCGGCTCGAGTCGATGAGCGTGCCGTCGAGGTCGAACGCGATCAGGCGCGGTACTCGGCCCACGAGGTCGGGGTCTCCCAGACGGTGACGCGTGACACGGCGAGGCCCTGCTCCCGCGCCACGTCGAAGATCAGGCGCGCGATGCGCTCGGCCGTGGGGTTGCTCTCGAGCGTGTAGACGGGCTCGCCGAGCCCGGTCAGGGCGCCGACGAGCGGGTCGTCCTGGCGCAGGAGCATCTTGTGGTCGAGTTCGCGGTCGATCCAGGGCTTCAGCACCTGCCTGATCGTGCCGAAGTCGACCACCATGTCGTGGGCGTCGAGCGATTCGGCGCGCACCTCGACCTCGACGAGCGCGTTGTGCCCGTGCGGGTGCCGGCAGGGACCATCGTGGTCGAGCAGGCGGTGCCCATAGCAGAACTCGATGCGCTTGGTGACCGCGTACATCCACTGCATGTTACCCCGGGGCCGGCCGGCGCGCCGGCCCAGGCCGGTGCACGCCCGCGTCCCGCGGGGGCCAGCGCCGCCGGCGCCCTACCGGCCGAGCGCGCGGAGCGCCGCTGACACCGGATGCACCGCCGCGTGCACGGTGCCGCCGGGGGCCATCTGCGCCAACACGGCCTCGACCTTCGGCTGCAGGAATCCGTCCACGTCGTCCCACACGAGGGGGCGCGCACCGTCCGGGGCGCCACCGGCGGCGACGCGGGCGGCGTGGTAGAGCGGCCGCGTGGCCGGCGACAGCAGGGCCGTCGCATCGAACGAGCCCGCGGCCTGCCACGCGCGCAGTTCGACGGCCTGTACGCCGAACAGCACCGCGTTCGCCAGCAGGTGGGTGAGGACGTCGAGCGACTCCCGCGCCAGGTTCGCCGCGTTCATCGCCTGGCTGTTGATGTTCTGGTTGAACTGCTCGGCGTGGGTCGGATAGCGGTCCGCCATCGGGTGTCCGTAGTAGCCGACGAGGGGCGCGAGGGCATTGCAGGCGATCTGCAGCGACTTCAGCCCCACGTTGACGCCCGGTGCCCGGTTTCCGACGAGGGACGGGGCCAGCCCGTGGTTGAACTCCGGGGCGACCAGCAGCGCGATCTGCGCGTCGAGGTGCGAGGCGAGCATGCCCAGGTGATAGCGCACGCGATCCATCGCCACGGCCGTGTATTCGGCGAGGAAGTTGCCGGTGTGGTAGACCTCGCCCGTCACGGGGTCGATGAGCGGGTTGTCGTTGGCCGAGTTGGCCTCGACCGCGATCTGTCCGGCGGCCTCCACGAGGCCGTCGACGATCGGGCCGAGGTACTGCGGCAGGCACCGCAACGAGTAGCGATCCTGGATCAGCGTGCCGCGCCGGTGCCCGCGGTCCCCGCCGGCCTCGCTCCGCACGAGCGCCGATCCGTCGAGGAGGGCTGCCATCCGCCCGGCGGTCCACACCTGGCCGCGGTGCGCCTTCAGGGCGTGGATGAATGGTTCGAACGACTGGCTCGTGCCGGTGAGCGCCTGGACGTAGAGCGCGTGCACGCCGAGCGCCAGCGCGCACAGGTCCAGCGCCCGATCGACCGCGTTGGCCGCGACGGCGGTCGAGGCCGCCGTGCCGTTGTTGAGCGCCAGCCCTTCCTTCGGCTCGAGGACGAGCGGCGCCAGGCCCAGGCGCGCCAGCGCCGCGTGGCTGTCGAGCGTCTCGCCGCGGACGTCGACGAGGAACGAGGGATCGAGGCCGACGATCGCGCCCGCGATGTACGAGAGCGGCGACAGGTCGCCGCTGGCGCCAATCGACCCGCGTTGGTGGACGTGCGGCGTCGCCCCGGCGTTGAGGAACGCGACGAACCGCTCGACGAGCTCGAGACGCACGCCGGACACGCCCTTCATCAGCGAATTGGCCCGCAGCAGCATGGCCGCCCGGATGTCTCCCTCGGGCAGCCGCGGTCCGGTCGTCGCCTTGTGGTGCCAGACCGCAACCCGCTGCAGCTCGCGCAGCTGCGACGGCGGCACCACCGCATCGGCCATGCCGCCGTACAGCGTCGTGACGCCGTAGATTGGCTGGCCCGACTCGACGGCGTCGGCCACCCGCTGCCGTGACGCGTGCACGCGCGACAGCACCACCTGGTCGTCCGTCAGCCGAACGGCCGCGCCTCGCGCCACGGCGGCGATGTCCGTAATGGTGAGTCCGTCTCCGGAAATCGTGATCATCACAGGGTCCTCGATATACGGCGTCCGCCGCCGCACGGCTCCGGCCGGCGACACCGCACGGCGCTCAGGATAACGCGCGACCGGCGCTCAAGGGGCCGGATACACCTGGCGCCCGCCGATGAACGTGCGGCGCACGCGCAGGCCGCGGTCGAGCACGGTGAGATCGGCCGCCGCCCCCTCGACGATCGCACCGGCGTCGGCCAGTCCCAGCGATCGGGCCGGCGTGGTCGCGCACATCGTCGCGGCGTCGGCGATCGGCACCCCGAACGCGTGCACGAGCGTACGGAAGACGCGGTCCATCGTCAGCGTGCTGCCGGCCAGCGTGCCGTCGTCGAGCACGGCGGCTTCGTCCCCGACGCGGATTGGCCGGCCGCCCAGGCGCGCCCGCGAGCCCACCGCGAGGCCGGAGCCGGCCGTGCCGTCGGTGATGGCCATCACGCGCCCGGGACCCTTGGCGTGAATGGCCAGCCGCGCGATCGACGGGTGCACGTGGTACCCGTCGCAGATGAGCTCCGCGGACACGTCCTCACGGGCGAGCACGGCGCCCGCGGCGCCCGGCGCGCGGTGTCCGAGAGGCGGCATCCGGTTGAAGAGGTGCGTGGCCCTGGCCGCGCCGGCATCGAAGGCGGCCGACGCCTGCTCGAAGTCGGCTCCCGTGTGGCCAATCGACGCGTGGTGTCCTCGCGCCGTCAGCCATCGGACCAGCTCGAGGCCGCCCGGCAGTTCCGGCGCCACAGTGACGATGCCCACCTCCTCCGGGTGCGCCGCGATGGCCGCGAGCACGTCGTCGCCCGTGAACGCACCGTCGCCGGTGTCGTCGGGCTCGGCGCCGGCAACGCCCGCGAAGACCGCGTCACGCCCTCCAGGCCCGGCCGGCAGCGCCGCCCCACGGCCCGTGTCGAGGCGCGGGGGCACCCGCAGGCACGCGGACGGCTGCGCGCCGCGGTAGTCGGGATTGATGAAGTTGCTCTCCAGATGGGCGCGCAACACGCGCGCACCAGATTGTGCGGCCCTGCGCGCGCCGCGCACGGCCGCCAGGAACCGCCGCAGGGTCGCCGGCCCGCACGCCACGCTGGTGGGACAGAAGGCGGTGACGCCATACCGCGGCAGCACGGCTGCCATGGCGGTCACGGCCCCGCCGGCGTCGAGGGTGTCGTGGCCGAGGATGCCGTGCACGTGCACGTCGACGAAGCCCGGGACGACGTAGTGACCCGATACGTCCACCACGCCGGCGCCCGCACGGATGCCGCCGGGGGCGCCAACGTCGACGATCCGGTCACCCTCGACCACGAGCGAGCCGCCGGTCACCACACGGCCGGGCAGGATCAGGTCGCCGCCCGCCAGGACGATCATCGTCGGCGCGAGCGCCGGCGCGGCTCGACGTTCCAGTCGGGATGCACCTGCAGCTTGCGGCCCTGCAGCGGCATCGGCGAGGCGACGACGCCCGCCTCGACGCGGAAGTAGGCGCGGTCGACGCGAACCAGCAGCGACGCCAGACCCTGCTCGCCGGGCGCGGTCAGAATCAGGACGCCCCCGCTCTCGATCGGCGGAAACCGGCGGTCGTCGAGATAGTCGCGATCGAGGGTGATCAGCGTCCGGCGCAGCTGGCGCGCCAGGCGGAAGTGCTCGATGTCGGCGGCGCGGCGCAGCCGATCGTCCTCGACCACGAACAGCGCGTCCCACCGGAGCCGCTGCCGCATCAGGCCCACGAGCCGCGCCGGCACGTTCGCGTCGACGTAGACGCGCGGGACGGCCGACATCCGATCGACGTGGGGCCCGAGTTCGGAGGCGAACGTGCCCATCGGTATCGGCCCCTCGCCTCAGGCGTCGCGCGTCACCTGCTTCGCCTCGGCGCGCAGGGCCGCGACCAGCGCGTCGCGCTTGTGCACGAGTTCCTTGTGCGGGCGCCGGCTGTGCTGGCCGCCGACGACGTACTCGCAGAACAGCGGGAACGCGATCGTCGAGTCGGCGTAGGTGACCACCGTGTCGGGCAGCACGCCTGGATTGACCTTGCCCCAGCTGACGGCCTCGGCCGGCGTCGCGCCCGACAGGCCGCCCCAGACCACCTGATCGGTCGTGATCTGGATGAAGTAGTCGTTGCCGCCCTTCGGGATGCCGTA
>CAWULT010000194.1:0-5580 GCA_963923455.1 uncultured bacterium
CAGCGCCAGCTCCCATGGGTCCACCGGGCCCTCTGGCGGAATGCGGACATCTCGGACCAGGGGCGCGAAGCCGGCCATCTCGACCCGCACCGTCCACGTGCCCGCGGCAAGGTCCGCGAGGCGGAAGGACCCGTCGATGCCCGACACGGTGCTCACCCGGCTCCCGCCGTTCGTGGCCGTGATGGTCGCGCCTGGCACGGCCACGCCGCCGACCGTGACCACGCCGCTCGTGTCGGCCGCGGCCGCGGGGCGCGCCGGCAGGAGGAGCGCCGCCAACAGCCAGCCTGCGCTTCCGCACACGCGGCGGACGAGCCCGGCCGACCTCGGCGTAGCCATGGAGATCAGTCCGGCGTCGGTGTCTCGACGCGATCGATCACGAGCACGTCCACGGCCTCGACGTCGGGATCGAGCCGCAGGCCGAGCTGCTCCTGCAGCGCCGCGAAGAAGGCCGCCGTGTCGACGGCGGCCGCCGGCGTGCCCTGGCCGCCCGGCGTCGCCGCGGCGCGCGTGCCGGCCATCCACTGCAGGTCGACGTCGAAGCCGCCGCCAAGGCCCGTGCGGTCGCGTACCGGGCGCCTTGCGAGCGGCGAGAGGCTCGCCGCGAACGTCGGCAGCGGAATGGCGCTCGCGCGCAGACGTCCCGCGGCGGACTGCATGCTGCAGAGCGGCACCGCATCGGCCGTCGCGGGCGCCGGCGGTGCGCCCCCGCGTCCACGCTGGGCCTGCACGGCCGCGCAGTCGACGCTGGCTCTCCGCAGCTGGGGGCCGAGCCGCCCGTCTTCGCGATCGACCACCATCGCGTAGATCGGCGTCTCGCGGCCCTCGAAGTGTGCGACCAGCTTGAAGCGGTCCGCGAGGAGCGTGCGCAGCATCGCCGCCATGTCCTCCCGCGGCCGGCCTGGGTCGGACGTGCCCGCCACGTCGAAGCGGTCGGTCCGCACCCAGCGGGGCCCGCCCTCGATGGACGAGGCCGGCACGCCGAACGCCGCGCCGATCAGGAATACGAGGCTGGCGTTGCCGATGGCGAGCCGGCCCGGCGGCATGTCCACCGACATCCCGGGCTCGGGCGCGCGGCTCGGTTTCACCGAGGAGGTGGTGAAGGCCGGGGGGGCTCCGCCGCCAGGCGAGGGTGTTGCCTGCTGCGCGTGCGGCGCGACGCCAGCCAGGGTCAGGGCTACGGCGAGTGCAACGACGAATGAACGCATGCCTCAGTCTGGCGTGGGAGGCTCGACGCTGTCGACGACGAGCATGTCGACGGGACCGCGCTGCGATTCGAGCTTCAGGCCGAGCTGCTCCTGGATCGCCGTGAAGATCGACGGGCCGTTCGGGTCGATCTGTGGAACCGGCACGCCCGGTGGCGCCGAGCCCGGCGGCGGCAGCTGGTCTGGAGTGAACTCGAGGGTGAAGGCGTAGTTGCCGGCCAACCCGGTCTTGTCGATCACGATGCGGTTGACGCGCTGCGACAGCGTCTGGGCCACCTGCGACATCGGCACGCCGCCGGCCGCGATGCTGCCGAGGCCCATGAACATGCCGCAGGGCGGCCGCTCACCCGGCGCCGGCGGTCCTGGCGGGCCTCCACGGCCCGGCGCGCCTGGACCCCCAGGCCCACCGACGCCACGCCCACGGGCCAGCGCCGCGCAGTCCACGGTCGATGGCTCGATCTGTTTCCCCAGCCTGCCGTCGCCGCGCGCGAGCACGAGCGCGTACACCGGCATCTCCTTCGTCTCGCGGTGCACCCGCAGCTTGAAGCGCTCGGCGAGCAGCGCCTGCATCATCAGTTGGATGGGACCTGGTTGCCCGGGGGCGGGGCCGACGCCGGCTGGCGGGACGTCGATACCGGCCTTGGCGGTCACGTCGAAGCGTTCAGAGCGCATCCACCCAGGGCCGCCTTCGATCTGGAACGGCTGCACCTGGTAGGCGAAGCGCAGCAGCTCGATGAAGGGGGCGTTCTGGGCGTTGAAGCGACCGCCCGGTTGCAGGCCGAAGCGGACGAAGCCGTCGCCGGACTTGTTCGGCTTGACCGAGGCCACCTCGAAGGTGGGCTGTTCGCCGCCGGCTGGCGCTTGCGCCCGAGCGTGTGCGCCCGAGCCCAGCGTGGCGGCCGCCGCGAGCAGGCTGGACAGCGCGACGATCGTGCGCGCGCGGGATCTTGCTGTCATGCGTACCTCGTATCGACGGCACCGTCACGGGTGAGGGTGCGCCGGTCGCCTTGATTAGACACTGCGGACTCCGATTTGGTTGGCCGCCGGCTCCGTCGCGCGAAACGCGAGCGGTTCGACGCTCGCCTTCACCGATGCGCACGGAGGTTGCGAGAGGGCGTAGTTGCGTCAGGACCTGAGGGCTGCGCCACGACAGCGACCGTGCCCGAGAGGCTGCTGATGCGGTCGGTCAGGATCACCTCGAGCTGCCGATGGCCCGCACCGACGGTTTCGACGATCGGCCGATGGACGTTGGCGCCTGCACTTGACGCGCGAACTTCACGGCGCGGGGATCCGGCGTCCGCGTCCCGCCGTCGTCCCGCCGCACCCGCCCCTCGACCTGCGCGCCGGGTCCTGGTTACCGTTCCCCCTCGGCGGCCGTGGGGATGTCGCTGACCGTCGCCTTGATGCCCTGCCGCGCCAGCTCCTCGACGCGCCGTTCGTCCGCGCGGGCGGCGCTCAGGATGTTCGCCATCGCGCGGTTGCCCTCGTGACAGGCGTATTCGACGATGGCCTCCGCGTCGTTCCGCACGAGCGGCATGCCGAACGTCCAGGGGCGCACCCAGGTGTTGGGGTCCTCGAGCGTGACGCGCCAGTCGATGCGGTCCGGCGAGATGCGCGTGTAGCGCTCGGTCACCTTCAGCGTGGCCGGGTCGGCGTCGCGATAGACACTCTCGGCCCGGAAGTTGGTCGTCTCGACGACGAGCGTGTCGCCCTCCCAGTGCCCGCGCGCGTCGCCCATGTGCTGCCGGATGGCGGCGTTGGCGTGGGCGCCGCCGTCGACCGGGATCACCCGCGTCTCGTGCACCATCTCGTACTGGATGACGACGACGCCAGGCGCCTGCAGGATGCGGTACGAGTTGCCGTAGATCACCGGCATCATCGACCCCGGCATGCCGCGCGTGATGCAGCGGTCGTAGAGGCTGCGATCGTCCCAGGAGTCGGCCTGTCCCCGGCCGCGGCGCGCCTGCTGCCGCGCGGCGAGGCGTTGCCGCGCGGCGGGCGTCAGCGCGGGGATCTTGCCGTCCGGCGGATCGATCACGAACCAGGGCCGGCTGCCCTTGGTGATGTCGAACTGATCCTGCCAGTGCAGGGGCCCGCCCAAGTTGCCGGCCGGATCACCGCCTGCGAGCACCGTCTGCAGGAGCACACGGTCCTGCCGCTCCTGCAGGATCTGCGCGAGCTCGTCGCCCTTGACGTCTTCGAGCGTGCGTCCCGAGAACTCGTCGGGACGCTCGAACGGCGTGCCCTGCTCGTACTTGTTCGTGTAATCGCCCTGCAGGTCCGGGTCGCCCCACGGCAGCCGTGGTGCGGCCCACCGCGGCCCATCGGGCTGGGCCGGCTGTGCCGACACGCGGCGCTCCGAGGCGCTCTGGCCCGACAGAGGCACCACCGCCGACGCCAGGGCCACGGCCGTGAGCATCAGTCCACCGGCGGAGATCAGAATGCGGCTGTGCATGAGGCCTCTCCTTGCGTGCCTGCGACGAGGGCTACGACGCCTTCCGGTTGTAGATCAGCTTTTGCGTGGTGGCGCCCAGCGTCCGCTCGATCGTCAGCACGCTGCCCGTCACCTTGTACACGTCGGTGACGTTGGCGCCGATGGGGCCGTTCGGCCCCGTGATCGTGCGGCGGATCGTGACGGCGAGGTTCTCGCCCTGCCAGGCGGCCTTGGCCGTCGTCTCCCATCCGAGCGGCCCTGGCACGTTCGTCGTCGATCCGTCGAGCTTGTAGACCGACGTCTGGATCGCGCCGGCCGAGCCCGTGTCGCCGTCGACGGTGACCTCGGTGGCCGTCACCTTGATCGTCAACTCCGAGGCCTGTGGAAAGCCGGGCACGTTCGAGCCACGGCCGCCGACCGCGCTGGCCTGGCGGTCGAAGGTCCAGACCCCGGCGAGCGCGGAGTTGCCTTGCGCGAAGACTGCACTGACACATACGGCTGCACACAGCGCAGCCGTCGCGACGAAGCGGAAGACCGTGGCTCGCATCGGGATGCCCCCTGGAACGGGGCCATTATGCGGCCGCCGCGAGGCCGTCCGCAACGCGCCAGGCCTGGGAGCGGCGCGGGGAGAGACGGGCCCCGCGACGCCGGGTGTCCGGCGCGCGAGGCCCGCGTCGAGGTCAGTTCGTCGCGGTGCGCAGCAGCCGCTGGAAGGCCGCCGAATAGAACGTCAGCTTCGGGGCCGGTACGACCGTGTCGACCACCGGAGTCGGACCGAACACCATCACCTTGCTGGTGTTGAGCGCCTTGAACTCGGGCCACTCGGGCAGGCCCTTGCCGTTCGGATTGCCCGTCATGATGAAGTTGACCCAGTACGACGACATCTGGTCCGCCAGCTTCAGGTCGACGTCGTTCCAGGTCTGCGTCGCCTGGCCCTTCGGGTTGTTCCACGCGAAGGAGATTTCGGCCGTGTGCGTGGCGCCCTGCGGCGACGGCGCGCCGTTCACCGTCTGGATGTGCTGGAAGTAGTAGACGTACGCCTTCTTGCCCTTGGCCGCGTGCCCGGCCGCCCACTGCCGCATGTTCCAATTGATCTCGTCGGCGCAGGCCACGTGCGCGGCCTTCGGTGCGTCCACCTCGCCGCCGAGCGGGTACAGGGTCAGGTACTGGTTGGCGAGCTCGCCGAACCGACGCTCGGCGGAGCTCTTGAACGCGTCGGCCGTCAGGGCCGGACCGCCCGCGCGGCCGCCGACACCCGGGCAGATGCCGAAGTTGGCCTCGTCCTTGTTCGAGCCGGTCATCACGTCGACCTGGTTCTGCTTGCCGGCCTGGAACGTGTAGGAGAGATCTTCCGGAATCACGTAGCCGTCGACGACGAGGCCGGCGCCGCCCTGCATGGAGAGCTCCTCGATGGGCTTCTGCCGGAGCTGCGCGATGCTGGTGGCGCCGAGCGCCTGCATCGTCTTGACGCCGTCGGCGTGGGCCGCCTCGGTGGTCTTCATCCGGTTCATCATCAGGCCCATCCAGCCGCCGCTCTGCGCGATGGCGCGGACGAAGAGCCCCTTGGCCTGTGGCGAGCCGACGAGCGCGCCCACCATGATGGCGCCCGCCGATTCACCGGCGATGGTCACCTTGTTCGGGTCGCCGCCGAAGGCCGAGATGTTGCGCTTGACCCACTGCAACGCGGCGATGGCGTCCGTCATGCCGTAATTGCCCGAGCCCGAATGGCCCGCTTCCTTCGCCAGATCGGGGTGCGCGAAGAAGCCGGGCGCGCCGAGGCGGTAGTTCAGCGTCACGATGACCGGGCCCTTCGCCGCGAGGTTCTCGCCGTCGTACCAGGCCAGGCCGCCCGAGCCGCCGGTGAAGCCGCCGCCGTAGATCCACACCATCACCGGCCGCTTCTCGCTGGCCGAGCTGGCGCTCGTCCACACGTTGACGAACAGA
>CAWULT010000195.1:0-5485 GCA_963923455.1 uncultured bacterium
CATGAGCACACGGACCGTCGTTGCCCTCGCCCTCGCCTCGACCCTTGCGGCGGGCGCGCTCCCGTCGTTCGCGCAGGCGCCGCCGCAAGGGTCGAGGCGAGGGCGAGGGCAACGACGGTCCGTGTGCTCATGACGTCTCCTGGTGCCGGAGGCCCGAGGCGGCGCTAGCGGGCCGGGCCGCCCGGCTCACCGGGACGGCCGGTGCCGGACGAACCCGCGAACACCGTGCGCCCGTCTGGCAGCTTCCACGTGCTGGCGTTGCAGGTGTTGGTGCCGTTCTTGGCGCGGTAGCCCTCGATGATGAGCTCGGTACCGGGCGGCAGCGTTCCGCGGTTCCAGCCCTGGCGCGTCAGCGCGTTCGGAGCACCGCCCTCGCACTGCCACGCGGTGACGGTGCCGTCGGGATTGCGGTGGTCGAGGTACACCCAGATGTGCGGGTTCTGCCACTCGACCTTCGTGACGGCTCCCCGGAGCACCACCGGCTTCGAGCCGTCGAACTCGGCGGCGAATGAATGATGCCCGTGGACGGGCACCCCGTACGCAAGCGACACCACGCACATCGACACGCCGGCGAATCGTCGCATGGA
Source organism: uncultured bacterium (assembly GCA_963923455.1). Lineage (GTDB taxonomy): Bacteria > Acidobacteriota > Vicinamibacteria > Vicinamibacterales > UBA2999 > CAWULT01. The sequence continues at coordinate 588 of CAWULT010000195.1, forward strand.
CCCCCCTCGCGGACGCCGCGCGTCCGCTCAAGCCCGGACAGGGTCCGTCCGGCGGGGGTCCGAAGTCAAGCGGCGACGCGGGCGGGCGGTCAGAGGATGTAGCGCGTGAGGTCCTCGTCCCGGACGATGTCGGCCAGCATGCGGTCGACGTAGGCCTCGTCGATCGTGATGGTCTTCTCGGTCAGGTCGGGCGCCTCGAACGAGACCTCGTCCAGCAGGCGCTCCATCACGGTGTGCAGGCGCCGGGCGCCGATGTTCTCGGTGCGGTCGTTCACGCGGGCCGCGAAGTCGGCGATGCGGGCCACCGCCTCCGGCGTGAACGACAACGCGACGTCCTCGGCGCCGAGCAGCGCGACGTACTGCCTGATGAGGGCGCTGCGCGGCTCGGTCAGGATGCGCACGAAATCGTCGCGCGTCAGCGGCTCCAGCTCCACACGGATCGGGAACCGGCCCTGCAGCTCGGGAATCAGGTCAGACGGCTTCGAGACGTGGAACGCGCCCGCCGCGATGAACAGGATGTGGTCGGTGCGGACCATGCCGTGCTTGGTGTTGACGGTCGTGCCCTCGACGATGGGCAGGATGTCGCGCTGCACGCCCTCGCGGCTGACGTCGGGCCCGTGGCCGCCGGCCGCGCCGTCACGGCTCGCGATCTTGTCGATTTCGTCGATGAAGATGATGCCGTTCTGCTCGACGCGCTGGACGGCAGTCTTCGACACCGACTCCTGGTCGACCAGGCGCGACCGCTCCTCGGCCTGCAGCGCCTCGAGGGCCTCGGGCACCTTCATCCGGCGTGCCTTCTGGCGGCCCTGGAAGATCGAGCCCATCACGTCCTTCAGATTGGCGCCGAGTTCCTCGACGGAGCCGCCCGCGATGATTTCCATCGACGGCATCGCGGGCTCGCGCGCCTCGAGCTCCACGGTTCGCTCGTCGAGCCGCCCGGCCCGCAGCTGCTCGCGCAGGCGCTCGCGCGACCGCTGTGCCGACTCGCCGATCGACGGATCCTCGCCGGGCAGCGGGGCCCGCCGCGGCAGCAGCAGATCGAGCAGGCGCTCCTCGGCCGCCGCCCTGGCCTTGTCGGTGACCTCGGCCCCCTTCTCGGCGCGGACCATCTCGACGGCGAGTTCGACGAGGTCACGGACCATCGACTCGACGTCACGGCCGACGTACCCCACCTCGGTGAACTTCGAGGCCTCCACCTTGACGAACGGCGACTGCGCCAGCCGCGCCAGCCGGCGCGCGATCTCGGTCTTGCCGACGCCGGTCGGCCCGATCATCAGGATGTTCTTCGGCGTCACCTCCTCCGCCATGTCCTCCGGAAGCAGCTGGCGGCGGATCCGGTTGCGCAGCGCAATCGCGACCGCGCGCTTCGCGCGGGCCTGCCCGATGACGTACTTGTCGAGCTCGGCGACGATCTCACGCGGTGTCAGGGCCCGCACGGAGGTCGCGGTGTGCTCGGGAAGGAAGATCGCCACGGCGTCAGAGTTCTTCGATGGTGACGTGCTGGTTGGTGTAGACGCAGATTTCGCCGGCGATGGCCATCGCCGCCTCGGCGATCCGCCGCGCGTCGAGGTCGCCGTGGCGAACGAGTGCGCGTGCCGCCGCCGTCGCGTAGGCGCCGCCGGACCCCACGGCCACGATGCCGTCATCGGGCTCGATCAGGTCTCCCGTGCCCGACAGGAGGAACGTCGACGAGCGGTCCGCCACGATCAGCATCGCCTCGAGCCGGCGGAGGATGCGGTCCGCCCGCCAGTCGCGGGCCAGCTCGACGGCCGCCCGCTCGAGGTTGCCGCGATATTGCTCGAGCTTCGCCTCGAAGCGTGTGAACAACGCGAAGGAATCCGCGGCCGACCCGGCGAATCCCGCGAGCACGGCGTCGTTGTAGAGCCGCCGGATCTTGCGGGCGCTGTGCTTCAAGACCGTGTCGCCAAGGGTGACCTGGCCGTCACCCGCGATGACGGTCCGATCCCGATGGCGAACGGCCAGAATCGTCGTGGCGTGGATCACCTCGCCAGTATGCCTCAACCCCCGGCAGCTGTCCTGTCGCGGCGCCGGCCCGGTCTGGCTGATTCGAGGACACCAGCGCCGGCCGCGCGCGTTTGGGCCTGTTTCGCTCCCCAGGGGCTGGCAACGGTGTTGCTGTAGGCCTGGCATGCGTACCAGCCTTCGACTCGCAGGAACCGTGGGATGTCTCGTCGTGGCGGCCGGCCTCGCCGCCGCTCCGCCAGCCGCGGCGCAAGGGCGCGCGCGTGGGGAGCGCGAGGCCGTGCAGCGCTGGCCCGGTCCCCGAGAAGGCCGCCAGGCGCCCGCGCCGGCCCCACCGCAGGCCCGGAACGACGACCGGCGCGGCCGCGATCGCGACGATCGCGCCTTCGCACAGCGGCAGGCCCAGCCGCGAGGCGACCGGCCTCGCGGGGACAATCCGCGGACCGGCTCGGCGGTGCCCCGGTACCAGGCCCCACCTCCCCGCCCGGGTGGTCGGGTCTACGCGCCGCCACGGACGACGAACCGCTATTACTACAACTACCCGCGCGGGTACGTGTACCCGTACGGGTACAGCTACGGATACGGCGCCCTCGGCTGGGGGCTGGGCTACTACTACCACGACCCCTACGCGTGGTACCCGGCGGACCCATATCGCTACGGTTACACGCCGCGCGGGTACGGCTACGACGTCGGCCGCCTGCGGCTGCAGGTCGTGCCGCGGAATGCCGAGGTCTACATCGACGGCTACTACTCGGGCATCGTCGACGACTTCGACGGCCGCTTCCAGGGCCTGACGCTCGAAACGGGCGGCTACAGCGTGGAGGTCGTCGCCCCTGGGTTCGAGCCGCTGCAATTCGACGTCCGCATCGTCCCGGGCCAGACGACGACCTACCGGGCCGAGTTGCTGCCGCTGCGGCCCTGACGGTCCGCGCCGAAGGCCCAGGACCGGACGCGTGCGCGCCCCGGTGCGCGGCGTCCGGTCGTCGTGTACGGCGTGCGGCGGCGTGCGACGGTCGTCGCGGAGCGGAGACGGGTGCCGGCGGGGTGGCGCGCTACGAGCCGCCGGACGGGGTCAGGGTGCGGCGAAAGTAGAAGTACAGCGGGACGCCGGCGGCGATGATTCCCGCGCCGGCCAGGGACGGCCCGGGGTCGCTGTAGATCGCGTTGACCACCATGATGAGGCTGACCAGCGAGAAGACCGCCGGGGTCACCGGGTAGCCCACGGCCTTGAACGGGCGCGGCGCGAGCGGGTCGCGGGCGCGCAACACGAAGACCGCCGCCACCGCCACCCCCGCGAACAGCGTGATCGCGAAGCCCGTGTAACTCGTCAGCGAGTCAGCGCCTCCCGACAGGATCAGCACCGAGGTCCAGGCGGCCTGGGCCACGATGGCGACGGTGGGCGTCTTGTGGCGCGAATGGACGCGGCCGGCCGCGGCGAAGAACACGCCGTCACGCGCCATCGCGTAGTAGACGCGGGGGCCGGCGAAGGTCCATGCGCTCAGGCCGGCCGTCAGGCTGACGAGGGACACGACGCCCATGATGTCACCGGCACGACCGCCGAGCAGCCGCTCGGCGATGACGTCGAGCACGCTGCCCCTGACCGCCGCGAGCTCTCCCACCGGCATCACGTAGAGGTAGAGCCCGTTCAGCAGCAGGTAGATCACGACGACGCAGGCCGTGCCGGCCGCGAGCGACAGCGGCACGTTGCGGCCGGGGTCGCGGATCTCCTCGGCCATGTACGACGCGGCGTTCCAGCCCGAGTAGGTGAACATCACGGGGATCAGCGCGAACAGCCAGCCGGCCAGACCCACGGGGCCGGCGGCCTGCTGGAGGTTGGACGCCGACCCCGCGCCGATCGACACGCCGAGGCCGATGAAGATCAGCAGCGCCGTCACCTTCAGCGAGGCCAGCACGTTGCTGACGATACGGCCCGGACCGACGCCCTGGATGTGGACGCGCGCCATCAGCCACACCGCGATGATCGCGGCAATCGCGCGGCGCGACACGACGAGCGGAACGAACGGCAGCGACACGACGAACAGCGGCGAGTCGTCGGCCACGCCCGGGAGGAACCGGTCCAGATAGAGCACCAGCACGACCGCGCTGGCGGCCATCGCGCCCGAGAAGCCGGCGACGAACGAGGTCCAGCCGGTCAGGAAGCCGGCGAGCGGCCCGTAGGCATGGCGCAGATAGACGTACTCGCCGCCCGCGCGCGGCCGAAGCGCCGCGAGCTCCGCATAGGCCATGGCGCCAGCGAAGGCCAGCAGGCCGCCTGCCGCCCAGGCCGTGAGGAACAGTACGGCGTTGGGCACGGCGGCAGCCACCTGCGGCGGCGTGAAGAGGATGCCCCCGCCGATCACGTTGGACACGATGATGGCGGCCGCGTCGAAGGGTCCGAGGCGGCGCTCGAGGGTCAACGGGGTCCCGGAGGGAGTTGGCACCGGCAGATTATAGGGGCGCCCGGGCCTCGCCCCCGGGCCTACTTGAGCAGGAGCTGACGCTCGATCGGGAACTCGCCCATCCGCACCCAGTTCCGCGAGCCGTGCTTGCCGGAGACGATCACCTTGAAGTCGACGAACAGGCGGTTGCGCAGCATCTGCTGCCGCGCCTCCTGACCGGTGTACCCCACCGGGCCGCGGAGGACGAGATCCTGCCCGGTCGCGCCCGCCGTGAGACCGTCGGAGCCGATGGCCCGGACGAAGTGATCGCCGTAGTTCTTGGTGTCGTCGTCGACGTGGCGGAACACCGCCAGCAGCTGGACGTTCGAAATCGCCTCGCCGGAGACGTTCTGCAGCTTCAGGGTCACGCTGGGTACCAGCTTGTTGCTGCCCTCGACGAGGCCGGCGTCGAACCAGCCGGTGCGAACGTCCACGATCTTGAGGTCCTTCTCCACCTCACGGGTGCGCGCGCACCCG
>CAWULT010000196.1:0-5414 GCA_963923455.1 uncultured bacterium
CGCGCTGGCGTGGCTGGCGGCGCAGCCGGCCGTCGTGTCGCCGATTGCCAGCGCGCGGACGGCGGCGCAGCTGGCCGACCTGCTGCCGATGGCCACGCTGGGACTGGCGGCCGACGAGATCGCACGGCTCACCGCCGCGTCGGCCTGAGACGCCGCGCGCGGCCCCTTCCGGGCCGCGTGCGCCGGCCTCGCGCTCACGGCCGGACGGTGATCTTCCTGATGACTGGCGGGGTCGTGGGCTGGCTGTCCTCACCGCTCAGGCCGCGCGTGGTCGGCGTGTCCGCGATGGCGTCGACGGTCTCGATGCCCTTGATCACGCGCGCGAACATCACGTAGTTCGGCGGCAGCGGGTAGTCCGCGTGCATGATGAAGAACTGGCTGCCGTTGGTGTTCGGGCCGGCGTTGGCCATCGCCAGTATGCCGCGGCGGTAGCCGTCACGATAGAGCTGCGAGTCAGGCGCGAGTTCGTCCTCGAACGTGCCGCCCCAGGCGCTTTCTCCGCCCGTGCCGTCGCCCGACGGATCGCCGCCCTGGATCATGAAGCCCCTGACGATGCGGTGAAACGTGAGCCCGTCGTAGTAGCCGTGCTCGGCCAGCAGCCGGAAGTTCTCGACGGCCTTCGGGGCCGCATTGGGCAGGAACTCGATCTCGATCGTGCCCTTGTCCGTTTCGATCACCGCATGGTTGCCCCCGGAACTCTTCGCCCCTGCGGGGACCTTGGGATTGCCGCCCGACGGGGAGCCGCAGGCGGTCGCGACGAACGCGGCCAGGACGACCGGCAGGACTCGGAACCATGGGCGGAGGGTGTTCAGGGATCGCATCGGACGAGGATAGGCGATTCGCGTCGCCGGGGCCAGGGGCCGACGGCCGCCGGCGGAGGCCCGAGTCGTCCTCGGCGAGACGATGGGACCGTCGCCCGACGGACGGGGCCATGCCTCTGCAGGGCAGGCCCGGTCCGTCGCGCGACGGTCGCCGTCTCAGCGAGAGAAGACCGCGCGCACCGCGCGCGTGTCGATCATGGTGACGGTGCACGTCGGCTGCGAACCCGCGCACGCCCCCTGCCAGCCCAGGAAGGCGGAGCCCTTCTTCGGCTGGGCCGTCAGTGTCACCAGGGTCCCGCTGGCGTAGGTTGCCGAGCAGGCACGCCCGCAGCGGATGCCTCGCATGTCGCTCGTCACCGTGCCGCCGGCGCCCTTGCCGGACTCCTCCAACCTGACGTAGAGGCCGAAGGTCTCCGCGGCCGCACCCGTACCGGGGCGCCGCCCCCAATCCGGGTTCGTGGCGTCGCCGCCGTTCGGCACGGGTGAGACCGGTCCGGTGGCGCCGAGCGCTGCGATCGTCGCCGGCGCCGGCAGCGGCAGCGTCGTCGGGGCGGGCATGGTGTAGAGACCGGAGACGCCGCTGCCGTCCACACGGGAGAACAGGATCTGCGAGCCGTCGGGAGACCAGGTGGGCCACAGGTCGTTCACGGCCGGGTCGGCACTGAGGTTCGTCGCCCCGCTTCCGTCGCGGTTGACCGCCCAGATCTGCCACGGCCCGCAGCACGACGGCACCTGGGCCTGGCTCATGAAGACGAGCATCCGGCCGTCGGGCGACCAGGCGGGCGCTCGATCCTCCTCGAGGAATCGCGCGCGGTCGGAATTGCGGTCGCCGACCGACAGGATCTGCTCGCCGCTGCCGTCCGGATTGACGGTCACGATCTCCCACTGCGCGCCTTCGATCGGCGCGCCGGTGATCGGATCCGGGTAGGTTTCGAGACGCACGCCGGCGAACGCGATCTTGCCGCCGTCCGGCGACCAGACGGGTTCGATCTCGTCGGCGTCGACCAGGCTTCCGCTGAAGGAGACCGGCCCGGTGATGGTGGTCTCGGAACCCGAGACCAGATCGACGACGACGATGTCGGCCTGAATGGACACGGGCGAACCAGGATTGTTCCGCACGAAGGCGATCTGCGTTCCGCCGGGAGACCACGTCGGGACCGACGCGTAGGGGTAGGTGGTCGTCGTCGTGATGGCGGCTGACTTGTTGGCGCCGTCGGCGTCCATCAAGCGCAAGTCGAAGATCGCGTTGAAGCCGTCGAAGTAGGCGATGCGTTGCCCGTCGGGCGACCACGCCGGGCTGAGCTCGTTTCGCTCAGCCGAGTTCGTGACGTTCACCCGATTGCTCCCGTCCGCCTCCATGACGAAGATGTCGCACTGTGTGCCCACGAACGGAATCGCACTGGGGAGACCGCAGACCTCGTACGCGATCTGCCCGTTGACCGACGTCGACTGGGCCGACGCGGTCGCCGCGTGCGCGATCACGGCGGCCGCAATCACCGCAGCCCACCGCGACCCTCGGCCCGCCCATCGTGCGGGCCGTGCGTGATGGCCCCTTGCACCCTGATTCACCATTCAGTCGCTCCTGTTCACGCCGCCGTCCTCGGCGAAACGTACGCGGCTCGCCGCTGCAAGGCTCACGCCAGGAGCGGGGCGGGGATTGGTGACGGACGGGGGGGTCGCGAAAGCGCCGCGCGCGCGCCTGTTCGCCGTAGCCGGTAACTTCTTACCTGTCACGGTTGCAGCTCAACAGCGACGGGCTGGCGCGATCGGACGTTCCACCGCGGTCGTCATGGACGGCTCACGCGGAGCCGGCTCGGTTCAGCATCGTCCATGGGTGATGGCAGTGCGCAGCACCCGGACGCGCTGCGCGGACGTCCGCCCGGTCCGCCCGCCCTCGCACGCCGCGCCTCGAACCCCGGCGATCTCAGCCCCGACGCCGCGGGCGAGGGCACCGACGTCGTCCGCCGTGAGTCGCCCGGCGAGCATCGGCACCAAGCCCCGTGCGCGCGCCTCCGCCGTCCAGCGAGCCAGGGCCTCGACCGTCATCAGGCGGAGCAACCCGGGGCCGGTCTTCGTCCGCGTGTCGATCAGGACGCCGGTGGCGGCGGTCTCGGTTGCGATGCCGAGCACGTCCTCCGGCGACGGGCCGTCGAGCGCGTCGGCGTATGCCACGACGACCACGCCGGCCGGATCCGCGGTCGGACTTCCGGGCGCCGCGGATCGCGCGCCCCGCACCGCGGCTGCGACCAGCGCGCGGGCCCTGGCGGCGTCCGCCACGCCCGCGAGTCCGATCTTGACCAAGCGGACGCCGGCAGCGGCGAAGTCATGCGCGAGCGCTTCGACCTCGGCCTCGCTCGAGGCGTCACCGATCGCGGCGGTGACCGGACAGGCGACGCCGACGGCGGCGACGATCTCGCGCAGCGTGTCGATCGACACCGCGCCAAGCGGGCCCGACGCCGGATCCTTCGCGTCGATGAGATCCGCCCCGCCCTCGAGCGCCGCGCGCGCCTCGTCCGCGCTCGACACGCTGACCAGGAGACGCATGATCAGAGGTCCGCGGCCCGCGATGCCGGTGTGACTCGCCATTCCCGTATGCTAGCCCGCCCGCGACGGCCGGTGTCGCCCCGGGCGCCCACGGGTGCGGCCGGCGGTGCCAGGGGCGCTATGATCGAACGGTCATGTTCCACGTGCAGCGCGATGCCCTCACCGGCCGGGGCGTGCTCGTGACCGGCGGGTCGAGCGGCATCGGCCGGGCGATCGCGCTGGCGGCGGCGCGCGCCGGCGCCGATGTCGTGCTCACCTATCGCGCCAACGACGCCGGCGCCCGGCGGACGGTGGACGAGATCCGGGCGCTCGGGCGGGCGGCGCACGCCGTTCAGCTCGACCTGACCGACGACGACGCGATCCGCCGGGCGGGCGTCGCCGCGCGCGACGCGCTCGGTCGCCTCGACGTCTGGGTGAACAACGCCGGGGCCGACATCCTGACGGGCGAAGGGGCGGCCCTCACCGACGTGCAGAAGCTGGATCTCCTCCTGTCGGTGGACCTGCGTGGAACGGTGCTCGCTTCGTGGCACGCCGCGGAGCTGTTGGCGCGGCACGAGGGCGGCGTGATCGTCAACATGAGCTGGGATCACGTGCTGACCGGCATGGCCGGCGTGAACCCGCAGATGTTCGCGGCGGTCAAGGGCGGCGTGCTGGCGTTCAGCAAGTCGCTGGCGCGCTCGGTGGCGCCGCGGGTGCGCGTCAACGTGATCGCGCCGGGCTGGATCGCCACCGCGTTCGGCGATGGCCTCGACGACGCGATACGCCAGCAGATCGCCGGCGCCACGCCGCTGCAGCGCTGGGGCACGCCGGACGACGTCGCCGGCGCCGTCGTCTTCCTCGCATCGCCGTCCGCGTCGTTCCTCACGGGACAGATGCTGATGGTGGGCGGCGGCCTCGTGATGTGAGCACGTCGCGGCACGCGTACCACCTCTGATCAGGAGACGTCCATGGGCACACCCGAGCGCACCTACACGGACGCCGAAGTGACCGAACGCCTGGCCGCGGAGCTGCCCGGCTGGTATCTCGAGAACGGCTGGATCCGCCGCGTCTACGCCACCGACGGCTGGGGTACCACGCTGATGCTGGTCAACGCGATCGGTTTCCTTGCCGAGGCCGCGGACCATCACCCCGACCTCTCCGTGTCGTGGGCGCGCGTGACCGTGAAGCTGGCCACGCACAGCGCGAACGGCATCACCGACAAGGATCTCGGGCTGGCGCGCCGCATCGAGGACGTCGTGCTGTGGCGGCCGGGCGAGGGCAGCCCGTTCAAGGGCCGCCCGCCCCGCTGGGTGCGCGGCGGCGATCCGCGCGGATGACCGGGGTGCCGACCTCCGGCGCGGCCCAGGCGGCTCGCGTACTCTTCGTCACCGGCCGCCTGGCCGAGCCCGCGCTGCGGCGCGTGCTCGCCGAGATGGCCCCGCCGTTCGCCGTCGAGGTCGCCGTGATGAAGATCACGGTGGCCGCGCTGATGACGACCGGGTGGATCGCGAAGTTCCTGCAGGTGCCCGCCGGCGTGGACCTCATCGTGATTCCCGGCCTGTGCGAAGGCGACCCCGCGGTCATCGCGCACCGCACGGGCGTGCGGTGCGAGAAGGGGCCGATCGACGTGCGCGACCTGCCGCGGCACTTCGGGCGCCCGGTCGCCGCGGAGGCCTACGGCGCCTGGGACATCGAGATCGTCGCCGAGATCAACAACGCGGCGCGCCTGTCGCGCGCGGCCGTCCGCGAGATGGCGGACTACTTCCGCGCCTCGGGGGCGGATGTGATCGACGTCGGCTGTACGCCGGGCCTCGAGTTCCCCGAGTTGGGCGCTGTGGTGCGCGAGCTCGTGGCCGCCGGGATGCGCGTCAGCGTGGATACCTTCGATGCCGCCGAGATCCGCACCGCGGTCGAGGCCGGCGCATCGCTCGTGCTGAGCGTCAACCGCGCCAACCTGTCCGTCGTCGAGTCGCTGGCCGGCACGGGCGCGCGCGCCGTGGCGGTGCCCGACCTCGGCCAGCCGCTCGAGACGCTCGAGCCGACGCTCGACGCCCTGGAGCGCTGGGGCGT
>CAWULT010000197.1:0-5328 GCA_963923455.1 uncultured bacterium
GCCCCGCCGATCGGTCGACTGCGCCGGCTAGCGCCCCGCCCCACCCCGCGCCGCACGTTCGGCGGCGCGGGCCCCGCTCAGGATGTTCCGCATCGCGTTGTTGCCTTCGTGGCACGCGTACTCGTAGAAGCCGTAGCCGTCGTCGCGGGTGAGCGGGAACGACACCGTCCACGGCGCGGTCCACGTCTTCGGGTCGGTCACGGTGGCCTGGTATTGGATCGTGTCCCCGTCGGTCCGCGTGAAGCGCTCGACGATGCGCAGCGCGTCGCTTGCCGGCTGCAGGCGACCGTTGCCAGTGACCCCGATCGTGCCGTTGAAGTTCGTCGTCTCGACGACCAGCGTCTCCCCTTCCCAGTGCCCGCGTGGCTCGCCCATGTACGACCGCATCGCAGACGGCAGACCGGGGCGGCCGTCGAGCGGGATGACGCGCGCCTCGTGAATCATCTCGTAGCGGATCACCACGTAACCGGGGCTCTGGATGATCTGGGTACCGTTGTTGTACACGACCGGCAGGATGCCGCCGACCACCCCACGCGAGATGCACCGGTCGTAGTAGTCGAGGTCGGCCGGCGAGTCGAAGGGGCCCTCTCCTGTGCTGCTGAGCCGGGCTCGCATGGCCATCCGCTCCTCGCCGTAGGGCGTCATCCTGGGCTTGCGCCCGTTCGCGGGCTCGACGACGAGCGACGCCTGCCGCTGCGCCCTGCCTCGCTCACCCCAGTGCGACGGCGGTCCGGTGCCGGCACCCGGTGCACTGCTCGTCTCGCGCGCCAGGATCGTCTCTTCCTCGTCAGCTGCCGCCTGACGGCGCGTGTCGGCCTGGCGCCGGGCGAACTCCTCGTCGGAGAGCACGGCACGCGTGCCGAACTCGACGGGCCGCTCGATCGGCACCGTCAGCATGTCCGTGCTCGGCCAGATTCCCTGCAGGTCGGGATCGCCCCACGGCGTCCTGGCCGCCCGGTATCCTCCCTGGGCCGACAGGGCGCCGGCCGACGCCACGGCCAGCGCGGCCAGGACCAGCAGCACGCCTCGGGAACGCGCCATCGTCACCTCCATCGATCGTTCGCCGGGGCTTGCACCCGGCCGAAGTCCTGCCTGCGCGGCCCGGGCCCCGCGGGCGTCAGGGCACCAGCAGTGCGGTCACCATCGTCCGGTACGCCACGGCCTCGTAGGCCTCGAGCACCCGCTCGAGCGGCACCACCGTGGTCGCGAGCGCCGCGGCATCGTATTGCCCCCGGTCGAGCATCGCGACGTAGCGCGGGATGTCGCGCATCGGGCTGCAGCCACCGGCCTGCCCGGCGTGGTGGGTGCGTCCGCCGATCGTGAACATCACCGCCGGCAGCGACAGCGTGCCTCGCGGCAGGCTCGTCGTGACGATGTGCCCGCCGGCGGCGCACATCTCGTACGCCTGCCGCAAGGGCAGGATGCCTGTCGGGTCGGGACCGGCCTCCACCTGCGGCGGCACCGCGTCGGCGCCGACGGCCTCGAGCACGAAGTCCGCACCGGCTCCCCCGAGCAGGCCGCCCGAGTCGCGGCCGCCGGCCCAGAGGCGGTTGCCGGGCCCCTTCGTCAGCTCGCGGACCCGGTCGACCAGACGATCACCCTCGGCGTTGGGGTCGAGCACGTGGGTCGCCCCCACCTTCAGGGCGAGTTCGCGCCGGGCCCGCACCGGATCGATCGCGATGATGGTCGACGCGCCGGCGATGCGCGCCCCCTGCACGCCGCTCAGCCCGAGCGGCCCGCACCCGACGATCGCGGCGGTCGAGCCCGGCTCGACGAGACCGTTGGCGTGCGCCGTCGTGCCGCCGAGACCCGCCACGGCCACGCAGCTGCAGACCATCCCCAGTTCCACGGCCGACGCCCGGGTGACGACGGGCACCACCCACTCCTCGAAGGTCACCATCAGCTCGGCAAGGCCGCCGATGTGCGAGTTCTGGTAGACCGGCGTGCCGTCCCCCAGGTCGGCCATCGGCACCAGGTCGTCGGGCCCCTGGCGCCCGAGGAACTGGCACATGTCGGATCGGCCGCGCAGACACTGGTAGCAGGCGCCGCACTGCGGCGTGCCCGACACGCACACCCGGTCGCCGACTTGGACACGCCGCACGTCCGGGCCGACGGCCTCGACGACGCCGACGCCGCCGTGCCCCTGGACGAGCGCCATCTGGTTCAAGCGGTTCTGCCCGCCGCCGGCGGGCGGCGTGGGTGCGGTATTCGGACGGGCCGCCCCACCAGCTGCCGGGGGCCCGGCCGGCGGAGCCGGCACCGGGGGACGGACGCCCAGCACCGCCCCGACATTCGAGTAGCACAGGTTGGTCGCTTCGGTCCGCACCAGGACCTGGCGTCCGGCGATCGGACGCAGCGTCATCTCCTGCAGCGTCGTGCGGCCGGGTCCGGCGCCTCGCGACACCCAGCCACGGAACCGGCGCGCCGTCACCACGGCGGGCGCGCGCCCCTGCGCCGGCGCGGCCGTCGGCGCACCGGCGAGCGCGGCTCCCCCGACCGCGGCCAGGCCGGCCCTCAACAACCCGCGGCGCGACGTGCCCGACCCTGCATGGTCCATCGCGGGCCCGGTCAGTCGACGATCGCCTGCGCGACGGCGTTCTCGAAGTCGCGCTGCAGCTGCCCCGTCGACGTCTGCATCATGATGATCGTCACCATCTTCTCGGCCGGCTCGATGTTGACGTTGGTGCCGTAGGCGCCGGCCCAGCCCCAGCTGCCCTTCGACTGCCGGAGCCCCGCGGCCACTGGATCCTCCACGACCTGCACGCCCAGGCCGAAGCCCATGCCGGCGGCCGGGCGGCCGAACTGACCGTTGACCATGTCGCCGGTGTGGTTGCTCGACATCAGCGCCACCGTGCGCGGCCCCAGGTACCGGCGGCCGTTCAGCTCGCCGCCGTTGAGCAGCATCTGCGCGAACTGCGCGTAGTCCTCGGCCGTGCTGACCATGCCGCCCGACCCGGCGAAGTACGTGGCGCTGCTCAACGCCACCTGGTTCGCCGCGCGCTGGAGCGCCCCGTCGGGGCCGCGCTGGTAGAGCGTCACGAGGCGCGCCTGGTTGTCGGGACGCGCGATGAAGCCGGTGTCCTTCATGCCGAGCGGGTCGAACAGCCGCTGCTTCAGGAACTGATCGAACGGCTGGCCCGAGGCCACCTCGACGATGCGGCTCAGCACGTCGAAGCCCGCCTGGCCGCTGTAGCGCCACAACGTGCCGGGCTGGAAGTCGAGCGGCACCGAGGCCAGCTTCGGGACGAACGTGGCGAGCGTGTCGCGATCGCCGCGCTGCGGCGCCACGCCGTTGCCCAGCCCGCCGCTGACGAGTCCCGACCCGTGCGTCAGCAGGTCCCGCACGGTGATCTCCCGGTTCGCCGAGACGACGTCGAACTCGGGCGCCGCGCCGCGCCCGCCGCCGGGCGCCCCGACCGCGGGCGGACCGCCGGCCCGGGCGCCGGGCTTCGGGACGGCCACCTTCATCGTCTTGAACTCGGGAATGAAGCGCGACACGGGGTCGTTCAGGCGGACCTTGCCCTCCTCGACCATCATCATCACGGCCACGGCCGTGATCGGCTTCGACATCGAGGCCAGCCTGAAGATGCCGTCCTTCGGCATCGGCCTCTTCGATTCGAGGTCCATCTGGCCGTACGACTCGAAGTGGACGATCCTGCCGCGGCGCGCCACGAGGGTGACGGCGCCCGACACGGCGCCCGCGTCGACGTGCCGCTGCACGGCCTCGCGAATGCGGGCGACGCGATCACTCGACAGGCCGGCGTCTTCGGGCTTGCCGGACGGCACCAGGCCGGCGGCCATCAACGGAGTGGTGAACGCGGCCAGGGCGAGCGCCGCGCCGAACGGTCGCATCCTCATCGGGCGTGTCCTCTCGGCATGCGGGAGACGGCCGGACCCGGGACGAGCCCGGCCGAAACGTGAGCGGATTCTACTCCAGCACGGCCGCTACGCCTGCGGGCGCGGCGCAGCGTCGCGGATGGCCTTCAGCGCGAGCCGTTCCTCGCGTCCGGGATCGTCGACGAGCCGCGCGTCGGGTCCGGCGCCGAACACCATCGTGGCGCGCTGCGCCGCGGTGAACGGCGCCCACGTCGGAATGGCCGCGTGGTTCGGCACGCCGGTCCTCGCGAACGCCACCCAGGCGGCGCTCATCTGGTCCGCGAGCCGCTGGGCGGCCGGGCCGGCGCCGGTGTAGATCTTCCCGTCCTCGAGGTTGTCGAAGACGAACGGAATCTCCATGCAGTGCATCGCCTTCAGGCGTCCCTCGCGCACCGGCGAGTAGTACTCGAAACGATACATGTAGACGGGAGCCCCGCCCTGCGCGGCCTTGCGCTCCATCTGCGTCTCGACGCCCTGGCGGAAGAACGAGCTGTCGGTCTCGATCCGCAGCGCCAGGTCGATGTTGTCCCGACCCGGCTGGTTCTTCCGGTAGAGGGCGACGACCTCGGCCGCCTTCGCGTCGTCGACCCGCAGCGCCTCCTTGACGCGCGTCCGCAGGCCGGCGTCGTCGATCGGCCGCAGCCGCTCGTCGGGCAGGAAGAACGTCATCTCCGTGGCGGTCGTGCCCATCAGCAGCGGCACGCTGGCCGACTGGGCCGGCGCGGATGGGTCGAACGGGTGGCCCGGGAGCGAGCGCCCGTCCACCACGGGACCGAAGTTCAGCGTGCCGCCGCCAGGGCCGCCGGCGCCGGCGCCCGCGGGGTTCCGCATCGCCTCGAGAATCTCCTGCATGGGACGCCGCTGGAGCTCGTCGAGCCGGTCCGGCGTGATCTTCAGCCGCTGCAGCACCTGCTCCGTCACGCGGACGGCCTGCGCCTTCGGCGTGCTGGTCACGGCCGCGCCGCTCTGCGCGATCGCGCGGTGGAACAGCCCCTTGGCCGCCGGCATCGCCATCAGCGTGCTGACCTTGCCGGCGCCGCCCGACTGCCCGAAGATCGTGACGTTGTTCGGGTCTCCTCCGAAGGCCGCGATGTTGTCGCGCACCCAGGCCAGCGCCGCGGCGCAGTCGAGCATGCCCACGTTACTCGCCTGTGCCCACTTCCCGCCGAAGTCCGCCAGGTACAGGAAGCCGAAGATGTTGAGCCGGTGGTTGACCGAGATGGCCACCACGTCGTGCTTCCGCGCGAGTTCGCGTCCCGAGTAGATCCCGTAGCTGCCCGACCCGTTGGCGAACCCGCCGCCGTGGAACCAGACCATCACCGGGCGGCGCCCACGCGAGGGATTCGGCGTCCAGACGTTCAGCACCAGGCAGTCCTCGCCCTGCGCCTCGCGCGGATCGGTCGGCAGCATCTCGGCCGGCTCGCCGCCGACGAACTGGGGCGCGCGGGGCCC
>CAWULT010000198.1:0-5327 GCA_963923455.1 uncultured bacterium
CGGAGGACGGTCACCTGTGGTTCGCCAGCGGCCTCGGCGTCGTGATCGTCGATCCGGAGACGCTGCCCGCGGGCCCGCGCCCCAACCGGCCCCGTATCGAACGCGCCCTGGTCGCCGGGCGCGCCGTGCCCATTACGCCGGACCAAGGACTGCCCTACGGGACGTCGACGATCGAGATCGAGTACACGACGGCGAGCGTCGGTGGCGCCACGAAGCTGCGCTTCCGGCACCGGCTCGAGAGCCTCGACACCGACTGGGTCCAGGCTGGCACCGAGCGCACCGCGCGCTACGAGAACCTGCCGCCGGGCCGCTACCGCTTCCGCGTGGCGGCGACGACCGACGGTGTCTGGACCGAGTCGGCCGTCTGGCAGTTCTCGGTCGCGCCGCCGTTCTATCGCCGGGCCTGGTTCCTGACGATCGCGGCCCTCGGCACGCTGTTGCTCGTCGGCGCCGCCTGGTGGCTGCGCGTGCGGGCGCTGCGCGCGCAGTACGCGCTCGTCTTCGACGAGCGCACGCGGGTCAGCCGCGAGATCCACGACACGCTGCTGCAGAGCCTGGCCGCGATCGGCATGGAGCTCGAGACGATCACCAGCCAGCTCGACGGGCCCGACGCCCAGGCCCGCGACTCGCTGCGGCGCCTGCGCCGGCAGGTTCGCCACACGGTGCGTGACGCGCGCGACACGGTGTGGGGGCTGCGCAACAGCGCCATCGAGCGCGACGGGCTGGTCGACGCGCTGCGCGGGCTGGCCCGCACGACGAGCGAGGCCGGCCAGGCCCGCGTGGAGCTGGCCGTCGACGGCCGGCCCCGCCGGTGCGAGGCCGAGGTGGAACTGCAGCTGCTGCGCATCTGCCACGAGGCGGTGACCAACGCCATCCGGCACGGACGCGCGACGCACATCCACGTGTCGCTGACCTTCCGACCCGACATGGTCGGGCTCGTCGTGTCGGACAACGGCAGCGGGTTCGTCGTGGAGGACTACACGGGCTCGGGCGGCGCCGGGCAGCACCTCGGGCTGCTCGGGATACGGGAGCGGGCGGCCCGGATTCGGGCCGAACTGCGGATCGTCAGCAGCCCGGGACAGGGTACGATCGTGGAAATACAGGCGCCGACGACGGCCGGGTGAAGCAGGGCATGGCAGGGTCACTGATTCGGGTGTTGTGCGTGGACGACCATCGGCTGGTGCGCGAGGGCATCAGCCGGATCATCGGGCTGCATCCAGACGTGACGGTCGTCGCGCAGGCGAGCAGCGGGGACGAGGCCGTGGAGATGTACCGCCACTTCCGGCCCGACGTGACGCTGATGGACCTGCAGATGCCGCGGCTGAACGGCCTCGGGGCCATCCGCGCGATCCGCGCCGAGTTCCCCGAGGCGCGGATCGTCGTGCTGACGATGTACGACAGCGACGAGGACATCTACCGGGCCATCCAGGCCGGCGCCGCCGGGTACCTGCTGAAGGACACGGTGCCCGACGAGCTCATCGCCGCGATCCGGAAGGTCCACGCGGGCGGCCGGTTGCTGCCCTCGCCGGTCGAGGCGGCCATCGAGGCGCGGACGAACCTGCCGCGCCTGACGTTGCGCGAGATCCAGGTGCTCGAACTGCTGGCGACCGGAAGCCGCAACAAGGAGATCGCGGCAACGCTGGGCATCAGCCCCGATACCGCGAGCGCGCACATCAAGAGCATCTTCTCGAAGTTCGGCGTGCACGACCGGACCGCGGCGCTCGCCGAGGGCGTCAAGCGGGGCATCATCCACCTCCGCTGATACCGTCCGGAGCCTGGTCGAACCGAACCGTACATGGTCGATTAAGGCCGATTTGATCCATCGTTTCAAGCCGTAATACAGTTCCACGACGAGATGACGTCCTGGCGCGCCCGCGCAAGCGGCGCCGTGCTGCTGGTGTGGCTGGGCGGCCTCGCCCGCATCACGGCACAAGTGGGAAGTGGAACGCTGGCCGGCGACGTGCTCGACCCGGCCGGAGCGCCCGTGGCGGGCGCGACCGTCACGGTGACGGCGGACGGCACGAACCTGTCGCGCACGGTCGGCACCGACGCCGGCGGCGCGTTCGTGGTGCCGGCGCTGGGACCGGGTCTGTATCGCGTGCGAGTGGAGCAGCCCGCCTTTCGCCCCGTCAGGCAGGACGGCGTGCGGGTCGTCACCGGCGAGACGGTGCGGCTGGTGTTCTCGCTGGAGGTGGGCGGGGTGACCGACGCCGTCACCGTGACGGGCGACGCCTCCGCGCTGCGCCGCGGGGCCGCCGGCCTCGGCCAGGTCATCGACCACCGGGCCGTCGTGGGCCTGCCGCTCAACGGCCGCAGCTTCGTGGCGCTCGTCGGCCTGGCGCCCGGCGTCGCGCTGCCCCCGGGCTCGTCGCTGCCGCGCATCAACGGCGGCCGGCCGCGCACCAATGAGTACCTGTTCGACGGCATCTCGGTGCTGCAGCCCGAGCCGGGGCAGGTCGCGTTCTTTCCGAACATCGACGCAATCGAGGAGTTCCGGGTCGAAACCAACAGCCCACCCGCCGAGTTCGGCCGCTTCAACGGCGGCGTGGTGAACCTCACCACGCGGGCCGGCGGCAACGCGGTGCACGGCACGCTGTTCGAGTTCCTCCGGCACGAGGCGCTCAACGCGCGGAACTACTTCGCGTCGACCATTCCCGACAAGCCGCGGTTCCGCCGCAGCCAGTTCGGGGGCGTCGTGGGCGGGCCCGTTCGTCGCAACCGGACGTTCTTCTTCGCCGACTACCAGGGACAGCGCCAGTCGATCGGGCGCACGGTGATCTCGACGGTCCCGACCGCGCTCCAGCGGCAGGGGGTCTTCACCGAGGCCGTCGGTGGCCAGGTGCCCGCGATCTACGACCCGGCCACGACGGTCGCCGGCCCGGGCGGAGTTGCCACCCGCACGCCGTTCCCCGGCAACACGATTCCGTTGGATCGCCTCGACCCCGTGGCCCGCGCGCTGCTGCAGCGCTATCCCGCGCCCACCGCCGCGGGAACCGCCAACAACTACCAGCGGGTCGATGACGAGCGGGTCGATCAGGACCAGGTCAGCGTCCGGCTCGATCACCGCTTCGCCTCGGGCCGCGACCAGGTGTTCGGCCGGCTGACCCGCGTCCACGACACGTTCGTCCCGGTGACACCCCTGCCCGACGGCAGCGGCGTCACGTCGGGTACCCTCGGGCCACAGGCCACGACCGCGTGGTCGTTCGCGTCCAGCTACCAGCGCGTCGTCTCGGACCGGCTGGTGCACGACCTGCGGGCCGGCGACACACGGCGGGCGGTCACCCGCACGGCGACGACACTGGGCAGCGCCGCCGGCGCCAGCCTGAACCTGCCCGGCCTGCCGTCGACGGCGATGTTCCCGGATACGCTGCCGACGGTCCTCGTCGCCGGGTATCAGCAGCTCGGGTCGCCGGCCAGCACCGCCACCGACTTCAGCACCGGCGTGACGCAGATCACCGACACGCTGACGTGGCTGAAGGGCCGTCACACGATCAAGGCCGGGGCCGACATCCGGTGGGTGCGGCTCGACGTCGTCCAGCCGCCGTCACCGACGGGGTCGTTCACCTTCAGCAGCCTGTTCACGGACCTGCCGGGCGTCGCCGGCACCGGTGCGCCGTTCGCCAGCTTCCTGCTCGGGCAGGTGCAGCAGTTCTCGATCGACCTCCAGCAGCAGGCCATCGAGAACCGCGCGCACGTGCAGGAGTACTTCGCGCAGGACGAGTGGCGAGTGTCGAGCCGGCTCGGCGTCAACGCCGGCCTGCGCTACACGCTGAACTTCCCGTCGGTCGAGGCGCACGACCAGGCGGCGGTGTTCAACCTCCAGACGCGGCAGATCGACTACCTCGGGCGGAACGGGATGCCGCGCGCGGCGCGCGCGCTGCACGTGAACAACGTCGGCCCTCGACTCGGGATCGTCGGGCGCCTCGGTGAGGCGACGACCGCGCGCGCGGGCTACGGGCTCGTCTGGATCGAGATGACCGGCATCACCACGCCGTTCACGACGCCCGTCTTTCCGTTCCTGCAGACGGTCACCCAGCGGACCCTCGACGGCGTCGTGCCGGCCTTCACCCTCGCCGCCGGGCCGACGGTGGATCCGATCCCGCTGACGCCCCAGGCCGGGCTGGGGCAGGGTGTGTTCGCCGTCGATCGCGACCTGCCGTCGGGCTACGTGCAGCAGTGGCACGCATCGGTCCAGCGGGCGCTCACGCCGACGCTGACGCTCGAGGTGGCGTACCTCGGCTCGAACATCACGCGCGTCGGCGTACCCGACACCAACCTGAACCAGTTGAGCGTGGCACAGCTCGCGCAGGGCCCGGCGCTGCTGCAGCGCGTCCCCAATCCCTACTTCGGCGTGATTCCGCGGTCGTCGTCCCTCGGCGACCCCACCATCCCGCTCGCGCAGCTGTTGAAGCCGTTTCCGGAGTACACGACGGTCAGCCTCTACCGCAACAACGTCGGCAACACGCGCTACCACGGAGGCACCCTCCGGCTGGAACAACGACTCTCGCACGGGTTGTCGTACCTGGTCAGCTACACCCGGTCGAGGCTGATCGACGACGCCTCGTCGGTGTTCGACGCGTCGATCCTGACGGGGCCGGCCGCCAGCTACCCCGTGGCCGACAGCTTCAACCGGCGGCTCGAGCGCGACCACTCGACCGGCGACATCCCGCACGCGTTCGTCGCGTCGGGCGTCTGGGAGGTGCCGTTCGGCACGGGCCGCGCGCGACGCCCGCGCGGGGTGGCCGGGGCGATCGCCAGCGACTGGACGATCTCCGGCGTGCTGACGCGGCAGTCGGGCGTGCCGATCGCCGTGACGCAGGCCACCAACACCAACGCGTTCGCGGGCTTCGGCACCCAGCGGCCGAATCTCACCGGCGATCCCGCACTGCCCGCGTCTGCCCGCACCGTCGGCCGTTGGTTCGACACGACCGCGTTCACGGCCGCGCCGCAGTTCACCCTCGGCTCGAGCTCGCGGAACCCCGTCAGGGGGCCCGCCTGGCGGAACCTCGACCTGGCGGTGGCCCGCCGCGTGCCGCTCGGGCCGACGCGCGCCGTGGAGGTTCGCGTCGAGGTGTTCAACGCCCTCAACACCCCGCCGCTCGGTGCGCCGAACGGGGTGTTCGGCTCGGCCGCGTTCGGCTCGATCACGACCGCCGGCGATCCCCGCGTCGTGCAGGTCGCCGGAAAGTTCCTCTTCTGACGCCGCCGGGCAGCCCGGGTCGGCGCGGCGCTCACGCCTCGTCGTCGTCCCCCTGAGCGCCGGGCTCGAACGGGCGGGGGGCGGCGGGCCTGGCTGATCTAGACTGGCGGGCGCGCCATGACCTACA
>CAWULT010000199.1:0-5322 GCA_963923455.1 uncultured bacterium
CCTGATCGGTCGTGATCTGGATGAAGTAGTCGTTGCCGCCCTTCGGGATGCCGTAGACCTCCCAGAGCGTCGGCTGGCCCTGCAGGTAGAAGTTCTTCGGCGAACCGCCCCCGAGGATCACGCAGCCGTTCTTCTTCCCGTTCAGGATGAACGCGCAGACCTCGTTGACGTCCTTGTTGGGGTCGATCATCAGCGAGCTGTCGTTCATCAGCTCGTGATACGCGATGTTCATCCCGATCGAGCTGTCGCCGGGCGACGACGTGTAGATGGGCACTCCTGCCGCGGCGGCGGCCGCGAGCACCGAGTACTCGCGCGACGCGGGATGCCGCTCGAGCAGGTCCTGTCCCAGCGCGTAGTGGAGCTCGGCCGTCGACACGGGGCCGCTCCTGCCCCAGCGCACGAGGAACTCGCGGACGTAGCTGTCGGTTTCGAGCAACACGGAGGCCGGGAACAGCACGTCGTAGATCCGGATGACGCCCTCGTTGTAGAGCGCCACGTCGTCGACGAACGGCGACCCGCGATGCAGCGTGAAGTTCAACGCGTAGTGCAGGTCGTGATACAGGTTGGCGCCCGTGCTGATCACGAAGTCGACCAGCCCGCGCTCCATCAGCTCCACGACGCAGCCGCCGAGTCCGGCCGGCGTCATCGCGCCGGCGATCGTGAGCGCGATCGTCGTGTCGTGCTCGGGCAGCAGCATCTTGTCGGTGAAGATGCGGCAGGCCTCGCCGAGGCGCGCCGCGTTGAACGCCTGAAATCCCTCGTCGATCAGGTGGCGGATGTCGGGGCTGCCCTTCGGACGGTAATAGCGGATCGGCTTGCCCGACAGGGTCTTCTTGCGGGACTTGCCAGGAGTACCGGGAGCGCGGTGAGGCATCGCGGCTAGCTTAACGCGGATCCCGCAGCGGTGTCCGTACGCGCGCGACGTACACCGAGCCGGTGGGCGCGAGCCGGCTCTCGTACAACGTGATGCCGTCGACCGGCGTCTGCCGGCCGAACGACGTTGGCAGCCCCTCGAACAACGCGTCGGGACGAAGGCCGGCGGGCTGCCTGACGCGCCCGAGCGTGACGTGCGGCGTGAACGCCCGGTCTTCGAGCGACAGGCCCGCCGACGCCAGCCGCGCGCGCACGTGCCGCTCGATCGCGACGAGCGCCTCGCCTCCGGGCGCCACGCCGACCCACAGTACCCGCGGCGCGCCCCGCACCGGGAACGCACCCAGCCGTCCGAGCCCCAGGTCGAACGGCGCGACGGGCAGAGGCTCGCGCAGCACCGCCTCGACGGCCGCCACCTGCGCGTCGTCGGCGTCGCCAATGAACGCGAGGGTGACGTGCATCCGGGAAGGCGCCACCCAGGTGACGCGAGCCCTCGGCGCCAGCCGGCCGCACCGTCGCCGCAGTTCCGCCACCAGATCCCCGGCCGCCGCTGCGGCCTGCCCGATCTCGACGCCGACGAAGAGCCTCACTGGAACAATTCTCCCCCGGCCGGGTCTCGGATCGGGACTCGGCCCGCCCCGGCGGAGGGCCGACTGTCGCATCCGGAGACATGGGCCGATAGAAGCAGTCGAGTGTCCAGAGGTACCGTGAACGACATCACTTTCGCGGCCCAGCGGGCGGCGAGCACCCGACGCGACCCCCAGGAAGACCCGGCCGAAGCCCGGTTCCGCAGCCTCGTGCAGTCCCCGCTGCGCGCGGGCCTGCTGCGCTTCCTGAACGCCCGCCCGAACGAGTCGTTCGAGGTGGAACTGCTGATGGCCACCTTCGGGCGGATGCGCCTGGACGTCGAGAACTGCCTCGCCGAGCTGGTCGACTTCGGCGTGGTGCGCCGCATGCCGAGCACGCCGCCCTGCTACGCGGCCGCGCGCCCCGAGCGCGCCAACATCGCCGACCTGCTCGACGCGTTCCTCGAACGCCGCGCAACCATCAGCACCGAAGACCAGTCGCCGTCCGTGCAGCGGTTCCGCGAGATGATCGGCCGCGACGAGAAGATGCTGATCGTCTTCGAGTGGATCCGCACGGCCGCCAAGTCGGGCATCTCGGTGCTGATCCTCGGGCCCACCGGATCCGGCAAGGAGGTCGTGGCCCGGATGATCCACGAGCTCAGCGCGCGCAGCCGTGAGAACTTCCAGGCGGTCAACTGCGCGGCGCTGCCCGACTCGCTGTTCGAATCGGAGATCTTCGGCTACGAGAAGGGCGCCTTCACCGGCGCCCACGACCGCAAGCCGGGCAAGGTGGAGCTGGCGGACCGCGGCACCCTGTTCCTGGACGAGATTGGGGACCTGTCGCTCGTGGCCCAGGCCAAGCTGCTGCGCGTGCTGGAGGACCGGCGGTTCGAGCGGCTCGGCGGCCAGCGCTCGATCGAGGTGGATTTCCGCCTGATCTCGGCGACCAACCGCCCGCTCGACCAGTTCGTGCGCGACGGCCGGTTCCGCGAGGACCTCTACTACCGCGTCAACGCGTTCTCGATCCGCCTGCCCTCGCTGCGCGAGCGCCCCGTGGACATTCCCGTGCTGGCCAACCGGTTCGTGGCCCGGTACTGCGCGGCCAACGGGCTGCCGCTCGACGGCAAGACGTTCTCGGAGGAGGCGCTCGCCAGGCTGCAGACCTACCCGTGGCCCGGCAACATCCGCGAGCTCGAGAGTACGGTATCGCGGGCGGCGCTCTCGGCACCGGGCCGCGTCATCCGCGAGGGGGACATCGAGTTCCTGCACGCCCACGTCAAGGCGACGCCGGCGACCGAGGCCCGCCCGAAGCTGCCGACGCTGCGCGAGGCGGAGCGGGCCCACATCCAGCGCGCGCTCGACATGGCGGGGTGGAACAAGAAGGAAGCCGCGCGGCTGCTCGAGATCAGTCGTGGTACGTTGTACCGCAAAATTGTCGAGTACGAACTCGAGCCCGAGACCAAGGTGTCTCGAAACAGCGCTCCCGAATCTGCACAGTAGGCCGAATCCCGGTGATTTTCATCGGGTTCCGCCCCTCCTCGCGCCGTCCCAGGACGGAACACGACACGTCAGCCGCTCCTTCGTCATAGCAGTCAGCAGTTTACGCACACCGAGCCCGATCGTCGGTGTGCGGTTCCTGCACACCTGACGAGGGCCGCCGCGCCGAAGCGTGAACCACCTCGACGCGGCCCGCCGCGTCCAACGCACTGCCCTGACGTGCTTTAGCCAGCATCGACGACGCCCGCGCCGGCAGCGGCAGTGCTTTTGCGCTGTCTCTCGTCACGATGACGGCGATCGTTTCCTCCATTCGACGAACTGTTCTGGCCGCGCTGGTGCTGGGTGCCACGGCGCTGCCGGCAGTTGCACAGCAGCCCGGCGCGAAGCTGGATGCGGCCCTTCGCGTGCGCGCGCACCAGCTTTCGGGCCGCTCGCGCGTGATCGTGCAGTTCACCCGCGAGCCCGACGTGCGCGCGATCGCGGCGGTACGCGGCACGACCCGCCGGTCGCTCGCCGCCATGCGCGCCGAAGTGGCCGATGTCGACAATCTGTCGCTCGCCGCCCTGGCGGCCGACCCGCGCGTCGCGCGCGTCATGCTCGACCGGCCCGCGTTCGCCACGATGGAGCGGACCGGCCAGGCCATCGGCGCCACGGCCGCGCGCGAGGACTTCGGACTCACGGGCCGCGGGATCGGCGTGGCGGTCATCGACTCCGGCATCGCGCCGCACGACGACCTGCAGGGGCGCGGTGGCCGCCGCGTGGTGCACTTCGTGGACTTCACCGCAAACGGCCCCCGTGGGGGCTGGGCTTCCGATCGCCAGAGTGACGACTATGGCCACGGCACGCACGTGGCGGGCATCGTCGCCGGCACCGGGCGCGACTCGAACGGGGCACGCATGGGCATCGCGCCGGGCGCGCACCTGATCGGCCTGAAGGTGCTCGACGCCGACGGGCACGGCTACATCAGCGACGTGATCGAGGCGATCGACTACGCGGTGGCCCACCGTGACGCGCTGGGCATCCGCGTGATCAACCTGTCGGTGGCCTCCGGCGTGTTCGAGTCGTACAAGGCCGACCCTCTCGCGCTGGCTGCGAAGCGCGCCGTCGACGCCGGCATCGTCGTGGTGGCCGCCGCCGGCAATCTCGGCGTCGACGCGAACGGCCGGCCGCAGTACGGCGGCATCACGTCGCCGGGCAACGCCCCGTGGGTCCTCACGGTTGGCGCGTCGAGCCACAACGGCACGCCCGGCCGCGGCGACGACGGCCTGGCGCGCTTCAGCTCGCATGGTCCGACGTGGATCGACTTCTCGTCCAAGCCCGACCTGGTGGCCCCCGGTGTGGGCATCGAGTCGCTGGCGGCGGCAGGCAGCAGTCTCTACTGGTCGCTGCAGGACTACCTGCTCGACGGCGCGCGTCCTGCCTTCGCCAAGCCCTATCTGAGCCTCAGCGGCACCAGCATGGCAGCGCCGGTGGTGGCCGGCACGGTGGCCTTGCTGCTCGAAGCGAACCCGCACCTGACTCCGAACGCGGTGAAGGCCATCCTGCAGTACACGGCCGAAGTGCTGCCGGACCAGGGCCCGCTGCAGCAGGGCGCGGGCCTCGTCAACGCGCGGGGCGCCGTCCGGCTGGCCCGCTACTTCGCCCGGCCGGATCTCGGCTTCCCGGAGCAGCGCGACGCGATCGCCGGCGACACGGTCGCGTGGGCGCGCCACGTCATCTGGGGCAACTACCGCATCACGGGCGGCGTGCCTCTGCCAGGCAGCAACGCCTGGGCGTCGAACCTCACCTGGGGCGCGATGACCACGTCGACGGGCGCTCCGGTCGTCTGGGGCGCGCAGAGCGATGACAACATCGTCTGGAGCACCGCGGCCGACGACAACATCGTTTGGAGCACCGCCGCGGGCGACAACATCGTCTGGAGCACCGCCGGCGCCCTCGACGACAACATCGTCTGGAGCACGCGCGAGGACGAGAACATCGTCTGGAGCACGGCCGCCGACGACAACATCGTCTGGAGCACCGCGGTCGTGCAGAACGTCGTCTGGGGCACCGACTGCGGCGGGCGCAACTGCCAGCGCGTGCTCTGGGGCTCGACCCGCAACGGCATCGTCTACGGCGCCGCGAGCGACGGCGACAACATCGTCTGGAGCACGGCGATCGAGGCCGAGAACATCGTCTGGAGCACCGCCAGCGACGACAACATCGTCTGGAGCACGGCTGCGGACGACAACATCGTTTGGAGCACCGCGATCATCGAGCCCGTGCTGTGGCCCGGTGTGTCAGCCCCGAGGAGCCCGCGGCTGGTCGCCGCCGGGCAGTGAGGAGTCGGTCATGAGAGCACGAGTCACGATCATCTGGCTGCCCGTCGCGACGCTGTAGTTCGCGACGG
>CAWULT010000200.1:0-5217 GCA_963923455.1 uncultured bacterium
GGCCTCGCGACGCTGAGACCGGACGGCCGCACGGAACCGCTGCTCGCGGCCGGCTGGACGTGGACACCCGACAACCTCGGCCTGCGGGTCCGGCTGCGGGAGGGCGTGCGGCTTCCCGACGGACAACTGGTCACGCCGGCCATGGTCGCCGAGGCCCTGAAGCGGGGCGTGGCCAACCCTGGAAACCGGGCCCAGTCGTGGGCGATCGACGCCATCACCGACGTCCAGCCGTCGGGCGCCAGCGAGATCCTGCTCAGCCTGTCGCGGGAGGCCGGGGCCTTGCCGGAGGATCTCTCCTTCCCGCTCGCCTTCGGGCCCTCCAACGCCGGAACCGGGCCCTTCCAGGAGGCTTCCCGCACCGACACCGAGATCGTGCTGGCGCGCGTCGATCATCACTACCGCGGACAGCCCACGGTGGAACGCATCGTCATCCAGGCCTACCCCGTGGTGCGGACGGCGTGGGCGAGCCTGCTCCGCGACGAGATGGACATCGTGACCAACGTGCCGGCCGACGCGGTGGCGTTCCTGGGCAACGGGCGCGTGGCCGCGACAGCCTTCCTGCGGGCGTTCCAGTACCAGCTCGCGGACGGTCGACCGGGAGCTGACGCAGGTGCGGAGGGTGCTCGAGGACCTGCGTGAGATCGCCAGGCCGCGGCCGCTCGAGCGGGCGCCGCTCGACCTGAACGCCGTGGCGACCGGCGTCGTGGAGTCGATGCAGTCCGGGGCGGCCACCGCGCAGTTGACGCTGGCGCTGGAGACGTGGGCGTCCCCGCTCCCGATCCTGGGCGACGCCTACGGCCTGAACCGGGTCTGCCAGAACCTGCTCGTCAACGCCTTCCAGGCCACGCCGGAGCACGGCCGCGTCCACGTCCGCACGGCACGCGAGGACGGCATGGCCGTGATTGCCGTCGCGGACTCCGGTTCCGGCATCCAGCCTGAGCGCCTGCAGACGATCTTCGACGGCGCCACGACGAAGCGCCGGGGCCTCGGGCTCGGCCTGATGACGTCGAAGCGGATCGTCGAGCAGCTCGGCGGCGCAATCTCGGTGACCAGCACCGTCGGCGAAGGGGCGACGTTCTACATCAAGTTCCCGTTGGCGGGGGTCGGCCCCGAGGCACCCGGCGTTCCCGGCAGCCCGCCGCCCGCCTGAGGCAACGGGCCGCGGCCGGTGGTATCGAGAGAACCCTGGCCCGGCCCGGCGTCGAGCACCAGCCGCACGGCCCGCAGCAGATCGCGCGCCGACACGGGCTTCTGGACCAGCACCATCTGCTCGGACAGCACGCCGTCGCCGACGAGCGCGTCGGTCGCGTAGCCTGAGACGTAGATCACGAGCGGTTCCGGCCGGATGCCCTTCAGCAGCGTCACCATCTCGGGCCCGGTCATGTCGGGCATGATCACGTCGGTCAGTATGAGGTCGATCCTGCCCGGATGCTTCGCCGCGATCGCCAGCGCCTCTTTGGGGCCGGACGCCTCGAGGATCACGTAGCCCTGGCGTTTCAGCACGGCGTTCGAGAACGCGCGCACCGAGTCGTCGTCCTCGACCAGGAGAAGGGTCTCCGAACCGGCGACGGTCGGCTCGACGGGCAGCTGGTCCGCCGCAACGGGCACGGCCTTCGCGGTGCGCGGGAAATGCACGACGAAAGTCGTGCCCTGGAGCGGAGCCGTCTCGACGTCGATGTGCCCGCCCAGCTGCTTGACGATGCCGTAGACCGTGGCAAGGCCGAGGCCGCTGCCGTGCCCGGGCGCCTTCGTCGTGAAGAAGGGCTCGAACAGCCTCGCCTTCGTCGCGTCGTCCATGCCGCAGCCGGTGTCGCGCATCGACAGGCGGATGTACGGGCCCGGTGGCAGCGCGGGTTCGGCCCCCGTCAGGTCGACGGCCGCGACGTCGATGGTCAGCTCCCCGGCAATCGGCATCGCGTCGCGGGCGTTCACGGCGAGGTTGACCAGCACCTGCTCGAGCTGCATGCGGTCGGCTTCGATCGGGCACACGCCGTCGGCCAGGTGCAGGCGCAGCCTGATGTGCTCGCCGATCAGCCGCACGAGCATCTGCGTCGTGTCGCGCACGACGGCGTTCAGGTCGAGCGGCGTGATCCGGAGCATCTGCTTGCGGCCGAAGGCCAGCAGCTGGCGGGTGAGGGCGCTGCCCCGGCGCGCGGCCTTCGGAATCTCCGACAGGTCGCTGTAGAGCGGGTTGTCGCGGCCGACGCGCGCCAGCAGCATGTCGCCGTAGCCCTGGATGACCATCAGGATGTTGTTGAAGTCGTGCGCGACGCCGCCGGCGAGGCGCCCGATCGCCTCGAGCTTGTGCGCCTGCCGCAGCTCGGCCTCGAGCCGGTCGCGCTCGGTGAAGTCGCGCGCGATGCCCTGAACGCCGATCGGCCGGCCGTCGCGTGCGATGAGCCGCAGGCTGGTCTCGATCGGCACCCGGCGGCCGTCGCGCGCGATCAGCTCGAGCGTGGTCGGCTTCACGAGCGCGCCGTGCGCGATGCTGTCGAGCATCTCGCGGACGGCCTCGACGTCCGACGGCGCGACCAGGTCGATCAGCCGCAGGGTGCGCGCCTCGTCCGCCGGACGCCCGAGCAGGCGCTCGCCGACCCGGTTCAGGGACGTGAAGCGCGCCTCCAGGTCGAGCGTGTAGATCATGTCGCTGGCGTTCTCGACGAGCTCCCGGTACGCGACTTCGGCGCGTTCGCGCTCCGAAATCTGCGCCTGCAGTTCGCGGTTGGCCGCCGTGAGCGCCTCGGTGCGGGCGGCTACCGTGGCCTCGAGTGTCTCGAGGGACTGCGACAGGCCGGCCTCGGCGTTCTTCTTCGCCTGGCTGAGGGCGCTGATGAGGATCGAGACGGAGGCGAAGAGCGCCGGGCGCAGCCGATCGGCGAGCAGCGTCCCGAAATCGGCGTCGGTCCGGTCAACGGGCTCGAACAGGAAGTGGGTGGCCGCGACCGCGAGGCAGGTCGCCAGCAGCCCGGGCCCAACCCCGCCGAACCAGGCGCTGACCGTGACCGCCCCACAACGGGGCCCCGCACCCCACGATGCGGCGGTCGGCGCCCGTCGCCCCCTCGGCGCGTGCCCCCTTGTGCGCGGTTTGACTCAAGTCTCGACCGACATGTGTCGATGAACTAGTCGGAGGACCAATGATCCTGGCTTCAACCACCAGCCCCGAAACGATCCTGCTCGTCGAGAACGAGCTGGCCCTGCGCGAGTTGATGCGGCGATTCCTCGAGGGATCGGGCTACACCGTGCTCGGCGCGCGCAACGGCGAGGAGGCGCTGGCGACCGCCCGGCAGCATCCCACGCCGATCGACCTGCTGCTGACCGACATCGTGATGCCGGGCATGAGCGGCTTCGCGCTCGCCTCGCAACTCTCGCAGCTGCGGGCCGAAACCAAGGTGCTGTACTTCTCGGGGTACGCCGATGACTACGACGTGATTCGGGCCGGCATCCAGGACTCGGGCAAGCCGTTCCTGCTGAAACCGTTCACTCAGCGCGACCTGCTCGACAAGATCGTCGAGGTGCTGAACCCGGCGGCCGCCCCCCAGGGCGCGCCGGCGGCGCACTGAGCCGAACGCGGCCGGCCCCGCGAGGGCCGCTGGCGATCCAAAACGAAAACCCGGCGCGAACATCCGCGCCGGGTTGGAGGGGGGACCCGCGGCGGCCGTCTCGGGCCGCCTGGTGACGTCGCCTACTTCTTCGGAAGAACCGCGTCCTTCAGCTGCTTCGCGATCCGTGCCTTGACGACCGTCTTGGCCGGAATCTTGATCGCCTCGCCGGTCGCCGGATTGCGGCCCATACGGGCCTTCCGCTTCTGCACGACCAGCTTCACCATGCCGGGCAGCACGAACTCGCCCGAGCGCTTGAGCTCCTTCTCCGACAGCATCGTCAGCTCGTCGAAGAACTCGCGCGCCTGCGTGCGCTTCATCTCGAAGCGGTCGGCGAAGTGCGAGAACAGCTCCGACTTGCCCATTCTGCGGGCCTCTGCCATCACGTCCCCCAGTCCAGTGTGCGCGCCAGGTGCTTCGCCGCCTCGACAGTCGAGCGCGCGTCGCAAACTGTCGCGGAAATCTTGCAAAACCGCCGTCATGCTAACGCGGCGCTCCGCGCGGTGTCAACGAACAGGAGCCCGGAACCCGGGCGAAATCGGGCCAAAGTGCTAGAATTTGCGAGGTATGTCAAGCACGACGACGCTCGAGACGTTCCCCAATCCGCGGCCGGAGCGGGAGTACGAGATCGCGATCCGCTGCCCCGAGTTCACGTCCGTCTGTCCGAAGACCGGGCTGCCGGACTTCGGCGAGATCCGCATCACCTACGTCCCCGCCGATCGTTGCGTCGAGCTGAAGTCGCTCAAGTACTACCTCATCGAGTTCCGCAACCGCGGCATCTTCTACGAGGCCGTGACCAACCAGATCCTCGACGACCTGGTGGGGGCGTGCGCGCCGCGCCGGATGACCGTCGTCGGTGACTTCACCGCGCGCGGCGGCATCACCACGTCGGTCACCGCAACGTTCACGTCCACCCGCCGGTAGCGAAGGGGCCTCATCCCCGCCCGAGCGCGAAGCGCTCGATCGCCCTGGCCAGCCCCGCATCGTCGTTGTGCGTCGTCAGATGCCATCCCCGCGACCTCAATCCGTCGACCGCGTTGCCCATCACGACCGGGGTGCCGGCGAACTCGAGCATGTCGACGTCGTTGAGGTTGTCGCCGACGGCCATCACGTCGGCCGCGGAGAGGCCGAGTTGCGCCGCACGCCAGGCCAGCGCGCGGCCCTTGGTGGCCGACGCGTCGGTGATGTCGAGCAGCGAGAAGTCGCGGTGGACGTACTCGGTGAGCAGGACCGTGACGTCTCCGGCCTCCTGCCGTACGGCGTCGGCGACTTCGCGCATGTGGTCGACCCCGCCACTGAACATCACCTGGATGGGGTCCTCCGTGAGGGCGTCTTCGAGCGGGACCGCCCGCGCGATGAGGTGTCGGTTCCGGAGGTAGTAGCCCTTCCGGCCCGGATGCTCCCAGTCCATCGTCTCGAACACCACCTGCTCGGCGTGGTCGCGGTCGAACACCAGCGCCGACGACGCCCGGTGCGCCCGCGTCGACTCCAGCACCGACCGGGCCCGGCTCCGGCTCAGCAGGCGCCGCGCCAGGTGCCGGCCGTCCTTCCGCCGTTCCACCGCCCCGTTGCTCACGATGAGGGAGACGCTGTCGGGAAGTTCGTCGGCCACCGGGCG
>CAWULT010000201.1:0-5168 GCA_963923455.1 uncultured bacterium
GGGTCTGATCGTAGAGGTTCGTCTCGTACCAGTCGTAGAAGGTGCCGTAACCGCCACGCAACACGGTGCCAGGCCCGAAGGGCGTCCACGTGAGGCCGAGGCGCGGCATCAGGTTGATCTTGTCGTCGATGAGCGACTGCATCTCCTGCCGCAGGCCCACGCTGAACGAGAAGTTCTTGTTCACGCGGATGTCGTCCTGCCAGTACAGGCCCAGCTGATACGCCGTGAACGCCGTGTTGACCTCGCCGAGGCGCTGCGTGAACTGCAGCGGCTGCCCGGCCAGATAGGCCTCGCGGCTGCTGAACGTGAACGTACCCTGGGCGTTGCGCGCGTCGAAGTTACGGCTCGACGCGGACTCCATGAGCAGTCCCACGCGCATCGCGTGGGAGCGGCCGATGTTGAAGTCGACGTTGTCGGCCACTTCGAGCGTCCGGTTCGAGCTGGTGCTGTTGACGCCAGCGCCACCCTTGTTGAAGGCGTCGAGCACGTTGATCGTCGGCAGCGTCGACAGCGACGCGTTCTCGTTCGCGCCCTTGTTGAACTGCACGCGGATCTCGTGCAGCGTGGCCTTGCCGACGATCCCCTGGACCTGAAACCGCACCTGGTGCTCGTTGTTGTGCCGCTCGGTGGCACGTTCCGGCAGCGTGAAGTCACCCACGCCCTGATTGCGCGAATCGCTCTCGCTGCGGCGGTACTCGACCCGCAGGGTCTGGTTCTTCGTCAGCGCGTGTTCGATGCCCGTCGTGACGTTGGTCGAGTCCGTCGGCCGGCGCACGATGCCCTGGAAGATGCTGCCGTCCTCGTTGAGCGCGAAGATGGTCGGCGAGTCGTAGGACCGGTTGCCGTCGACGTTGATCCGCAGCGACGTCTTGCCGGCGACGATCGGGCCGCGCAGGCCGGTCGTGAAGCGACGGAACTGCTCGGGCGTCATCTCGCGCGCGAAGGCGTTGCGCGCGTTGAACACGCTGCTGCGCAGGCCGAAGTTGGCGTTGCCGCTCCAGTTGCGGACGTTGGGCCGCGTGATGATCTCGATCTGCGTGCGGCCGGCGTCGTGGTTGTCGGCCGAGAACGAGTTCGTGCGGAACCGGATCTGGCGGATCTCGTCGCGCGCCGGCAGGCGCCCGCCGCGGAAGCCGTTGACCTGGAAGGTCGCGCCGGCTCCACCGGTCATCTGCTGCAGCAGCTGCGCGAGCTCGTCGGGATCGTCGGGCAGCTCCTCGATGTCTGCCTGCTCGAGGGTCGTCGTCAGCGAGTTGCCGCGCGTGTCGCCGGTGCTCGCCGTGTCGCTGACGACCACCTCCTCCTGCAGCCCCGCAATCGCGAGCGTGACGGTCTGGTTGTTCTGCCCGCGTCGCAGCGTGAGGGACGTGTCGGCGGCCTGGAAGCCGGGGAACTCGACGTGGAGCCGCACGGCACCTGGCGCTACCGGGGGCAGCGTCACGACGCCGCGCTCGTCGCCGGTGACGGTGACGGGGGCGCCGGATGCCGGCGTGAGCGTGACGGTCGCCGACGGAATGCCGGCGCCGGTCTCGTCCACGACGACGACGCGCAGCTGGGCCTGGTTGGCGTTGGCGGGGTTCTGCGCGGACGCCGTGGACGCGCCGGCCGCCAGCAGCGCGGCGAGGCCGAAGAGCAGTCGCAGACGGGTCATTTGGTGAACGTGTTTCCCTTGAAGTTCGGATTGATCTTGAAACTCTTCACTTCCCACTCTTCGTTGGTCTGGCCGTTGGCGCCGCGCGTCATCAGGTGGGGCAGCTTGATCCCGCCGACGGCCTTGTACTCCGACAGGTGCGTCTCGATCGTGATCGGCTGGGGCGGGCCCTGCTGGCCGCCCCGCCGGCCCTGGCCGGGACCGGCCGCGGGTGCGGCGGCCTGATCGCCAGCCGGCGGTGGCGCGGCCGGCGCACCGGCACGGCCGTCGGGCCCGCCGCCCCGCCGCTGTCCACCGCGGCCACCAAACGCCTGGGTGGTCGTCAGCATCACCGGCAGATGCGACTCGGTATCGAGGAAGATCCGCGTCGCCGCGCCGTCGGCCGGCTTCACCTCGACGACGTCCGCCTTGCCGTCGGGCGATTCGGCCGTGCCGATCCACGCGACGGGCGCATCGGTCGACAGCAGCCACAGCAGCGTCAGGCGGGCCAGCTCGCCCTGCCGCTGCCGGCGCTGCGCGTCCTTGAGGCGCTCCGGATCGATCTGCGGCTGGCCGCCCTGGCGACCGCGGCCGTCGGGCGGAAAGCCGCCGCCGAATCGGCCGCGCCCGAAGCCACCCAGGCCGCCGAAGCCCCCGGCGTTCTCGTCCCAGACCTCCGTGCCGTTGAGCACCTCGGTGCGCTCGACCACGGCGCCGGCCTGCCCCGTCACCTCGTTGCGGCGGTACTTGTCCGGCAGCTGGATGAAGACCTCGACGTCGCCGTCGATCGTGTTGTTGCCCTGCGTCCGCCGGAACTTGCCGGTCGACTGCAGGGTCTTCACGGCGCGCAGCCTGTCCTCGCCCCCGATCGCCTTGCGGGCGTCGGCCAGCAGGGCCGCGCCCTTTGCCAACGCCTCGGGTGAGGGCGGCGCGTCGGCCGGCGCCGCCGCCTGCGGTGCCGGGGCCTGCGCCACCAGCCTGGCCGTGCCGACCCAGCACGCCACGAAGGCGGCCGCGGTCACGGCCGCAAGTCCTGAATGCACTCTCATGAGGGTATTGTCCTGCCCCGCCACCAGGGCCGTCGTTAAGGGCCGGCTAAGAGTTTGTTAAGAATGTAAAACATTGTGGATCAGCGCGTTGCGGCGATTTCACGCCATGGTAGACTCGGCGGCGTGAGGCTGTCACGTCCGTCGGGTCTGACGCTGCTCACCTGCGCGCTCCTGGTGCTGCTGCCCACGCTCGCCGTGCTCCAGTACCGCTGGGTCGGCGAGGTGAGCCGCGCCGAACAGGATCGCATGCAGCGCAACCTGCGGACCGCCACCCTCCAGTTCCGTGACGCGTTCGACGTCGAAGTGGGCCGGGCCTTCCTGAACCTCCAGGTAGGACCGCTCACCGCGCGTGACGGCGCCTCCGACCAGTACTCCGACCGGTACGACCAATGGGTGGATACGGCGGAGCACCCACGAATCGTTTCAGCGATCTACCTGATCGACGCCGCCGGCCGCCGGCTGCGCCTGCGCCAGTGGAACGCCGCCACGCACACCTTCGAGGCCACACCGTGGCCGGCAGCCCTCGACACGTGGCGCCCGCAGCTCGAACAGGACCTCGTGGACTTCGAGGCCGGACGTCCGGTCGATCGCCGGGCATCGTGGCCCATCGATGACGCGCTGCTCATCGCGCCGATGCGCAACCTGGTGACGCCCGCCAGCGGGGCGCGGCCCCAGTCGGTGTCGCCGGTCTTCGGCTACACGGCCTTGCAGCTCGACCTGCGCTACATCCAGGAGGAAGTCTTCCCCGCCCTTGCCGCGCGGCATTTCTCGCACACCGACGGCTCGCCGTACCGGGTGGCGATCGTCGGCGCGGCGGAACCGTCTCGCGTGGTCTACCAGTCGGACCCGGGCGCCCCGGTCGACCCGGCTGCCGCGGACGCGTCCGAGCCAATCTTCGGCGCGGCCCCCGGCCGCGGACCGTCGCTGCTGTTGCGCGGCGGCGGGCCACGGCGCGAACCGTTCGGTGACGGTGCGGCCGGCCCCCGCACCGGACCCCGCCGCCCGGCGCCACCGGCCGGCGACCTCGGCGGGCCCGGGCGCCCCAGGCCCGCCGAGGCGGTCGCACGGTGGCGCGTCCTCGTCCAGCACGAGAGTGGTTCGCTCGAAACCGCGGTGGCGATGGTGCGGCGCCGCAACCTCGGCATCAGCTTCGGCGTACTGCTGCTGCTCAGCGTCAGCGTCGCCCTGCTCACCGTCACGTCGCGCCGGGCGCACCGGCTCGCGCAGCAGCAGATGGAGTTCGTCGCCGGCGTCTCGCACGAGCTGCGCACGCCGGTGGCCGTCATCCGGACCGCCGCCGAGAACCTCTCGGTCGGCGTGGTCACCGGCGATCGGGTCAGGCGGTACGGCGACGTGATCGGTGCCGAGTCGCGCCGCCTCGGCGAGATGGTCGAGAGCATCCTGCAGTACGCCGGCTTCGAATCGGGGCTCGGACTCGGCGCGCAAGTGCCGGTTTCGCCGGCCGAGATCATCGCCGCCGCCGTGTCGTCGGCGACCGGCATGGACGCGGCCGATGGAGTCACCGTCGAACAGGACGTGCCGCCCGACCTGCCGCGCGTCCTCGGCGACGCGGCCGCGCTTCGCTCGGCCGTACAGAACCTGGTGGCCAACGCGGTCAAGTACGGCGGCTCCGATCGCTGGGTGGGCGTCCGTGCGCGGCTCGAACGGCACCGCCGCCGCGCCGAGGTGGTGATCACGATCAGCGATCACGGCACCGGCATTCCCGCGTCCGAGCTGCCCCACATCTTCGAGCCGTTCTACCGCGGGTCCGACGCCGTGGGCCGCCAGATTCACGGCAACGGGCTCGGCCTGTCGCTCGTGCAGCGGATCGTCCACGCGCACGGCGGGCGGGTCAGCGTGACCGCCCGCCCCGGGCTCACCGCGTTCACGATGTCGCTGCCGGTGGCCGCCGAGGCGGCGCACGCCCGTCCGGTGGCACAAGGCACCGGCGCCGTGGCGCATTCCTAGCCGCACCGTGGCGAAGCGCCTGCTCCTCGTCGAGGACGAACCGGGCCTGGTCATGACGCTGACCGACCGGCTCGCGGCCGAAGGATTCGACGTCGAGAGCGCGGCCACCGCACCGCGCGGCATCGAGGCCGGTACGCGCGATCCATTCGACGTGATCCTGCTGGACGTGATGCTGCCGGGTGGCAGCGGATTCGAAGTGTGCCGGACGCTGCGCGAGCGCGGCGTGCAGACGCCGATCCTGATGCTGACGGCGCGCGGCCAGGTGGTCGATCGCGTCGTCGGCCTCAAGCTGGGCGCCGACGACTACCTCGTGAAGCCGTTCGAGATGGCCGAGCTCCTGGCGCGCATCGAGGCGCTGCTGCGGCGCGCCTCGATCGCGCCGGCGTCGGCCCCCACCCACGAGGCGGTCCGCTTCGGCGACGTGACCGTCGACTTCCGGCGCGCCGAGGTGACGAAGAACGGCGCGGTCGTCGAGCTGTCGGCCCGCGAGTTCAAGCTGCTGAAATACTTCGTCGAGCACC
>CAWULT010000202.1:0-4999 GCA_963923455.1 uncultured bacterium
GATGATGGCCATCAGGCTGGCTTCGCGGCTGCTGATCAGCACGTTGTCGGGTCGGAAGCGCTGGTCGCCCGCATCGAACCAGCGGTTCGGGCCCACGTAGGTGGCCGCGTTCACGTGCAGCCAGTCCACGCTGTCGCGCGGTTTGCTGTAGGGCGCCCCTGTGCGGATGGCCGCGCGCGCGGCGGGCGAGAAGCCCAACTCGTCCACGTGCTCGTTGGCGTGCCACTGCCACGTGACCTTGCCGCTCCAGTCCACCTCCACCAGATAGTCGTCTTCGAGCCGGCGATCGTGTATGGCGGTGTTCACGAGGTTCTGGTGCGACAGCACGAGCGTGCGCGCGCCGCTGGCCTTCGGCGTGAACTCGGGTGAGTAATAGCCGGCGGGGAAGTCGTCGCGCTGCCAGTCGTGGTGCTGCCGCGCGGACCACACCTTCGACCCGTCGGCGCGTGTGATCTCTTCCACGCGATCGAACCGCCACTGCGGCGCGTCGTTCCAGTCGAACTGCCCGACGGCCAGCGACTCCTGGTGCGGTGCGCGGTTGCCGAGCGCGCCCATCACCACGCCCCCCGGCAGGATGCGCGTGGGCCCGCCGCTGGCCCCCTCGAAGGTGTTCCAGCGGCGCACCGTGCGGCCGTTCATGTCCACCAGCACGGCCCCGGTCGTGGGCAGCACGAACACCGTGTAGCCGCTCCAGGCCTTCGTCGGGTCGTAGATGGTGGTGCCCGTGGGATACACGGTGGGCGGTGCCGTGAACACGGCGGCGCTGGCCAGCAGCGCGATGGTGGTGCAGAGGCGGGACGCGCGCGTCATCGGGCGGCCTCCGGGTAACGGGTTGATGGGTGAACGGAGCGGGCTGACCGGCGCAACGATACACCTATTGCTCGGGAAGCGGCCCCGGCATCCAGCCCGCCTCGTTGACCGACTGTGCGTTGCATAACAACGTGTGTCATATTTTGGCCATGTCTGGGGAGGCACTTCGGCAGGCACGCGAGGGTCGGGGACTGTCCCAGGCGGACGTCGCGACGTCCCTTGGGGTGTCGCAGGCTTACGTGTCGATGCTCGAGCAGAACCGTCGTCCTGCTCCGGCAGCGCTGAAGCGCCGGCTTGTCTTGCTGCTCGGGCTTCCGGCCAGTGCCTTGCCGGTCAGCGGCGACGTGGCGCCTCTGCCTCCTGCGCAGACGGCCCGGGCGCTCGGCGCCCTCGGTTACGAAGGGTTCTCCCACCTGGCGCGCGGCAAGCAGGTGAATCCGGCTGAACTGCTGGTGCGGGTGCTGGCAGCGCCCGTCGTCGAGGCCCGCGTGGTCCAGGCCTTGCCGTGGCTGCTGGTCCAGCATGCGGACCTCGACTGGCGGTGGGTGCTGACCCAAGCCAAGGTGAACGACCTCCAGAACCGCCTCGGGTTCGTCGTCACCGTGGCCCGCGAGCTCGCTGAGCGAGAAAGGCGTGACGCAGTGGCCGGCGTGCTGCGGCACTGGGAGGGGGTGCTGGAACACTCGCGCCTGCAGCGAGAGGATGCGTTCGCGGCCCTCACGGAGGCCGAGCGCAAATGGCTTCGGACGCATCGCTCGCCGGAGGCGGCGCACTGGAACCTGCTCACGGCCATGGGGGCCGAGACGATGTCCGTCTGACGCCCCCTCGCCAATCGCCCCCTTACCGCTTGTCGACGACGACCTTCCCCTCCTTCAGCACCACCTTCGTCTTCAACATCTCGTAGATGTTCACCATCGGGTTGCCGTCGAGCAGGATGATGTCGGCGAGCTTCCCGGCTTCGAGCGTGCCGATCTGGTCGGCCATCCCCACGTAGCGGGCCGAGTTCGGGCCCATGATCTTGTGGATGTCCTGCATCGAGAACACGATGCTCAGCGACTTCAGCTCGTGCTCCAGCACCACGAGGTCGGCGTAGTTCTGGTCCGTGGAATACGACATCGTCAGGTGGTTCGGGTCCGCGTCCCAGATGCGGCGCGCGTTGATGATGACGTAGGCGCCCTCGGTGCCGAGCGCGCGGCCCTTGGGATCCCGGTTGGCGCCCACGATGGCGTCGGGCCAGTTCTTGCCGTCGCGGAAGCGCGGCGTGTTGTCGCGCGGGAACTGCACCGGCGCCGGCGCGGGGGACTCGCGGTCGATGATGGGCGCGCCAAAGCCCAGCATGCCCGCCACGATGGCGCCGCTGGCGGCAATCTTGGCCGCGTCGTCGTAGCCGGTGAAGTCCTTGTTCGGCAGGTGCACCAGGCGGCGCACGCCCGCTTCCACGGCCGCAATCGTGGCCGGCGTGCTCACCGAGTGCACGTTCACCTGCACGCCCACCTTGGCCGCTTCGTCCACGATGGCCTTCAGCACCTCGATCTCGGCCTGCGGCGGCGCCGGCTCGGGCGTGAGGGCGATTTCGCCGGTGTGCTTGATGCCCTTGGCGGCCAGGGCGCGCACGGCCGCGCGCGCCTCATCCGGCGTCTGCCGCAGGTTGACGCGCTCGGACGGGATGATGCGCGGCCCGTTGATGACGCCCTTGTCGATCTTGTCGCGCAGCTCGATGTTGCCGTCGCCCGGGCCGCCACCCGACAGGATGGTGGTGTAGCCGGCCTCGAGCAGCGACTGCATCTGCCCCTTTTCCTGCGGGCCCGTGTTGACGTGCTTGTGGCTGTCGATGAAGCCGGGCATGGCGCTCATGCCCTTGGCGTCGATGACGCGCAGCCCCTGCGTGGGCGCCGCGCCGGGCGACACCGACACGATCTTGCCCCCGCGCACGATGATGGTGCCCGACTCGATCACCTGGCCGGTGCCCACCACGATGCGGGCGTTGGTGATGGCCACGTCCTGGGCGGAGGCGGGAGAGGGCAGAAGCAGGGCGAGGGCGAGCATCGACGGGGTGGCAAAGCGGAGCAGCGTGCGCATGCGAATTGGTCCTCTCAAGGGCTGAGGCCCCCACCGGGGAGGGAGGGGGCGGACGGGATAGTTTATTGCGGGTAGGTGATGCGCGCTGGACCGTTGGGATCGTGGCTGCTCCTAGGGACGCCGAACCCGTAACTCTGTGGTCCGCCGCGAACGATCGCCGAGTAGCTGTACGGGCGCCCCTCAAACTGCATGAAACGGTCAGGCCCCCTTGGCATGAGCGGATTGTGATCACGCGCATCACCAGCCAGGGCACGCTTGAGTCTCTTCAACGCTTGGCCACGATGTCGATCGAGCAGCCGCAGCTGCGAGAGCAGGGCCGGGTTCTGCTGGCCCTGCAGTAGTCTGAAGCCGCCCGCCCAGCAGATGGCCGATGGGGATGCGCCCAAGTGAAGCAAGGACGTCCCCACTGAACTACTCCTCAGCCTCTGTCGCGCGCGGTACATGACTTGCCGGTCGGATAGGGTTGGCTTGCCTTGGCGTCTCGCCTGGCGCACGCGACGGGCGGTGTCAGACACATGCTGGTTGTGCCTGTTCAAGACCTTTCGGATCGATTCCTTGCGGATTCGGAGAAGGCCGTCGTCTCTGACCTGATAGCCCACGAACGAGCACCACGGGACGCATCCGGGTGCGTCAAGTCCAGACCACCGGTACGGTGCCTTCGACTTCGTGGCCCAGAACTGAGCTGCTTCCTGTCGATATCTACCGCGGAAGGTCTTGAGGGGGTGCTCAGGTAGCTTCAGTGCGCGAAGCGCGAACTTGTAAGCATCGAGCATCCGTTGGCACGCGGCCCGCGTACCTGCGCTGAGTATGACGTCGTCACAGTATCGGATGTAGAGGGCGCGCCCGGAGGGAACGGCATTTCTTACGCTCGCGTCTGCGCTGTCCAGCACGGCGTTCGCGATGAAGCACGAGAGCGCTCCTCCTTGCGGCACGCCGATCGGTTCCAGTCGGGTGTTGCGCCCGAGAGCTTGGAGCTCAGCATCCGGCCATGAGATATCGACACCCTCGCAGTCTTTCGAAGACCTGTGCGCCTCCTTCTCTGCGTGGGCCCGCGCTATCGGGCGAGCATAGAGATTGAAGGAATAGCAAGCTAGGTACGCTTCGAGTATCGCCTTGGCGCGGACGTCGAAGGGTGTGCCGAGCTTACGCTCGAGCATGACGATCGCGCTTCGCACAGAGTCGTGACCAACCGTATCGAAGAAGCCTCGAATGTCAACCTCGGCTACCCACGGCGCTTTGGTCTGTTGCTGCCGGAACTCAATCAAACGGGCCGCAGCATCGTGGTGGGTTGGTGGAAGTCCCGTCGAGGGGGCCCTGAACGCCAGGCTGTCGGCATCAAACACGTGATCGGTCGCCCGACGAAAGTAGAACGCAACACACGACGAGATGATGCTGTCTCTCAGTTCAAACTGAGCCAGCGCTCGAAACAGGCACGTTCCGCTTGCCTCGTTTCTGCTCTTGAAACTAGCGACTACTCGAGGAGGCGCGAACTTGAGCTTCCAGGCATTTGCGAGAATGTCCCGGCGAATTCCCGCGGCGAAACGCCTGATTCGGATGAGCCATCCAGGTGCCTGTCGGTTCGGAGTGGACCATTGGCGCAAGAGATGGTCTGTGAGCACGGACACCATCGGGTCATTGCCGTCGGATTGCGCTGTACGGCGGCGTGTCATGCCTGGCCGTGGCCACTGTGCCCGAGGGGGAAACATCCCCGCCAGAGCATCGTCAGCTTCTGGAGGAGCGGTTGAACTGTCCTTAACCAGGCGCCGCCCGAATAGCGCATCTCGCCGGAATCGGCTGCGCCGGAGTCTGGCCCGGACCAGGAGACGCACTATCCTGCGGTCTGAGCATGCTGACTCCAGGCTTGGGTGCATCGGGAAAGACGTCCGCCGGCGCGGTCTCTTGGGATGGTAGCCGAGTGGTACCACACGTATCGTGGTAACGATCGATTTGCTAAACGGTGGGTCTCCCCAACCGCCCGTTTACCGATAGCCGAGCCGATTTCTCGTGCTCGGAAAGCGCCCGAAGGCGACCCGGGAGCACACGCGCCGGAACGGACGCCGCCCAATATAGCCCAACGTGCCCTCAATTGAACGGGCTGCACGGGCGGCGT
>CAWULT010000203.1:0-4948 GCA_963923455.1 uncultured bacterium
CTTCGGCCGCATCGACCCGGCGCTCGTGGCCTACTCGGGCTGGAGCTGCGGCGGGCTGCAGGCCCTGCAGGTGGCGAAGGACCCCCGGGTGAAGACGCTCGTGCTGCACAACACGGGCGTGCTCAACGACAACCCGCGCACCATTCCGGGCATGGACGTTCGCAAGGACGTCCTGCGGGACCTTCACACGCCGACCATCTACGTCCTCGGCGGCCCCACCGACATCGCGTATCCGAACGGCATGGACGACTTCGCGCGGATTGCGCACGTGCCCGTGGCCGTGGCCAACCTGCCCGTGGGCCACGGCGGCACGTTCCAGGAACCGAACGGCGGGGCCGCGGCGTCGGTGGCGGTCAGCTGGCTCGACTGGCAGCTTCGCGGCGACAGGGAGGCCGCGCGGCGTTTCGTGGGCGACGACTGCGGGCTCTGCCGCGACGCCAGGTGGTCGCTGCAGCGCAAGCAGTTCCCGTCGAGCGTCGCCACGCGATAACGGGCGGGGTGCGCGCGGGCCGGTCGGGCGAGGCGTGCCGCGCGACGGACAGGCCTGCGGACAACGGCGTCAGCGGCGCGGCCGAACGCCTGACCCTATAATGCGCCCCAGACCGCAGCCGAACCGAGAGGACGGCGGGCAGGAGGTGTCATGCACTGGCGAGTATTGTGTGCCGTGCTGCTGGCCGGTGCCGTGATGGTGCCGCTGGAGGCTTCGGACCCGGTGACGCCGATCATCTGGACCGCGGCGCAGGTGGCCGAGATCGAGCGCCGCGTCAGCACCAGCGTCGATGCCGCGCGTCACCTCGGCATCGAGCGGCTGATCGATTCGGCATCGCTGATCTTCCGTGACGGTCCGTCGGAGGCCGAGATTCACGAGACGCTGGCCGACCTGATCACCGTGCGGTCCGGTTCCGGCGCAATCGTGATCGGGGGCACCATCGTCGACGCGACGCGCGGCGACGCCGGCGAACTGCGCGGACGCGCCATCACCGGCGGCACGCGGTACGCGTTCGCGGCGGGCGACATGATCTACGTCCCCGCGAACGTGGTGCACCAGTTCGTCGTGGAGCCTGGGCAGCGCTACACCATGACGATCGCCAAGGTCACGCCCAGGCCGGACCCGCGGCTCACGGTGGGCAGCGGGCCCCGTAACGACCTGCCGCAGCCCTACCGTACGACGCGTGACTGGGGCGAACTGCCGCCCGGTGTGAAGTGGGCCGCCGTCACGGCGGTCGAGCCCGGGCGCGACGGATCGATGTTCGTCGTGCACCGGTGCTTCGACAACTCGTGCGCGGGGCGCCCAGAGGCGCCGATCCTCAAGTACAACGCGGCCGGCAAGCTGCTCGCGAGCTGGGGGCAGGG
This sequence comes from uncultured bacterium, assembly GCA_963923455.1. GTDB lineage: Bacteria > Acidobacteriota > Vicinamibacteria > Vicinamibacterales > UBA2999 > CAWULT01. The sequence goes on from CAWULT010000203.1 coordinate 1,354, forward strand.
GCTCTTCGTGTTCCCGCACGGCGCCGCGGTGGACCGCGACGGCAACCTCTGGGTGACCGACGCGCGCGGCGACGGCGTGAAAGGGCATCAGGTGTTCAAGTTCAGCCCAGACGGCACGCTGCTGATGACGCTCGGGAAGGCCGGCGTGTCCGGTTCGGGGCCGGACCTGTTCGATCAGCCGACCGACGTCGTCGTGGCGCCCAACGGCGACGTCTTCGTCACCGACAGCCATCGCAACGGCAAGAACAACCGCGTCGTGAAGTTCACGAAGGATGGCCGGTTCGTGAAGGAGTGGGGGCGCAAAGGTTCCGGCGAGGGCGAACTCAGCGAGCCGCACACCATCGCCATGGATTCGCGTGGGCGCCTCTTCGTCGGCGACCGCGAGAACAACCGCATCCAGATCTTCGATCAGGAGGGGCGCTTCGTGGCGCAGTGGCGGCAGTTCGGCCGCCCGAGCGGCATCTTCATCACGGCGGACGACACGATCTACGTCACCGATTCCGAGTCGGGCCCCGACACGGGCGCCCGCGAGCTTCCCGGGATCAGAAAGGGCATCCGCATCGGCAGCGCCCGCACCGGGGCGGTCTCGGCGTTCATCGAAGACATGGAGCCGACAGCCACCGACCATTCGGGCGCCGAAGGCGTCGGCGTCGATGCGCGCGGTAACGTCTACGGTGCCGTCGTGCGACGACAGATGCTCGAGCGGCACGTACGCGTGCGTTGAGCCCAGGCGGGCGTCCGCCCGGCTCGCCCATCCTCAGCGCGACACGCGCAGTTCCAGCACGATGCCGTTGTCGTCGGTGAACCGAACCACGTCGGGCTCGTCGGCCGACGGCAGCACGCGCGACCCGAGTTCCCGCAGCCGGGCCTCGAGCGCGGCCCGGTCGAACGGGGCGACCGACAGCGCGTAGTGCGCGATGGCCGGGGGCTGGCCGGGGGCGGCTTCCTGCAGGCCGAGGCGCGTCCCCCGCTCCAGTTGGAACCACACCCGGCCGTTGGCGTCACGGGGCCGCTCGGCAGCCGTGCCGTAGACCAGGCGGTAGTACGGCAGCGACTTCTCGAGGCTCCGCACCGTCAGCAGCATGTGATCGACCCCGCGCGGCGTCACGAGTCCATCGGCCCGAACCTGCAGCGTCGACGGCACGGCCGCGGTGACGAGCCCCGCGGGCGGCTGGAAGAGCTGGAGTTCGAGGCCGTCGGGGTCTGGCCACATGCCGGTCGGCCCTGGCGGCGCGACGCCGAACCCCGCCCCCTGCAGCGCGCTGGTCATGCCGGCCCGGTCGTAGACCCTGGCGAGCGTGCAGTAGTGCCCGATCGCCGACGGACGCCCGTTCGCCGCGCCGATGGCGACGTAGCCGACCTGGCGGTCGGCCGGCAGGTCGCCGAGGAGCACGAAGTAGCGGAACCCGTCCCGAAAGGGCTGCTGATGCAACGCCGTCTTGAAGATCCGCATGTAGAACCGCGCCGACGCCGCGGTGTCGGGCACGACGATGTCGAGGTGCTCGAGGCCCAGGTTGTCGAGCGGCAGCGCGGGCGCGGGCGCGGGCGCCTGCGCCCCCGCGCGCACCATCAGCAGCAGCACGCACAGGCCGGCGGCCGGCGCGCCGGCACCCAGACGAAACGCGAATCGCATCGATGACCTCAGATGTCGAGCACGGCCGAGCCGTCACCGAACTTCTCGGTGGGCACGCCCATCGTGTTGAGCAGCGCGGCGAGCAGGTTCGACATCCGCGTGTCCTTCGGGAAGCGCAGGTGCCGGCCGCCCTTCAGCCGGCCCGATGCCCCACCGGCGAGCACGATGGGGAGCGGGCTGAAGTTGTGCTGGTTGCCGTCGCTGAGCGAACTGCCGTAGAGCACCAGCGCGTGATCGAGCAGCGTGCCGTCGCCGTCGGGGACGCCCTTCAGCTTCTCGACGAAGTAGGCGAACTTCGTCATGTGGTACGTGTTCAGCTGCGCGAACCGGTCCATGTTGCCCCGGTCGTTCGAGTGGTGCGACAGGTTGTGGAACGGATCGCGGATGCTCGTCTCCGGATAGACGGCGGTGCTCAGCTCCCGGGCGAACATCAGCGTCGAGACGCGCGTGATCTCGGCCTGGAACGCAATCACCTGGAGGTCCATCAGCAGCTTCAGGTGGTCCTGGAAGGTGGTCGGCACGCCGGCCGGCTGCTCCGGCAGCTGCAGGTCGTCCTTGACGCTCGCCTCCGCCCGCTGGATACGGCGCTCCACCTCCCGCACGTCGTCGAGGTACTGCCCGAGCCGGCGGCGGTCGGCAGGCGCCAGGTCGCGCTGCAGCGATGCCACCTGTCCCATCACCGAGTCGAGCAGGCTCTGTGACTCCTGCCGGCGGGCGCGCCGCTCCGCCGTCGTGCTGCCGTCGCCGAACAGCTTCTCGAACACGAGCCGAGGGTTGTTCTGCATCGGCAGCGGATCGGTGGGCGACTTCCACGCAATGGAGTTGCGGTAGGCGCAGCTGAACGCCGCCTCGCAGGCGAGCACGGCCTCTTCGATGCTCAGCTCGAGCGACGGCAGCGGCGTGTCCTGTCCGATACGCTGCGCCACCACCTGGTCGACGGATACGCCGAGGTGCGCCTGCGCCCCGCGCTCCGGAATCGCGCCCGTGAGGAACACGGCGGCCGCGCGGGTGTGGTTGGCGCCGGCCGACACATCGGCACCGCCGGCGCCCGCGACGAAGGGGTGCGCCAGGCCGCTGACGACGTTCACGTGCTCGCGGAACTTCTCGAGCGGCTTCAGGATCTCGGTGAACTCGAACCCGGTCCCCTCCGTGGCCGGCGTCCACTTGTCCATCGTCGCGCCGTGGGGCACGTAGACGCAGGCGAAGCGCGTCTTCGGGGCCGCGGCCGTGCGCCGCACCGGTGTCTGCGCGGGTGCCATGGCGTCCAGGAACGGCAGGGCGACGGCCGCGCCGGTGCCCCGGAGGAACGTACGACGCGAGAGGTGTCTCTTGAAGATGAACATGGCGCCTGTCTCCGTCACGAACGATCCGACCTGGTCCGCATCTGGAATTGCGGCGTCCTGACGACCTCGCGAATCAGGGCGGACAGACGGTACCCGCCGGGCTTCGCGCCCCGCACGATCGCGCGAACGGCCGGCATGTCTTCCGGGCGCAGCGGGCGCCCGATCGCGTAGGTCAACAGCTTCTCCGCCACCACCGTGACGAAGACGTCCGACCTGGCGAGCAGCGCACGACGCACCGACTCGGCGCCGTTGACCCTGGTGCCGTCGGCCAGCTGGCCCGAGGCGTCGATCGGCATCCGGCCGTCGCGGTCGCGCCACTTGCCGGTGTGATCGAAGTTCTCGAGCGCGAGCCCGATCGGGTCCATCAGCCGGTGACACGACGCGCACGCCGGGTTGCCCCGGTGCAGTTCGAGGCGCTGGCGGAGCGAGGTGACCTTGACCTGCGCGGGATCCTTCTCCAGGTTCGTCTCGACGCCGGGCGGCGGCTGCGGCGGCGGCGCGCCGAGGACGTTCTCGAGGATCCACTTGCCGCGCACGACCGGCGACGTGCGGTTGGCCGCGGAGGTCAGCGTCAGCACGCTGGCCTGCCCCAGCAGGCCGCGTCGCGGGCTGCCGGGGC
>CAWULT010000204.1:0-4835 GCA_963923455.1 uncultured bacterium
GCGCCTGTTCCTGTTCTACACGTTCTGCGGGGAGCAGGGAATCGCGGGCGCGGAGGTGACGCTGCCGTAGACGGCCGACCGTGCCCCGGCCGTGGACCGGGAACCTCGTCGGCGACATCGATCGGAGCTCCGAAGGGCACGTTCGCCGCCCTGGGCCGTGCCATGCCCTTTGCCGCCGTCAACGGATCCTTCAGCGGCTAGAATCGAGTCGACGGGGCACCATCTGTCACGCACCTCGCGGCTCGCATGGGGCGCGAGTCGAGGTACGCTGAGCCGGCGGCCGGGACCATGAACGCGAAGTCTCACTGGGACGCGATCTACGCGACGAAGCGGGCGGACGAGGTCAGCTGGTTCCAGCGTGAGGCCGCGGCGTCGCTGGCGCTGATTCGGCGAGCGGCGCCCGCGCCGACCGCGTCGGTGATCGACGTGGGCGGCGGGGCGTCGGTCCTCGTCGACGGACTGCTGCACGCCGGCTACCACGAGATCACGGTCCTCGACGTGTCTGCTGCGGCATTGGACGTGGCGCGTGCGCGACTGGGCCCCGCGGCGGGCGGCGTCACGTGGCTGGATGCCGACGTCCTCGACGCCGCGCTGCCGCACGCGGCGTTCGACGTCTGGCACGATCGCGCCGTCTTCCACTTCCTGACCGAGGCTGCGGACCGCGCCCGGTACGTGGAGCACGTGCGGCACGCCCTGAAGCCGGGCGGACACGTGGTGATCGCGACCTTCGCGGACGACGGGCCGACGAAGTGCAGCGGGCTGCCCGTCGTCCGTTACACGCCCTCGGCGTTGCAGGCGGCGTTCGGTGGGCAGTTCCTGCTGGTGGAGAGCCTCCGGGAAGCGCACGTCACGCCCTCCGGGACGACACAGGCGTTCGTCTACTGCCTCTTTCGGTTCGGTACGCCGCCCGGGAGGACGTCGCCCTGACGCGCCAGCTCGCGCCGGACACCGCCGCCGCCCGCATCGAGAGCCACCTCGACGGACTGGTGCAGGCGTCCCGTGTGCCCGGTCTCCAGTACGTGGCCGTGTCGGCCGACACCGTGCTGATGGACTACGCCGGGGGATGGGCCGCCATCGCCGGGCGGCGGCCGATGCGCCCGGCCACCACCCAGATGGCCTACTCGATGAGCAAGACGGTCACGGCCGCCGCCGTGCTGCAGCTCGTCGAGGCCGGACGCGTGGATCTGGACGCGCCGGCGGACCACTACGTGGACGGCCTCCCGTATGGACGTGCGGTCACCGTGCGACACCTGATCACGCACATGGCGGGGATTCCGAACCCCATCCCGCTGCGGTGGGTGCACCCGGCCGCGCAGCACGCGGCGTTCGACGAGGCGGCCGCGCTGGCCGCCGTCCTGCGGCGGCACGCGACACGCACGGCGGAGCCGGGCGCGCGCTACGCCTACTCCAACATCGGCTACTGGCTGCTCGGGCGCGTGGTCGAGCGCGCGAGCGGACGGCCGTTCACGTCGTACGTCGCGGAGCACGTGCTGCGGCCGCTCGGGCTGAGCGCGCGCGACGTCGGCTACGCGATCGCGGACGTCGACGACCACGCGCACGGCTACCTCGAGAAGTACTCGCTGATCAATGTGGTCAAGCGCCTGCTGATCGACTGGGGACTGATCGGACGCTACGAAGGACGCTGGCTCCGGATCCTGGACCATCACCTCAACGGACCCGCGTTCGGCGGGCTCGTCGGGTCGGCGCGCGGGTTCGGCGTGTTCCTGCAGGACCAGCTGGGGCCGACCTCGCGGCTGTTCGGCAACTCCACACGCGACCTGATGTTCACCCGGCAGCACGCGGCTGACGGCGGGCTGGTGCCGATGACGCTCGGCTGGCACGTCGGCACGCTGGAGGGCCACACGTCGTTCTTCAAGGAGGGCGGCGGAGGCGGATTCCACTGCCTGATGCGCGTGTACAGGAGCGCGGGAGTCGGCACGGTCGTGATGACCAATGCCACCGGTTTCGACGTCGGGCGCCTGCTCGACGTGGTGGACCGCCACTGGCTGGCCGGTGCCGCCACGCGAGTACCCTGACCTCCGTCGCCGCCGGCACCTGCACGCGACGCCCGGTAGCCGCTACACTGAGAGACGGACCGCGCCGCAGGACGCATCACAGATGATCGAGACCATGCCGCTCTACGTGCACGTGGAGCGGATCTACGCCGAACTGGCCCAGATGGGCATCGGGCCAGCCGACCCTCTGCGGCCGGACCAGCTCTACCCTTTCGACCAGTTCCACTACCACGGCGTGGACGCCGTGCGGCAGGCCGCGCGGCAGATCAACCTGACCGATCGGCAGCACGTGCTCGACGTCGGGTCTGGGCTCGGCGGACCGGCGCGCTGCCTGGCGTCGGAGTTCGGATGCCGCGTCACGGCGCTCGAGCTGCAGCCGGCCCTGCACGAGGTCGCGACGGACCTGACGGCGCGCTGCGTGCTCGACGTCCAGATCCGCCACGTGCGCGGCGACGCGTTGTCACAGGCGCTGCCGGTGGCTGGGTTCGACGCGGTGATCAGCTTCATGACCATCCACCACATCGAGGAGCGGGCCCGGCTGCTCAAGCGCCTCGCGACGCTGCTCAAGCCTGACGGTGCGCTGTTCATCGAGGATCTCTACACGCGGGCGCCGTTCTCGCCGTCCGACTCGGGCGACGTGGAGCGGCTGCTGTTCGGCAAGGCGATGACGAGCCGCGAGGCCTACGAGGCGGATCTGCGCGCCGCCGGCTTCACGCACCTCGACATCGAGGATCCGACCGAGGACTGGGCGCTCTTCTGCGCGGACCGCGCGGCGGCGTTCAGGGCCGACCGCGCGCGCTTCGTCCGCGTGCACGGCCAGGCCCTCTTCGACGGGCTCGACGACTTCTTCTCCGGCGTCGCCCGCCTGTTCGCGAGCGGCAGCCTGGGCGGCCTGCGGATCGTCGGGCACGCGCCCGGGACGACATGACGAGTGCCCCGATGGCGCGTCTCGCGGACGACCTGGCCGGACTGGCCGATCGCGAGCGCCTGATGTCCACCGGGAGCCGGGCCGCGTGGGTGGAACCCGACCTCGCGCCGCTCAGCGCCGCCACGGTGCTGCAGGGGAGACGCCCATGACGGCCGCCTTGGAGGCGCTGACCCGCCTGCGCGAGGGCAACCGCCGGTTCGCGTCCGGCGTGCGCAGCATCGACTCGATGCTGAGCCAGAGCCGGCGCGGCGACCTCGTCGACGGCCAGGCGCCCTTTGCGGTGATCCTCGGCTGCTCGGACTCGCGCGTGCCGGTGGAGCTCGTGTTCGACCAGGGCCTCGGCGACCTGTTCGTGATCCGGGTGGCCGGCAACGTCGTGGCGCCGTCGCAGGTGGGCAGCGTCGAGTTCGCGGCCGAGCGCTTCGGCACCCCGCTCGTCGTGGTGCTGGGGCACACGCGCTGCGGCGTGATCCAGGCCACGCTCGACGAGCTGCAGCAGCCCACGGAGAAACAGTCGCGCAACCTGCGGTCGATCGTGGACCGGGTGCGGCCGTCGGTGGAAGGACTGCTCGCCACCGAGATCCGGCACGACCGCATCGCGCTCGAGGGCCAGGCCGTGCGCGCCAACGTCCGGGTGTCGGCCAACTACCTCCGGCACGGCTCGGGCGTGCTCGAACAACTGATCCGCGATGGCCGCCTGCTGGTGGTGGGCGCCGAGTACTCGCTCGAAACCGGCGTCGTCGAGTTCTTCGACGGCGTGCCGGCCCCCCACTGATGCCGATGCCGTCCGCGCTCGATCCGCTCGCCTTCCGAACCGGCCTCACCGCGCGCAACCGCGTGGCGCTGGCCGCGCTGACCAACAAGCAGAGCCACGCCGACGGCTCGCTCGGCGAGGACGAGTTCCGCTGGCTGTGCTCGCGCGCCGACGGCGGCTACGGCCTGGTGTTCACATGCGCGGCGCACGTGGCGCTCGACGGCCAGAGCTGGCCCGGCGAGCTGGGCATCTACGACGACGCGCTGCTGCCGGGCCTGACGCGACTGGCCGCGGCGATGCGCGAGCGCGGAGTCGCGTCGCTCGTCCAGATCTTCCACGGCGGCCTGCGCGCGGACCGGGCGGTCAGCGGCGTCGAGCCCTGGAGCGCGAGCGCGGGCGAGGGCCACCGCGCGGCCACCGAGCACGACATCCACCGGGTGGTCCGTCAGTTCGCCGACGCGGCCCAACGCGCACAGCGAGCCGGCTTCCACGGCGTCGAGGTGCACGGCGCGCACGGGTATCTCTTCACCCAGTTTCTGAGCCGCACGCAGAACCGGCGCACCGACGACTGGGGCGGTCCGCTCCAGAACCGTGCGCGGCTGCTGCGCGAGGCGGTGCGGGCCGTCAGGGCGCGCGTGAGCCCGTCGTTCACCGTGGGCGTGCGCCTGTCGCCCGAGGACTTCGGCAACGCCAGGGGACTCGACGTCGACGAGAGCGTGCAAGTCGCGGCCTGGCTGGCCGGCGACGGCGCCGACTTCGTCCACCTGTCGCTGTGGAACGCGTTCACCAACACGGCCAAGCGGCCCGATCAGCATCCCCTTCCGCTGTTCCGCGCCGCGCTGCCGCCGGACGTCGTCGTGCTGGCGGCCGGGAGCATCTGGACCCGTGCCGAGGCCGACCAGGTGCTGGCACTCGGGGCCGACGGCGTCGCGATCGGCCGCGCGGCAATCCTGAACGCCGACTGGGCGAAACGCATCGCCGACCCCGGCTGGGAGCCGCGCCGCCCGCCCGTCACCGTGGAGGACCTGCGGGCGAGCGGCCTGAGCGCCGGCTTCGCCGAGTACATGCGGAGCTTCAAGGGGATGGTGGTGTGACTGTCTCTTATACACATCTCCGAGCCCACGAGACGTAGAGGAAT
>CAWULT010000205.1:0-4826 GCA_963923455.1 uncultured bacterium
CGGGGGGCGGCTGGAAGCCGGGGGGCGGTCCGTTCTCGAAGCCGGGGGGCGGCCCGAACCCTTGGCGCCCGCGTCCCCCGCGAGCCCCGGGCCCTCCCGGCCCGCCGCGCTCGTCCACCAGGCCCTCGTTCATGTCGTGGGGGATCAGATGGAAGCGGCCCGCGGGATCCTGATAGAGCGAGTAATCGCTGGCGCGGGCCCAGTACCCGTCGCTGTTGACCAGGGCCACCTCGACGGCCAGGAACTTCAGCGCCGCATCCACGTCGAGGATCGGCGCGAGCGCGGCCTCGAGGGCGTCGGGCGCTGTCTCGTTGAGCACCCGCGTCAGCCGGATCAATCCGGCCCACGCCTGCGGCGTGTCCTTCGACTTCAGCTCGTAGATCGGCTTGTAGGCCGCCGGGTCGTCGCCGAGGTACGCGAGGCCCCCGCGTCCGAAGGGCGCCCCCGGGACCTTCCATCGGACGCCGTCGGCCGAGCCGAAGCGCGCGCGGACGAAGTCGGCGTTGAACTGCTCCGCGTTGACGTAGACGCCCCAGTATTCGCCGTTGATCGCGACCCTCACGTAGTTGGCCTTGGGCGCGGGCAGATACCTGCCGGCGATCGCGGCGTAGAGGACCGGCCGGACGAACGTCGGGTCGCCGTTGACGTTCAGCAGGTTCAGCGTGCGGACGCCCATCAGGCGCTGGGCATTCTCGGCGAAGTCGAATGCGAGGTTCAGCGACCGCTTCATGCCGTCGCGCGCCATCATGAACGACGACATCCCGCGGAAGTGCACGCCCACGTCGCGATAGGTCCGGCCGTCGACCGTGACGGTCGCCGGCACGTCGACGTCGGTGTTGTAGAAGGCGGCGAGTTCCGACTCCCACCGGGGATTCTCGAACTGCAGGAACACGGTGCGCAGCACGCCCGCGTCGTAGAGCGGCGCCTGACCGGCGGGCCGCACGTCGCCAGCCGTCATCGGCGGCCCTGCCGACGGCGTCGCCATGCCGGGAGGCCCGAATCCCGCCGGCGGGCCGAACCCTCCCCGGCCTCGTGGGCCACCCGGAAACCCGAACGCCGGACCGGCCGGGTTGCTCTCGAGCCACGTCCGCGCCTCCGCGCGCTCGGCCGCGTCGAGGCGGCCGTTGCCATCACGGTCGAACTGCTTGACGACACGGCGCTCCTCGCGGGCCGGAAACCCTCCCGGCCCTGGAAACTGTGCCTCCAGCGTCAGCGTGGTGATGGCGGCGGCTGCGGCCCCCGCCAGCACCAGGCGCCGCGTCCGTCGCGTGGTCCTGCCCCTCATCGTCATGCACCCGCCTCCGTCATCGTCGAAGCCGCCGCGCCGGCCGGCGCGGCGCCGAGCGACCCCATCGCGAGCCGGTACTTCGACGCCGTCTGCGGCTCCAGCCGGAACTCCTCCACCAGTTGCTTGAAGATCCCGGGCAGGTGGGTGCGGAACTTCAACTCGAGAATCTGGACGTCTGGCAGCACGGGCGTGCCCGCGGCGTCGCTGAAGCCGAGGCCATCCACCGACGTGGCGCGGATGCCGTCGTCGAGCGTCAGGCGCGCGGGGCCCGACGGGGTGTCGGCCATCCGCGCCATCCGGGCGTACGACACCTGGCAGACGGGCGCGAGGCTGCGCGCCGCCAGCCGGCGGGCCATCCAGAGACCCGGCCAGTTCTCGCCGGGGCGGGCCTCGGCCTCGAGCCACGCCAGGTCCTCGAGTGGCACCACGGTCCGCCGCTTGGCGAGCAGCCGCTTCGTGCGCAGCTTGCGCTCGAGGAAGACGACCCGGCCATCCGCATAGCGCCGGACCCGGTACTTCGCCCGCCCGTACGACCCGTTCCGGACGAACACGTCGAGGTCGGGCGTGTCGAAGTAGAGGCTCGTCGTGGTGTAGGCGTCGCCGTGCGGGCCGCCCCCGTGCGGGTCGGGGTCGAGGTGCTCGCGCGCCCACGCCCGCAGCCGCTCCGCGAGGGCCGGCTCGACCACGAACTTGATCTCGGAGGCGAACGCCCTGGTCTCTCTGGTGTGTGCCATACGGTGTCAGTGACGTGAATACGTTACACGCCGGATCCACGGCTGGGGCGCCGTCCGGCGGTTTTTACGTTTTCTTTACCGCGCCTCCCGGCGAGCCATGAATGGGCGTCGCCCGACCGCCGGCTCGGGCCGGGCCGGACGGCGCCCCGCGGCCACGCTGGTGCCGGGTCACGCCCGTCAGGGCAGTTCGACCTGCAGCCGCATCCCGAACGTCACGTAGGTGCCGGCCTTCCCCACCTCGGGGGCCGACCGCGATTCGGTGAAGCGCTCGGCGCCCACCTGCCCGATCACCCGCCCGTAACGCCAGGGCTGCCACGAGAGGCTGGACGTCCAGGTGCGGACGCCTCGCGGGCGGATGTCGGTGGCGCGCGGCCGCACGCTCTCGCTGGCGGTGGATGGCCCGCTGTCGTCGAACTGCAGGGCATCGAAGCGCAGGCCCAGGTCGAACTCGCGCAGGCGCGCGCGGGCCGCCCCACGGCGGCGCCCGAATGCCCTGAAGACCTCGGCACTCCATCCCTGTCCCACCACCGCCGGCAGGTCCTCCAGGTCCAGCCCGACACCATCCCGCCCGTCCCGGACCCAGAGGTACTCGGCGGTCATCCGCCACGGACCCGGCGTCCAGGCCGCGTCGACACCGGTGCGCACGCGACGCCCGTCCACGTACACCCGTTCGAAGAAGCGGTATCCCGAGGACGACCGCCCTTCGAGGCCGTTCGGCGCCTCACTGTCGACTGCCTCTGTGCGGCCCACGCTGGCAGAGCCGGCCACCTCGACGTCCGGCGCGACGGTCCACTCCGCCCGCCCGGCGCCCGTGAGACCCGCGCGTGACCGTCGTCCGTTGCCGTCACCGGCGAAGACCCCTGCCTGATACGCGAACGCGCGGCCCACCCGGCCCGCGGCCATCGCACCGATGTCGCGCCCGGGTGCCACCGCGAGCGCCAGCGCCGACCGTTCGAGGGAGTCGAGCGAACGGGCAGACCGCTGGTACTCGCGACTGCCCGGCAGCTTGAACTGGCCGATCCGCACCCGCAACCCACGGCCGACACGCCACTGGCCGTACGCGTCGCGGACGTCGACACCGTCACCCTCGGCCGGGTCGACGGTCACTTCGTAGGAAAAGCGTCCCCATCCCCCATCGACCCCGACTCGTGCCCGTCGCACCTCGAACGTGTCCCGATCGAGCCGCCCCGTGCCAGGCACGACGGTCCAGTCCGGAAAGCCACGCCAGTCGAACTGCACGTAGCCACGCGGCGCGATCGTGAACCCCTCGGGTTCCGCCTCCGCTTCCGCGGCCGGCGGCGCGTCCTGCGCGGCGGCCGCCCCCGCCCACGACGCGGCGAGACAAACCGTCACCACAGCGGCACGCCACGACCGCGGGACGGCCCGCGCCGCCCACCTCACGCCGCCCGCCCTCACTGCGCACCTCCGAGGGTCCGGCGTGCCGCGGCGGCCCGCGTCTCGACGGTCGAGACGAGTGCGGCCGCGGTCGCCGCAAACTGCGCCGGCGTACCGGCGAAGGTCCGGCTCGCCGCCTCGCCGTCGCTGCCGACGACGTACGGGGTGATGCGCGCCTGCTCGGCACGGATGACCGCGGCGACGCGGCCCGGCTCGAACACCGTGTTCAGCAGGCTCTCGACGTGGCCTCGGTACGCCGCGCGATACACCGGGTCGTCCAGCAGGAAGCGGATGAGCGGCCAGCTCGCGCCCGCGCTCTGCAGGAACAGGTCGAACGTCGCGCCGCCCGCGCCGACGCCTCCGGCCAGGCCGCCGCCCCCGCCGGAGAGGGCCAGGTCGTGGTCCCAGGGGATCCAGAACAGGCGGTCGCGGTGCCGCGGGCTGCCGTACAGGTAGTAGTTGTGCGCGGACAGGCCTCCGTAGGCGTCGTTGTTGCCGACGAGCGTGTTGAGCGCCAGCCAGCGCAGGAAGCCGTTGACGTTGACGCGCGCCTCGAGCCGTTGGCGCCACACCGCCGCATTGGCTCGCGATTCGTTCAACACGGCGATCGCCCCCTGGATGTCGGTCCAGTCCTCGTCGGCCTCGTTGGTCTTCTTGGGGAAGTGGTCGGCGTTGAACACCGTCCACCGGCCGCCGGTGCTGTGCGGCTTGTAGAGATTGCCGGACGCCGATCCGAACACCGACTCGAGCATCGGCCGGTCGGGCACCTCCACCATCGTGTAGAGGCCCAGGTAGACCGGGCCGGCACCCCGATCCAGGTAGACACGGACGAACGCGGCGCGTGGGGCCGGCAACCCGGCCTCGCGGAACAGATCGGTCACCACCTTGGCGCGCAGGTACGAACTGTCGAGCGCGCCGTTGCTGAAGCTCAGATTGGGGAACCCGAAGAACGTCTGGTCGCGGATGTCCGGGTACTCCGACTCCAGCACGTCCATGTTCAGCCGGAACGGCAGCTTCTCGGTGCCGGACCGCCACGAGTTGACGAGGCTCGAATTGCCCTTCAGCCGAAAGCCGACGTGCCGGAACGTCTCGCCGTCGAACGTGACGTCGGCCGGCACGTAGACGGGCGACCGGGGCAGCAGTTCGACTTCGTCCCGGCCCGCATCGCCACCGCCCGGCCGCCCAGCCGCCCCGCCGGGCGCCGGCTGCTGGCCGGCGCCGAGCGCGACGCACGCGAGCGGCCCTGCGTTGGCCGTCTGCACGCAACGGCCACCCGTCGGCGGCGTGCCGAACGAACAGGCATCACCCTCGATGCGTCCGGTGCACGCGGCAATGGCCTCCGCGGGAAAGCCGCCAGGGCTCCCCCCACCAGGCGCCTGGCCGCCCCCGGGGGGCTGCCCTCCCGGGAA
>CAWULT010000206.1:0-4804 GCA_963923455.1 uncultured bacterium
CTACGTCTCGTGGGCTCGGAGATGTGTATAAGAGACAGCAACTACAGCGCGCGCGGCATGCTGAGCGCGGCGCGCGCCGAGGAAGAGGCCGGAAGGTAGCCCGGGGCGTCCGTCGGGCGCGGCGACGCCGGCCTCTCAGAGTGAGGGCATCTTCGCATACCAGTGGTATGCTTTTGCATATGCGGACCACGCTCATCATCGACGACGGGGTCATGCGCCGCCTCAAGGCGGAGGCGGCCCGCCAGAAGCGCACGATCTCCGAACTGGTCGACGCCGCACTGCGAGACCATCTCGACCGGCGTCGCGCACGCCCGGCGTCGCTGCCGCCCCTGCCGGCGTTCACCAGTCGGCCCAGGGTGGATGTCGCGGACCGGGAGGCGCTCTATCACGCGATGGAGGGGCGGTAGCCCGTGGTGGTCGTGGACACGAACGTGCTCGTGTACGCCGCCAACGCCGGCGTGCCCGAACACAGGGCCTGCCTGCAACTCGTCGAACGGCTGCGTCACGAGGCCGAGCCGTGGCGCCTCACGTGGGGCGTGTTGTACGAGTTCCTGCGTGTCGTCACGCACCCCCGGGTGTTCGACACGCCGTGGAGCACCCCCGACGCGTGGGGATTCATCGACGCGTTGCTCGCGTCGCCGTCGGTGGACGTGCTGGTCGAGACGGACCGCCACCGTGACGTGATGGTGCGTGTGCTGCGCGAGTCCCCCGGCGTCGCCGGCAATCTGCTGCACGACCTCCACACCGTCGCGCTGATGCGCGAACACGGGGTTCGGCGCATCTACACCAGGGACACCGACTTCCATCGGTTCCCGTCCATCGAGGTGCTCGACCCGCTTTCCGCGTGAGCGCGGCCGTTCTCGGGGGCTCCCGAGCCGAGGTCCGCGCAACGGCTGGCCGTCGGCCGGCCGCGCGCCGTCGCCCGAGGCCGGCGCGCCGTGCGACGCGCAGCCCGGTCTCAGGCCAGCGCGCCTGCCAGCGCGGCGGCCACGTCGGCAACCGCCTGCTTCGCGCCGTCGATCACGCCCGCCAGGCTGAAGAAGGGATGGAACATCCCGTCGTACCGCTTCAGCGTGACCGGCACCCCGGCCTCCTGGAGCCTGCGCGCGTACGCCTCGCCCTGATCGCGCAGCGGATCGCACTCGGCCGTCAGCACGAAGGCCGGCGGCAGCCCGCGCACGTCCGCGAGCATCGGCGAGGCGTGCGGCTGCCGGCGGGCGGCCGGGTCTGGACAGTAGTGCTGGCGGAAGTACGCCATGGTCTCGGCGGTGAGGAAGTGGTTCTGACCGAACTCCCGCATCGAGGCGCTGCCGTCGTCGTCCAGCAGCACCTGCGGATAGACGAGCAGTTGGAAGCGCAGGGCCGGTCCCCCGGCGTCGCGCGCCTTGAGCGCCGTCACCGTCGCGAGGTTGCCGCCCGCGCTGTCGCCCATCACGGCGAGGCGTGCCGGATCGATGCCGAACTCGGCCGCGTGCTCCGCGACGTAGCGCGTGGCGGCGTAGGCGTCGTCGACCGCGGCGGGGAAGGGATGCTCGGGCGCCAGCCGGTAGTCCACCGACACGACGACGCAGCGGGCGCGGACCGCGATCTCGCGGCACGGGCGGTCGTTCATGTCGAGCCCGCCGATCACGAAGCCGCCGCCGTGGAAGTACACGACGCCGGGGAGCGCCGCGTCGGCCGTGGGCCGGTAGACCCGCACGGGGATCGGCCCGCCCGGCCCGGGCACCGTCCGGTTGTCGATCTGGTGGACCGGCGTTTCGACGCCGCCGAGTTCGGGCGGCATCGCGCGGGCGCGCGCGTCGGCCGGCGTCAGCTCGTGGAGGCCAGGCCCGCCCATCGCGGCGAGCTGGTCGAGGAAGGCCTTGCACTGGGGGTGGAGCGGCATGCGGCAGAGGCTATCACGGCGCCGCCGGCAGCGCCGGCACGCGCCTGGTGTACGCTGGCGCCGCCCACACGGGGCGGGCCGGCGGACCTTCGCGGCCGTCGCGGGAGGCACGTCGCATGACTCTCTCTCGGGCTTTCGGATTCCTGTCCAGCGCCGCACTGCTGCTCGGCGTGATGCTGGCCCTGGTGGCCGGCACCGTCTGGCGGCATCGGCACGACGTGGCCTCTGCTGCCTCGGCGGCCTCGCTCGTGCCCGACGTGCGCACGCTCCTGAGGGAGGCGCAGGCGGGGGATCCGGCCGCGCAGGCGGCTCTCGGCAACGCCTACGACGCGGGCCACCTGGTGCCGCGCGACGTGGTGCAGGCGGTGCGCTGGTATCGCCGCGCGGCCGCGCAGAGCAACGTCGACGCGCTGACCAGCCTGGGCCTGCTGCACCTGGACGGTGACGGTGTGCCGCGCGACGCCCGGGTGGCGGCCGCGTGGCTGCGGCGCGCGGCGGAACAGAGAAGCGGCTTCGCGCAGTACACCCTGGCCGGCCTCCTCGAATCGGGCGACGAGGGCGTGCCCGCGGATCTGGAGGCGGCCGCGGCCTGGTACCGGATGGCGGCCGACGGTGGCTACGGCCTCGCGCAGCTCGCACTCGGGCGCCTGTTCGAGGACGGACGCGTCGTCGCCCGCGACGTGCGGCAGGCCGCGGTCTGGTATCGCCGCGCCGCGGACCAGGACCTGGTCGAGGCGCAGATCCGGCTCGGCGCGCTCTACCGCCGCGACGAACTCGGGCCCGACCTCGTCGAGGCCCACACGTGGCTGAACCTGGCGGCATCCCGCTTCAAGAGCGCGGACCAGTACGTCCGGGCCGCGCGGATGCGGGACGAGGTGGCCCGCTCGCTGACCGAGGCCCAGTTGCTCGAGGCGTTCCGCCGCGCCACGGCCTGGCAGGACACGACGGGCATGCGCGGCCGCTGAGGGCGCCCCGGCTCGTGTAGCATTGCGACCGCTGGTGGCGTGGCCCTGGAGGCCGCGCGATCCTGCAGGGCTTGGCGGCCCGTCGCCCCGGAGCCGCCACGAGTGTCGAGGAGCACCCATGAGCGCACGACGGAACGGAATCTCGCGTCGAGGACTGTTGAAGAAAGGCGCCGCCGCGGCGGCCGCGGGCGCGATCGCCGCGCCGTCGGTTCCGGCCTTCGGGCAGGGGCCGGCCGTGGTGACGGGACGCACGTTCCGCGCCTGGATCTCGCGCGGTACCGGGCCCAACCGCACGACGCTGCAGGACGTGCGGCTGCGGCCCGTGACCGGCCGCACGGTCGTGGTCCGTACCGAGGCCACCAATCTCTGCTACTCGAACGTCGGGGCGGTCCTCGGCTTCCAGCAGCCCGCGCCCACCGGTGGCGCGACGGCGGCGCCGGCCGCGGTTGGCGGCACGGCGTCCGGCACCAACGACATGGCGATCATCCAGGGCCACGGCGGCGTCGGCGTCGTCGAGGCCGTTGGTCCCGAGGTGCGTCGCGTGCAGGTGGGCGATCGCGTCTGCGTATCGGGCACGCCGCAGTGCGGCTCCTGCTACCACTGCCTGCGCGGCCGCGCCGACATCTGCCAGCTGCTGGGCCGCAACCTCGCGACGGACCTGCGGCCGGTGGCGGAACTGCGCGACGGCACGCCGGTCTACTCCAACTCGCACATCGGTGGCCTGGGCGACCTGATGGTCACCTACGAGGAGTGGGTGGTGCCGGTCGTCTCGAAGGCCAGCGCGACCGACCTCGGCATGGTGTGCAGCTGCGTCAGCGTGGCCGGCCTGGGCGCGACGACCTCAGGCACGCTGGCGACGCTCGAACCGGGATCGACGGTGGCCGTCGTGGGCTGCGGCCCGCTGGGGTTGAGCGCGGTGCAGGGCGCGCGGATCGGCGGCGCGTCGACGATCATCGCCATCGACCCGATCAAGGTGCGGCGCGACATGGCGCTCAAGGTGGGCGCCACGCACGTGCTCGACCCGAACGTCGAGGGCGCGAAGCTCATCGAGCGCGTGCGGGCGCTGTCGGCGGGCCCGACCAACCGGCCGTGGTCTGGCGGCCGCGACTCTGGCGGCCGACGCAGCGGCGCCGGCGCGGACCTGGTCGTCGAGGCGGCGGGCGCCGAGTTCGTGCGGCCGAAGCTCGAACAGGGGCCCGACCCGACCGGCATTCTGCCGATGCAGCAGGCCTACGAGATGGCCTCGGCCGGCGGCCACGTGATCACGACGGGTCTCGTCCGCGGCACCATCACGCTGCCGGCCTTTCTGTTTGCGATCGGCGGCGTCACGCATTCGGGCGGACAGGCCGGTGGCGCCAACCCGATGCGCGACATCCCGCGCTTCGTCGAAATGCTGCACGCCGGCCGCTTCGACGCCAAGTCACTGGCGACGCGCACGGTCGGCATCCGCGACGTGCTGGGCGCCTACGAGGAAGTGGCCTACCGCACGACCATCACCGCGTTGATGCTGGGCTAGGGGGCCGAAACCGGGGTGGCCGGCACAGGGCGTCGGCGACACGGGCACGCGACAGGAGATTCGGCGATGGGTAATCGAATCGGGCTGGCGGTGGTGATGCTTGCCGTGTGCGCGGCACCGTCGGGCGCCCAGACATGGACCCCGGGACGCACGCCCTGGGGCGACCCTGACCTGCAGGGCAACTACTCGAACAAGTACGAGCAGGGGACGCCCTTCGAGCGGCCGCCGGAGTTCGAAGGCCGGCGGATCGAGGACGTGACGGGTGACGAGTTGTCGCGCGTGGTGCGGGAGCGCGCCGTCGAGGTGCTGTTGAACGCGCCCTTCACCGGTGGCGACCCCGTGGCCGGGAACTTCGGCGGCGCGCCGGCCTTCTACGACCGGTTCGAGGCCAGCCGCGGCGGCCGGCCGTGGCTCGTCGTCGACCCGCCCGACGGGAAG
>CAWULT010000207.1:0-4803 GCA_963923455.1 uncultured bacterium
ATCCACCGCTTCAACAAGGCGCAGCAGGACGCCTTCCTGCCCCGCGTCGAGGCCGGCGACATCGTGCTGATCGGCGCGACCACCGAGAATCCCTCGTTCGAGGTCAACGCCGCGCTGCTGTCCCGGTCGAAGGTGTTCGTACTGCAGCCGCTGACCGCCGGGGCGATCGAGCAGATCCTGCGCCGCGCGCTGACCGACCGCGAGCGAGGCCTCGGCACGACCGAGGTCCGCGTCTCCGACGAGGCACTGGCCGCCATCGCCCGCTTCGCCAACGGCGACGCCCGCTCGGCGCTCAACCTGCTCGAGTTCTCCGTGGCCTCGGCGCCCATGGACCCGGACACGTGCGTCCGGCAGCTCGACCTGCCGCAGCTCGAACATTCCATCCAGCGGCGGGCGCTCCTCTACGACAAGGGCGGAGAGGAGCACTACAACCTGATCTCGGCGCTCCACAAGTCGATGCGGAACAGCGACCCGGACGCGGCCGTGTACTGGGTCGCGCGGATGCTCGAGGCCGGCGAGGATCCGCTCTACATCGCGCGACGGCTGATCCGCTTCGCGTCCGAGGACGTCGGCAACGCCGATCCCCAGGCGCTCGTCGTCTGCGTCGCCGCCAAGGAGGCCGCCCACTTCCTCGGCATGCCCGAGGGCAACACCGCCCTGAGCCAGGCGGCCATCTACCTGGCGACGGCGCCGAAGAGCAATGCGTCGTACACCGCCTACAACGCGGCCGCGGCCGACGCCCATGCCCAGGCCGCCGAGCCCGTGCCCCTGCACCTGCGCAACGCGCCGACGAAGCTGATGAAGCAGCTCGAGTACGGCAAGGACTACCAATACGCGCACGACGAGCCCGATGCCGTCGCCGCCATGGAGTGCCTGCCCCCGTCGCTCAGGGGCCGGAACTACTACCGCCCGACCGAGCGGGGCTTCGAGCGGGAGATCAAGCGGCGGCTGGACGGCTGGGCACGGATCAAACGCGCGCGAACCACCGGGCGCGACCCGCAACAGGACTGAGGCGGGCGGCCCGGCCGTCAGCGGAGCGGGTGGACGACCATTCCCTGCCGGACACCGCTGGCCAGCACGACCGACGCCAGGGCCTGCACGAGGTGGAACAGCGCGTTGTGATCGAACGGCCAGCCGGCCACCGTCACTGCCGCTGGGCTCACCTGCACCGCCGCCGCCGCGAGCGTCAGCCCCAGCCCCGCGAGAATCGGCCGCGCGCCAGGGAACGCCCGCGTGCGCAGCAGGTGCGCGTAGATCGCCATCGCGCCCAGCACGGCAGCGGCCTCGGCCGCGATGAACACGATGAAGGCACCACTGACGACCTGCGTGAACGCGAACAGCGCGAACCCCGCCACCGCCGCCCACGGCAGCGCCCGCCTGGCCGCCCGCTCGCCACGCCAGTCGTAGAGGCCGGCGGCCACCACGAGCGCAACCGTAAGCCCGAGCGACAGGTAGATGCGCTGCCAGAAGTAGGTGTGCACGGCATCGGGCACGACCAGCCCGTGGGCCGCCGCCCCGAGCAGCGCCCCGACCGCGACCAGGCCGAGCACGGCGCCCCAGATCAGACGGCGCCACGGCGGCCCCGCCACGCGCCAGACCCGGACGCCCAGCCAGACGCACACCACCGCCAGCAGCGCGTCGGTGACGGCGGTCGTCAGTTCGGCCGGCGAGGTGACGAGATGAATCGCGGGCACGGGACGGGTGCCTCCGCGGCGGACGGCGCGGAGGCTGCACGTGGGCGGCGCACGGCTGCTACTGCGGCCGCTTGAAGAGGCCCACGTAGACGGCCTTGCCGAGCACGTGGCCGTTCATCGCGGCCATCACGGCCGCGCGCGTCTCCTGCTCGTTGGCGCCGTGCGCGATGTCGATCGTCGTGTCGAGGGCGAAGAGCTCGAACGTGTAGTGGTGCTTCGGGCCGGCCGCGCGCGCGCCCGGGCCGCGGTACACCTGTCCCGACGCGCTCACCTGCCGGCTGCCGTCGGGCAGCTGGGGGCCGGCAGGCATGCCTTCGGCCATTCCGGTGGACGAGCCCGGGATGCCCCACACCAGCCAGTGGACCTGCGTGGCCGTGGTCCGGTTGAGCGCCGCATCCGGGTCGTGCATGTGCAGCACGAAGCTCCGGGTACCGGCCGGCACGTTCGTCCACGCCAGCGCCGGCGACACCGGCGTGGCGACCGCCTGCGTGTACTTCACGGGAATGTCGTCGCCGTCCGCCCAGGCCGGGGTCGTCAGCGTCAGCCCGGGACCGGCCGCCGCGGCGGGCTGCTGGGCCCGAGCCGGCAGGGCCATCGTCACGGCCAGCGCCACGGCACACACCAGGAACGTCACTCGCATCGTCCTCTCCTCCACCCGTGCGGAAGCCGGGCGCACTCGCGCCGATTCTACGCCGCGGGCCCGACCGAAGGCGACCACCCGAACGGTCACACGCGCGTGGCCACGGCCCGTACCATCCCGGACAGCCCGGGCTCGAGGCGCGTGGACAGGCCGACGGCGGCCAGCGCCCGCGCCACCGCCGGTGGCGCCAGCCGCAGCTTCCGGTAGGCGCTCACCGACAGGCGCCAGCCGTCTCCGTCGCGGGAGTGCAGCACGTCGTGGACGTCCACGTGCGCCGGCGCGTACTCGAGGAAGCACGTCAGGATGCGATCCCCATCGCTGCGGACGGGGATGAACCGCTGCGTCCCCGCGAGGGCGCTCGTGTAGTCGCGAAACGAGGTCACGAACGTGCCTCCGGGCCCGAGCGCCGCGGCCACCTTCGCGAACAGTGCCTCGACCGCGGCCACGTCGGCCAGGTGCGTCAGCGTGTCGCCCATGCAGAGTACCGCGTCGACGGGCGCGTTCACGTGCCGATCGAACGCCAGCAGGCCGTCCTCGACCACGCGGATCGGCAGGCCCCCGGCGTGCTGGCGCAGATCGTCGAGCAACCGCGCCGAGTTGTCCACGGCGATGACCTCGCATCCGCGCCGCGCGAACGGCACCGCATGCATCCCGAATCCGGCGCCCAGGTCCACCACGCGATGTCCGGGACCCAGGTGCGGCAGCACCGCGTCCGCTTCCTGCGCGCCGCGGGCGACGGCCGGCTCGAATCCCCCGCCCATCCACAGATAGACCGGCGCCAGGTGCGAACGGTAGTGATCGGCCACGTCAGCCATCTGCGTCCCTCTCGCTGTCAGGCCGCCTCGATCTGCGCCAGATGGTGCCGCAGGTGGCGCAGGTAGTCCTGAATCAGCTCCTCGAGTGTCACCGCCTCGCCGCCACCGATGGCGCACGACGTGCCGACCCGGTCGACCGGGATCCCTTCGACCACGACGGCCACGTGGCGGTTCAACGCCACCCACAGGTCCACCAGATCCGCCCACGGGCGGTCGCGGTAGCGGTGCACCGGCACCCAGGCCTCCTGGTCGTAGCCGGGCCAGACGAACGGGGTCGAGAACTGCGCGCGAACGAACCGCTGGTGATTGTTCGCCGCGGAGTCGATCAAGTGTCCCAGGATCTCCTTCTTGACCCACTTGCCGTCGCCCCGGCTCCTGGTCACGTCGGCCTCGCTCAACGCGCGCAGCCTCACAGCGGCGTGCGCCACTTCACCGCGCAGCGTGGACGCCAATTCGGACATCGACATGGTGTGCTCCTCGTCCTCAATCCAGATGCCGCGCGCGATGTCGCCCACCGTCATCGCCGCCGGTCGGAGTCTCCGCGCGCCAACCGCCACAGACCGAGGCCCCCGAGCCAGCCGATCGAGGCCAGCAGCCCGCCCGCGCACGGCGCGACGAATCCCAGGAAGACCGGCAGGCCGTAGCCGAGGCCTGGCCCCCCAGCGGCCGACACCGCGTACACGTACGGAACCGACAGGCCCAGGAGCGCGCCGGCCGCGGCCCATCGCAGCCCGCCGTGCGCCGGCCCTCGTACCAGACGGTCGCTCACCAGCGAGGCCAGCACCCAGAACGGCCAGCCGATCACGACGAGCGCCGACACCGCGAGGGGCACGGAGGTGATCGGCGCTCGCGCCGCCGGCGCGCCCACCGTGAAGAGCACCAGCGTCAGCGCGAGCGGCACCGCATACGCCGCCTTGCGCCACCGGGCGGCGCCGGCAGCCAGCTCCGCCTCGGGCGCGGGCCCCGTTCCCGTCGTCACGCCCGGGCCGAAGCCCCGGCCTCGATCGCGGCCCGCATCCGTGCCCGCGTGAACGGCACGCTCCGCAGCCGTACCCCGGTGGCGTCGAAGATCGCGTTGGCCACCGCCGCCGCGACCGGCGCCGTGGCCGCCTCTCCCGCCCCGAGCAGTGGCGCCGCTGGCCGGTCGATCAGCACCACCTCCATCGCCGGTGCGTCGGCGAAGCGCAGGACGGGGTACCTGGACCAGTCGACGCTCGTCACCCTGGTGCGATCGAACACCGTCTCCTCGTGCAGCACGCGGCTGAGCGTCTGCACGATGCAGCCCTCGACCTGGTTGCGCAGCGCGTCGGGATTCACGACGAGCCCGCAGTCGTGCGCGCACACCACCCGCCGCACGGTGACGGACCCGGTGGACGGCTCGACTGCCACCTCCATGGCCATGGCGACATAGTTCTCGTTCTGTTTGTATCGGGCGTAAGCGAAGCCCTGGCCGACGAGCAGCCGCCCCTGCGCCGCGCCCGGGTTGCGAGCCGGCCGGCTCTGCCACCCGAACGCGTCGGCTGCCCGGCGGATGGCCTCGGCCGCCCGCACGTCGGCGATGCGATCCAGACGAAACCGCACGGGATCGACCCCCACCCCGAACGCGATCTCGTCGGTCATCGACTCCACGGCGAAGACGTTGGCGATCTTGCCC
>CAWULT010000208.1:0-4763 GCA_963923455.1 uncultured bacterium
CCCCTGCCACTCGCTGCTCGAGGCCCGGCCGAGCGGGTCGTACAGGAAGGCGCCGCCGGTGCCGACGGTGAACTGCCGGATGCCCCGGGCCGCGTCGGGCCGCCCGTCCGGATCCTGCGGCGCCAGCCGCTCGTAGTAGTGCTCGTGGCCGTTCAGCACGAGCTCCACGCCCGCGTCGTACAGCATCCGCCAGAAGGTCCGCATGGAGGGTGATGCGCCCGACGGCCCGGCCGAGAACAGCGGGTGGTGGAAATAGGCCACCGTGCACCGCGCGCGACTGGCCGCCAGGTCGGCCTGCAGCCACAGCGCCTGCTCGGACAGCGGGCTGACGTCGATGTTGCTGTTGAGCGCGACGGCGTGCCAGGCGCCGATCTCGAAGCTGTAGTAGCCGAGCCCGTAGGGCCCGGCGTTGGCGCCGAAATACTCGAAGTACGGGATGGCCCCGCGCGACTCGTAGTCGTGGTTCCCCGGGACGGGACGCGTGCGCCCCTTGTGCCGGCCCCAGGTCGGCTCGTAGCAGTCGCGGAAGTTCTCACGGGTGCCCTGGAAGTACGCGTTGTCGCCCGTGGTGAACACGGTCCCGCCGATGCCGTCGAGCAGGCGCGCCGTGGCCGCCGAGTTGCCGTCGCACATCGCGATGTCGCCGGCCCCGACGAACACCTGCGGCGTCGATGGCACCGGGGGCGGCGACACCGGCGGGGACGGCGGGATCAGGTCGCTCGGCGTCGGGCTGACCGGGCCAGACGGCGAGCCCCCGCCGCACTGCAGCGACAGCACGCACGCCGCCAGCGCGGCCAGCCGGGCCAGCCGGGCCCGCATCAGAACCTCACGATCGCCGCCAGTTGCACGCGGCGGTTCGGAAAGGCCGTCACCGGCGACGCGAACAGGGGCGAGAGCAGTTCGCCGACGTAGCGGTCGTAGTTGGTCGCATTCAGCAGGTTGAACGCCTCGACGCGTCCCTCGACCGTGCCCCGGGCGAGTTGGAACCGGCGCGTCAACGCGGCGTCGATCGTCCGGTAGGGGCCCGTGCGGGCGGTGTTGCGCGCGCCAGGGCGTGCGTCGTTCTGTGTCGTCCCGTTGCGGTCGTCGCCCCAGCTGATCGTGTAGGGCCGGCCGCTGCGGAACACCCCGATCGCCGAGACCGACCAGCCGCGGCGCCAGGGTCCCTCACCCGGCAGGGTCCAGATCAACCCGGTGGCGACGTTGTGGGTGATGTCGGTGGCCGCGCGCCCCTTCTCGGCCTCCAGGTTCCGGCTGTCCTCGGGCAGCTCGTAGTTGGCCATGTCCTCGGCGCGTGAGAACGTGTACGACGCCGTCAACTGGAGCGCCGCCACCGACCGCCGGGCCTTGACCTGCAGTGCCCGGTACCAGCTGCGTCCCTCGTTCCCGAGCGTCAGGATCTTGCGGTAGGTCCCCGGCACCGCGGGCAGGGGCCGGGTCGCATCGGCGGCGGCCACGGTGCGCTGCGCCGGCTTGACGATCGACGCGGGCGCGTTGGCGTCGACCAGGCTCATCAGGTCGCGGCCGTCGAGCCTGACGAAGTCGACCGTGAGCACGGTGTGGTCGAGCAGGTGCTCGGCGCCAATCGCGTACTGACGCGAGTAGGGGTTGCGGAAGTGCGGGTCCACGCGGTGGACGTCGCTCGGCGGCAGCAGCGTGCCGGTGATCGGCCCGAGCGTGGCCGGAAACACCGGAAAGGCCGCCATCTCGGGCGTCAGCGTGATGGAGCGGACCCCATCGGCCCCCTCGAGCTGCACGCGGTTCAGCGGATACAGCAGGTGCTGCTGCGTATACAGCCCCAGGCCGCCGCGGACTACCGTGCGGCCGTCCCCGCGCACGTCCCAGACGGCCCCGAGCCGCGGCTGCAGGTTGTCGGTGTCGACCGGCACCTGGTAGCCGGCGATGTCGTAGACGTTCTCGACGTCGTAGCGCAGCCCGAGGTTGAGCGCCACGTGCGGTGCCAGCGCCCAGTCGTCCTGTACGAAGGCGAACCCCGAGAGGCTCCTGGGATCGGCCGCGGTCGCCAGCGGCGACGCCGCCACGCCCTGGACGAACTGGAACGGCTGTGGATACTGACCGGGCGGGCCCGCGAAGAAGTACGCGCCGCGGCCGTACGCCTGCGAGGCGTTGTGGGCCCGCACCCACTTCAGGCCGCCGCCGGTCTTGATCGCGTGACGCCCGCGCCACACCGACAGGGTGTCCGACCCCTCCCAGGTGTCCTCGGGGTCGGCGCCGAAGCCCAGCGGGCCGAGCGCCCCACCCTCGACCGAGTACCCCGCGCGGAAGACGTAGGGCCCCGGCTGCAGGTCCTGCCGCACGTCGACGTACCGGGCGAACTGCGCCCGCACCTCGTTGAACACCCGCCCCGTGGCCTGGACGGCGTCGGTGAGCAGCACCGTCTGCACGTCGTTGGCGTACCCCGTGCCCGAACCCGGCAACATCAGCCCGCCCGGCTCCCGGTGCCACCGAAAGCGCTGGCCGTTGTAGCGGCCGGTGACGAGCCGCCGCTGCCCGACCTGCTGATCGATCCGGAAGAACGCCAGATGCTCGTCCTGGCGGTCCGGCACGACCGCGCCGGCCGCCGCCGGGGACACCACGATGTTCGAGTCACGGACGCGGCGCCCCTCGTAGCTGCCGAAGAAGTGCGTGCGGCCCGTCACCAGCGGCCCGCCGAGCGTCGCGCCGAACTGCTGGGCGTCGGACGGAGGCTTGCCCGACGCGAACGCCGGCACCGCGTTCAACGCTTCGTCTCGGGCGAACAGCAGGGCGCTGCCGTGCCAGTCGTTGGTGCCCGCCTTCGTCACCGCGCTCGTGATCGAACCCAGCGCCTCGCCGAACTCGGCCGAGAACACGTTGGTCAGGACCTGAATCTCGCGAATCGCCTCGAGGCCGTAGCCGGCGTAGAAGGCGCGCGGCGCGCTGCGCCACTTCGAGAAGTGGCTGGCCCCGTCGACGATCACGTTGTTCGCGCCGTAGGGCTGCCCCTGCGGATTCGGGAAGCCGGGGTTGCCGGTGAAGCCCGCCGCGAGCGACGCCAGCTCGATGAAGCTCCGGCCGAAGAGCGGCAGCCCGTGCGTCAACTGCTCGTCGACCCGCTGCTGCACGGTGGACAGGCGCCGGTCGAGCACGGGCTCACCGATGCGGACGGCGATGGTCTCCGCCAGCGCCACGCGCAGCGTGACGTCGACCACCAGCGTCTCGCCTGGAACCAGCGTGAGCCGCTCCCGGGTGGCGGGCGCGTAGCCGGCCAGTTCGACGCGGACGTCGTACTCGCCCTCGATCGGCAGGGGCCCAATCACGTACTGGCCACGCTCGTCGGTCTCCGCCGTGCGGGACAGCCCGGTGGCCTGGTTGCCGACCGTGATCGTGGCCCCGGCCAGCTCGTTGCCGGCATCCCCGCGAACCCTGCCCGAAATGGCTCCAGACACCCGCTGCGCAGCCGCCGGGGCACCCATCACGACCAGGAGCACCATCGCCAGCGCGGCACACCGGAATCGCATTGCAGTCACCATGTTCCCTCAGAACCTGCCAATCGTCGATGGCCGATTCGCGCCGGCCCGTGCCCATGCGGGCAGTTCCACCGACGCGGTTCGCCGGAATCCCGTTCCCGAGCAGGCCTCCCATAGAAGTATCGGCCACGACGGCCGATACTCCGGGAGTCTCGCTATCGATGCGCACCCGGTTTGCGTTCGTCGTCGCTGCGGCCGTCGTCGCTCTCGGCGCGCCCCTGCACGGGCAACAGCCCGCCGCCGCACCTGTCCAGGCGCCGCCCGTCCCGCTGGCGGAGCAGGCCCGGCTGCAGGCCGCCGCGCAGCTGACCCCTGTCGCGCCGCCGCGCCGCGACCGGGCCGTCGTCTCCTGGGCCAGGCGTCCGCGGTTCCGGTTCGGAGACGACGTCACCATCGACCTGACCGCCCGCGTGCAAAGCCTGGCCTGGCTGCACGATGACCTGATCGTACCTGGCGACGAGCCCCCGATGGCAGACCGGATCAGCCTCCCGCGGCGGCGCGTCGGGATGGTGGGCACCATTGGCGACCGCATCGCGTTCCAGGCCGAACGCGACGTGACGCACGACGGCGTCTGGCGCGACCTCTACGTCGAGGCGCGGCTCTCGCGGGCGCTGCGCGTACGGGTCGGCCAGTTCAAGGTGCCCTTCAGCCTCGAGCAGATCACCAGCGCGTACGACCTGGACTTCATCGCCCGCGCCTCGGCCGCGTCGGCCCTCGCGCCGCTGCGGTCGATGGGCGTGATGGCCCGCGGCCGCGTCGCCAGCGACGCCGTCGAGTACGAGGCCGCCGTCCTCCGCAGTGACCACTCGCTGCAACTCTGGCGGGCCGGCCACGAACGGTCGCTGGCTGGGCGACTCATCGTCGCGCCGTTGCGCGACGGGCGCCGGCGGGGCTCGAAGGCCCTGCAGCTCAGCGTCGCCACCCTGCTGGGCTCCGCCCCCACCGGCCGCGAGGGGTTCGCCGGCGAGACGGTCATGGGCACGGCCTTCTTCCACCCGATGTTCATCAGCGGCCGCAGCCGGCGCCTCAGCGCCGCGGCGGAATGGAACGGCCGCCACGTCTCGGCCCGCGCCGAAGCGCTGCGGTCGACCCAGCAACGGCTCGGCCAGGCCCTGGACGGTGGCGACCTGTCGGACCTGATCGGGTCCGGCTGGTACGCCACGGGCACGTGGCACGCCGTGCGCGGTCGCAAGCGGCTCGGCAGCCTCGACCTGGCGGCCCGGCTCGACCGCCTCGGCTTCGGCAGCGCGCGCC
>CAWULT010000209.1:0-4721 GCA_963923455.1 uncultured bacterium
GTCGGGTCCACGCGAGTCCTTGACGAGGGTGCGCTCGAAGCGCCCGCCGCCGGGCGCGCCGCTCGTGCCGGTGAGCAGCAGCCGTCCGCCCGAGAAGGTCGCGGTGGCCTTGTCCTGGTAGGTGGTGCTGCCGTCCGGCCGCACGTAGGTGACGGTGAAGTCGAGGCCACGCGGCCCGAACGTGCCGTCCACGAAGGCGAGCGTGGTGGCGTCGGCGCAGCGCGTGCAGTAGACGCCGCGTACGCGTCCGTCGCGGATCGAGAACTCGTACACGTGCGGCGCGCCCGACTCGGTGCGCCATCCGCCGCGGTAGTCGTCGGCGGTGGGGGTCTGCGCCACGGCAGTGCCGGCCAGCGCCAGCACGAACAGCATCGACAGGATCGTCTTCACGGTTTCCACGCCTCCATCGCCTTGCGCTGCATCGACTCCGGTCGCCGGACGACGCGACGCAGCTGCGCCGGATGCCGTTCAGCGATGTGGGAGGGATTCTACTGCCAGGTGGGGCGGGAATGCCGCCATGGGCGGGGTGACGCCGGCACGGGGCGGCTGCCTCCGTGCCGGCGCTGTGTCGTGCCGCTAGAACTCGAACTGCACGCTGAAGCGGGCCGCGCGTGCGTTCAGCACGCCGGTCGGCTGCATCCAGCGGGCGCCGTTGGTGGCGACGTCGTAAACCGACTCGTAGCCCGTCGGGGTGTTCGCGTTCAGCGCGTTGTAGAGGTCCATGCCCACGTTGGCGCGCTTGTTGCCGCGGCCGAACCGCAGCACCTTCGCGAAGCGCAGGTCCATCACGTTGACCCGGTCGCCGTAGAGCGCGCCCGGCGAGAGCAGGTCGACCGACGCCTGGGCCAGGCCCGGGCGCAGCGGCACGCCGGTCGCCAGCTGGAACTGCGCCGGCGTCATCTGGTAGGTGGCGATGCGCGAGCCGCCGTTGGTGGCCACCGTGGTGGCGCCCGGCTGCGCGTTCGGCTGCGAGCGGAAGATCGTGCTGACCAGCACGTCGATCTTCGGAACGGTGTAGCTGGCGAGGCCCCGCAGCTGCGTCAGCCACGGCTCGGTGAAGTCGCACGCCGCCTGCCCGTTGATGATGCGCTGGGGGCGGCCGAACCGCGCCGTCTCGATCTCGCACGTGTCGTTGACGCCGCGGCCGGTGCTCGTGCCCGCCTGCACGAAGAGCGACCCGCGCAGCCGCGCGCTGACGCTGACGTCGACGCCTTGCCAGTAGTGCGTTTCGCTGCCGAAGTCCTTGTTCGTCGTGTAGTAGGAGTCGATGGCGCCGACCGCCTGGCGCGCGTTGCGCACCAGGAAACTCACGGGGTAGCCGCCGCCGTTGGGCAGCATCGGGTGCTGCGGCGCCGTCAGCGTCACCTGGTCCCAGTCGGTCGCGGTCAGCGCCGCGTTGTGCGTGGTGAAGAAGTTGTTCCACCACCGGCGGTTGTAACTCACCTCGAGGCCCACGTTCGGCAGCAGCTGCTGCTGCAGCGTCACGCCGAACTGCCAGTCGGAGTTACGGACGCCCCAGCCCTCGAGCACCTCAGGATTGACGCGCGTCGTCTGCACCGACGCGCCCCAGTTCAGGTTCGTCCACGGCCCGCACTCGCCGTTGGCCGCCGAGTTCATGAAGTCGCACTCGGCCACGCGGTTGCCGTTCGGATCGGTCCACGCGCGGGTGACGTTGGTGACGAGCGTCGAGGACGGGTTGTTGATCGTGTAGACGTCACCGGAGAAGGCGCCCTGGAGGTACTTGCCGAGGTTGACCTTGAGCGCCGTCTTGCCGGTGCCGAACACGTCGTAGGCCGCGCCCATCCGGGGCGTGACGTCGCGGTAGCCCTTGACGCCCTCGACGCGCGGGAAGATCAGCGCGCGGCCGAACTGGTGGTCGGCGATGATGCCGTTCTCGCCGTCGGGGCTCCAGCTCCTCGCCATGTCGAACCGCAGGCCGCCCTGCAGCGTGAGCCGTCCCCGTGTCCACGAGTCCTGCACGAAGAGTGCGTCGTAGCGCAGGCGGTCGCTGACCCGGTTCGGCCCGACGCGCTGCGTCAGCTGAATCGGCGAGCCGTTGTTGAAGGTGTAGCTGATCTGCTGGCCCACCTGCGTGGTGATCTTCGCCACCATCCAGCCGCCGTTGTAGCCGACCTTCATGTTGTGGCTGCCGGAGACGTAGGAGAGCGACCCGCGCCAGGTGGCGTGCTGCTGGTCCTGCGACGGCTGCGCAAACCACCCGCGATAGAGGTAGTTGGCGAACGGCACGCCCGCGTTGGTCGACTGCTCGGTGACCGAGATCAGGTTCGACGGCGCGCCGGCCGGCATCACGTCGCCCCACTGCGTCCAGAACGACGACCAGCCGGCCTCGGCCAGCACGCGGTTCGAGATGGGCGAGTTCCAGGTGAGCTGGCTGATCTTCGACGGCGCGTCCCAGATGCTGCCCGACTCGGGCGACGTCGTGGCCACGCCGGGCCCGATGCCCGGGCCGGCGCCCGTCCAGCCGTCGCCGGGGTTACGGCACTGGTCGCTGTCCCGCACGAAGGCCGACGCGCTGCAGTTCTTCGTGTAGTCGATGTAGAAGCCGACCTTGTTGCGCTGGGTCACCTGGCTGGTCAGGCGGACGGCGTTGACCAGCTTGCTCGTGGCGTTGCGCACGCGGACGCTCTCGTCACGCACCCACCGCCACTCGTTCGCGTTGCCGGCGTTCCGGTTGGCGTACTGGTTCTGCGTGTCGATGTGCGTGCCGACGGTGCGCGAGTTGGTGTAGAACCAGATGCGGTCCTTCCAGATCGGGCCGCCCAGCGAGAAGTTGTTGTCCCAGTTCTTCCGCAGCGCCGGCGAGTCGGAGAAGCCGAGGCCGCGCAGCCGGTCGTCGATGTTCGACGACTGGCCCCACTGGCCGGCGAAGCTGCCGAAGTAGAACCCGCTGAAGGTGTTGCCGCCCGTCTTCGGGATGATGTTGAACGTCGGGGCGCCGCGGTCCGACTCGGCCAGGCCGCCCGAGACCGACACCTGCACCTCGGCCGAGTTGTTCATGTCGTACATGTAGCCCGACACGCCGCCGCCGTTGCCCGGGGAGCCGACGTTCAGCCCGTCGATCTGGATGGCGCCCTCGTTGCTGCGCCCGCCGCGGGCGGTGAAGAAGTTGTTGCTGGTCGAGACGCCCGTGTTGAACCCCGTGGCCTGGATGGCCGGTACCGCGGCCAGGTAGTTGCCGTAGCTGCGCGAGGCGGGCAGGGCGCGGACGACGTCGCCGTTGATCACCGTGGTCTGCCGGGCCGACTGCACGTCGACGACCGGCGCCTCGCCGGTGACCGTGATGCTCTCCTCGAGCGAGCCGACCTTCAGCTCGGCGTTGATCGTCGTCACGCCGGCACCCGAAAGGTTCAGGCCGTCCCGCACCACCGTGGAGAAACCGGGCAGGCTGAACGTGATCTTGTAGGCCCCTGGAGGGAGGTTGGGAATCTGGTACTGACCGTTGCCGTCGGTGACGGCCGAACGGACCTTTTCGATGAGCGCCGGGCTCGAGGCGTCCACCGTGACGCCGGGCATCACGGCGCCGGAGGTATCGCGCACGCTGCCGGCCAGGCTCTGCGCCGAGGCCAGCGTCGCAAACGCGAGGGTGAGACACACCGCAACTGACAGGGTCTTCAATAGTCTCTTCATGGCCGGGCACTATGCTGTTACTGGAGATCCACTGTCAAGACGCGGGAAGGACTTGATTTCCGGCGCCGGACGTCGTGAGGATCGGGAGCCATGGCGCGGGCGCATGGCTCGCGCGGCTACGGCGCCAGTTGCGGCAGCGACGAGACGGCCGGCGGCCGCGGCCGCGCGTTCACCCAGGCGAAGAGGTCGGCGATCTCCCGGTCCGACAGCACCTTGGACGAGTAGGGCGGCATGTCGCCCGTGGGCGTGCGCAGGTACTGCGAGAAGCGCGCGTAGGGGAACAGGTTCGGGCCGATGCGCGGGCCCGACAGTCCGCCCTGGGCCTCGCCGCCGTGGCACTGATAGCAGCCGATCTTCTTGAACAGCACGCCCCCGTTGGCGACATCGCCCGCGGGCGTGGTGGCCTGGGCGGGGCTCGTGCGCTGGGGGGCTGCTGGCGGCGTGCGCGCCGCCTGCGCGGCCCATGCGTCCTGCGCCGTCAGTGCGAGTCCCGTGGCCACGATCAGCAGGCTGGCCTTCATCAGCGCACCTGCGTGACGACGTCGACGAGCGCCGGCTCGCCCTTCTTCACCACCGCAATCGCGCGCCGGAGGGCGGGCGCCAGCTCGTTCGGGTTCGTGATGGGCCCTTCGGCGTAGATCCCCATCGACTGCGCCAGCTTCGCGTAGTCGATGTTCGGCTCGTTCAGCCGGCTGCCGATCTCGCCGCGGTCGATCCCCCGGTTGCGCGCGTTGCACATCCGCTGCACGTGCATCACTTCCTGGTGGTACTGCCGGTTGTTGTTCATCACGCTCAGCAGCGGAATCTTGTGGTGGGCGGCGGTCCACAGCACGCCCGGCGCGTACATCATGTCGCCGTCGGTCTGGATGGCCACCGACAGCCGGCCGTGCTTCCGGTTGGCCAGCGCGGCACCCACCGACGACGGCGCCCCGTAGCCGATGCCGCCGCCCCCGGCATGGCCCAGCCACTGATACGACTTGTCGAAGTTCCACAGGCGCTTGGGCCAGTTCGTCTGGTCGGTGCTGTAGTAGCTCGACACGAGCGACCAGTCCTCGGTGCGAATCTGCGCCCAC
>CAWULT010000210.1:0-4620 GCA_963923455.1 uncultured bacterium
CCGCCCGCTGGTCGATCACGAAGGCGTTGCCGAAGTTCTCCCACGCCATCTCGTCCTTCCGCAGCAGCTGGACGCGGACGGGCCGCCCGACGGCCTGCGACAGCAGGGCCGCGTCGTAGGAGACGGTGTCGGCGCCGTTGATGCCGTAGCAGCCCGAGCCGCGCTTGAAGACGACGTGCACCTGATCGGGCCGGAGGCCGAGGACCATTGCGGCCGTTTCGCGCATCGGGTAGACCGCCTGCGTGGCGGACCAGATGGTGGCGCGATCGGCTGACACGTCGGCGACGGCGCACGACGTGCCGACGGAGCCGTGCATGTGGTACGGGTGCCGATACGTCGCGCGGATGGTGGTGGGAGCGGACCGCAGGGCGTCGTCCACGTCGCCGGAGTCGAGCAGCCGGGTGTCGCGTGACGGCAGGGTCCGCAGGTGGTCGTAGAACGTGGCCTGCGGTGGCAGGGCGGGCCCGGGCGTCCAGGAGGCGGTGGCGGTCAGTGCCTCGGCGGCCTTGACCGCCTGCCAGGCCTTCTCGGCCACGACGCCCGCGAAGCTGCCCTTGACGACGACGCGGACGACACCGGGCATCCGCTCGACCGCGGCGCGGTCGACGGCCCGCAGCGTCGCACCGATGGAGGGCGGGCGGACGACGCGCCCGTGCAGCATGCCCGGCACCCGGACGTGGTGGACGTACTCGGTCCGGGCCGTGACCATGTCCGGCATGTCGATGCGGGGTGTCGACGTCCCCAGGACCCGCCAGTCGGCCTTGGGCCGCCGCGTGGCCCGGGCGTCGAGCGGGAGGTCGAAGCGGCGTCCGCCGACGAGCGCCTCGTAGGTGACGCGGCGCGACGGGTCGGTGGTCGAGACCACGGCGCCGTTGTCGGTGCGCAGACCGGCCTCGGGGACGCCGAGGCGCGTCGACGCCAGCCGCACGAGCGCAGCCCGCGCCGTCGCCCCGGCCAGCGCCAGGTTCGCGTGGTTGAAGTTCGCCGGGTGCGATTGCGCCCCCGACGTCGTGCCCTGATCCGGCGTCAGGGCCGTGTCGCACTGGATCAGGCGGACGCGGTTCAGCGGTACGTCCAGCTCCTCGGCCACCAGTTGGACTTGTGCGGTGGAGAGGCCCTGGCCGAGCTCGCACTTGCCGGTGTAGGCCGCGATGGTGCCGTCCGCCATCACGGCGATCCACGCATCGAGGGCGGAGGCACCCCGCCCGTTGATGCCCTGGGCGAGTCCCTCGAGCCCGGCCCCGCCGGTTGCACCGAACGCGACGACCAGCGCGCCGGACCGCCTCAGGAAGTCGCGCCGCGAGATGCCCGTCGCGTCGAGGGCCGTGGCCGCCTCCGCGGTGAGGCGCGGGGTCACGCCGGCCTCCGGTCGGCATAGCGCCGGATGGCGGCCAGCATCCGCCCGTGCGCGAAGCACCGGCACAAGACGCCGGACAGCGCCTGCCGGATCTGGGCGTCGCTCGCCCCCGGCGTGCGGTCGAGCAGGGCCTTGGCGGTCAGGACGACCCCGCTCAGGCAGAACCCGCACTGCGCCGCCTGCTCGTCGATGAACGCCTGCTGGATTGGATGCGGCCGCTCCGGCGTGCCGAGGCCATCGAGTGTCACGATGTCGCGTCCGGCCGCCGAGCGGACCGGCGTGAGGCACGAGCGCACGGCCTGACCGCCAAGGATGACGGTGCAGGCCCCGCACTGTCCGAGCCCGCAGCCGAAGCGCGGGCCTCGCAAACCGAGGTCGTCGCTGAGTACGTAGAGCAGGGGGGTGTCCGGGTCGACGTCGACGGTCTCGGTTCGGCCGTTGACCTGGAGGGTGACGACGCTCATGGCCTTCGCTCCTGCAATCGGGGCGGCGGCACGACGGCACCGCGCGCGTGCGCGGATGGTAGCACCGCGCTGGCAGTCCCGTCAGCGATCGGCCGACGGCGATGCGGCGGCTCAGCCGTGAGAGTCGGGCGCGCGGGCGATGCGGCGCAGTTCCCCCGGATCGAGCCAGTTCACGAAGCAGCCTTCGCAGCTGTCGATGACGAGGTTGCCGGGGCCCTCGTAGAAGTGGTTCAGCATCGGCCGCCGGCACTGGGGGCACGACAGCGTGCGCTCGCCAGGTTCGCCGGTGCGGGGCGGCGGCTCTGCGGCCGTCTCGTGGGCGCGGGCGGCCTCGATCACGGCCGCGAAGTGCTTCATCTCGATGAGCAGGCCGTGGCAGCGCGGGCAGCCGAGCAGCGGGTAGCCGTCGAGCCTGGCGTCGCAGAGCGGCATCAGGCACAGCGGGCACGTCCGTCCGCTCTCGCTCAGCAGTTCGACGCGGGCGAACGCGGCGGGCACCTCGACGGCGGTGCCGCAGTGTTCGCACAGGCGCACGCCCCTGCCCTCGTCCGGTGGCAGGGGCGCCCCGCAGTTGACGCAGTTGATCACGCTGGGGTTATCGGCACGGACCGGGCGCGCCTTACCCGCCGTGCCCCGGGATCAGCGGTCGGCGTTCAGCAGCAGCAGGACGAGCACGAGCAACGCGATGCCGGCGACGAGCAGCGCGATCTTCCACGGGCTCTTGGGGTAGCGGCCGGCGATCCGGCCGGTCGAGCCGTTGACGAGCACCTGGTACGCGCGGGCGCCGTAATCGTAGGACAGCAGCCAGACCGGCACGAGGACGTGCTTGAACGTGCGGCCCGAATACTCGGGGAAGATTCGCAGGTTGCGATAGGTGTCACCCGGCACGGCCCGCGCGCAGAGCTGCTCGAGCGTGGCGTGCATCTGCTGCTGCGCCCGCTGCGCCGCGTCGAGCAGCACCACCTTGTAGTGCTCGACGACGTGGCCGGACAGGAACGCCGTGTCGTAGGGCAGGACCTCCTGCGTCGGAAAGGGCTCGACCTGGCGCAGCAGGTCGAGCGGAAGGCCCTGCGTCCCGGGCACCGGCTCGTCGTCGAAGGCGTGATCGATCGCGCCGGCCGCGGGCTCCCACCGGACGCGCCGCTCCTGGCGCATCACGGTCCGGCCCTTGGCATCCACGCCCGGTACCATCACGTAGTAGTAGTGCCCCGCCTCGGCCTGCCACGGGCAGTGGGCCCGTGCGTCGAACGTCCAGTACGGGATGTAGAGGCTTCGCACGGTGTCGACGAGCGCCGCCCGGGCCAGGCGGCCGGGCGCCAGCCACTTGCTGCGCCACCACGCCCGGATGTCGTCGCGGACGCGTGCCGCGTCGATCCGGAACGGCAGTACGCCCTGGGGGCGGATCGGGGACTTGATCTCGGTGTAGTCGACGAGCGCCGGCGAGCCGCAGAACTCGCAGTTCTGCCCCACGCGGGCGGGGTCGAACACCATGACGGCGTGGCAGCTCTGGCACTGCACGCTGTGGCGCGCGGTCTGCCACCCCCGCTCCTCGTCGGGCAGTTCGCGCAGCGTGGCGACCAGGTCGAGCTCGACGACCTTGCCCGTCTCGCGATCGATCTGGTACGGCGACTCGGTGCCGCAGAAGGGGCAGACGAGCTTCTGGCGCGCCGGGTTCCACTCGGCCTGTGCGCCACAGGCCGGGCAGGCGTGTTTCTCGAGCGCGGAGATCTCGGCCACGCGAGCCTCCGGGCTACTCGGCCATGTAGCTGGTCAGTGCCGCGCGCGTGATGCGCCAGACCGAGCCGATCTTCTTCCCCTTGAGGTCGCCCGACTCGAGCACGGCCAGCACGTCGGCCTCGGTGACCCCGAGCGCCCTGGCGGCGTCGGCGGGGCTCAACAGCTCGGGCAGTGCCGCCGGGGCGGCCACGGTCGGCATGGCGTGGCCGCCGCCAAGGCCCTGCTGCATCATCTGCTGCGCCAGGCCGAAGCCCACGGCGAGCTCGGCGGCCGTGCCCGCCGCGCCACCGCCGCCGGTCTCGAAGCCCCTGGCCATCTGGTACTTCACGAACTCGTTGAGGTTGCCGATCGCGGCCATGCTGGAACGCTTGTCGATGGCCTGCTCGACCTCCGGCGGCACCGAGACGTTCTCGACGATGAAGCTCGTGATTTCGAGGCCGTACTTCGCGGTGACGGCCGGGTTGATCAGCGGCAGCAGCGCCTCGCCGAGCTCACCGTAGCGGGCGGCCACGTCGAGCACCGGGATCTTCGCCGAGGCGATGGCGTCGGTGAAGATGCTGACGATGCGCGAGCGCATCGTGTCGCTGAACTCGTCGAGCCGGAAATTGTGGTCCGACCCGGCCACCTCGCGCAGGAACGTCCGTGGGTCGACGATCTTGAAGTCGTAGGTTCCGAACGCCCGCACCCGCACGATGCCGAAGTCGGCGTCGCGCAGCATCACCGGGTTCGCCGTGCCCCACTTGTTCCCGGTGAACAGCCGCGTGACGACGAAGTAGACGTCGGCCTTGAACGGTGAGTTGAACCCGTAGGGCCAGGACTTCAGCTTCGTCAGTACCGGGATGTTGTCGGTGACGAGGGTGTGCTTGCCGGGGCCGAACGTGTCCCCGAACTCGCCCAGATAGACGAACTGGGCCACCTGCGACTCGCGGACGAGGAGCTGCGCGCCGTTCTTGATCGCCTTGTCCTCGTCGGGAAAACGCCACGACAGCGTGTCCCGCGCGTCCTCGGTCCACTCGATGACCTCGAGCAGTTCGCCCTTGATGAAGTCCATGATGCCCATTG
>CAWULT010000211.1:0-4509 GCA_963923455.1 uncultured bacterium
GGTCACAGGCGGCGCGACGGCGCCCGCCGCCAGCGGCGAGACGTCGATGGCACCAGCCACGTCCACCGTGATCGGGGCGGGCACCTTCGCGGCGACGATCGAGAACGCCATGCGGTCGGCCCCGTCCGGCGCGGCCTCGACGCGCGCAATCCCGGTGACCCGGAACGCGACACCCGCCGCGGCCGGGTTCTGCGCCAGGGCCGCCAGGGCCTGCGCGAGCGTCTCGCGGAGCGTGTCGGCGACGGCCTTGTCCGGCACCTCGCCCGTCAGGCCCATCGCCAGCGCGGTGATCGCGGATGCACCCGCCTCGTCGAACGCAATCGTGGCGGTGCCTCGTGATGCGGGCACGGCCTCGATCGACGCGACCCAGCACCGCCCGGTGCCGCCCGCGGGCGCGAGGGCAGCGTCGGTGGGCGAATCGATCAGCGCCCCGATGACGAGCGCGAGCTCGTCGACGAGCGCCGTCTGCAGTTCGATGGTCATGCGGGCACCCCCTGCCACGCCTCGGTCCCGGTTTCGATCCGCACTGCGAGCGTGTGCCCGTCGCTCGTCAACTGGCCGACGTAGCGGCTGACGTCGCCGACGCGCACGTCGATCGGCTGCGACGCGGAGTGCCCGAGCGCGATCACGTCGCCCGGCTGCAGACGCAGCAGGTCAGCCGCCGACAGCGTCGTGCCGAGCATCGCCGTCACGGGAACCGCCACGCGGCCCAGGTTGGCCGAGAGCCAGGCAGCCTCCTCGGCCGTCGGCGGCCGCAGCGTCCGCTGCGAGCCCTGGACGAACTTGTCGCCGACCGACTCGATCGCCGCGGCGGGGATGCAGAGGTTCAGCATGCCGCGGACCTCGGCGATCTTCACGTCGAACCCCAGGAGAATCACGATCTCGTTGGGCCCCATCACCTGGAGCATCTGCGGCCGCGTCTCGCGCCCGAAGATGCGGAACTGCACGTCGATCACCGACTTCCAGGCCTCGCCGAGGGCGTCGAGGAGCAGCTTGACCACCGTATCGATCACGTTCTGCTCGATCTCGGTCAACGGGCGGTTCAACCCCGGCGTCGCGCCGGTGCCGCCGAGCATCCGGTCGACCAGCGTGAAGGCGATGGCCGGGTTCAATTCGAGCGCCGCCAGCCCCTCGAGCGGATCGACCGCGACGGCGTAGAAGGCGGTCTGCTCGGGCAGCGACATCAGGAACTCGGCGTAGGCGAACTGCTCGACCGAGACGATCGACACCTCCGTCACCGACCGCAGGAAGGCCGACATGGAGGTCGAGACGTTGTGGGCGAAGCGGTCGTGCAGGAAGTGCAGCGACCGCAGCTGCTCCTTCGAGACGCGATCGGGCCGCCGGAAGTTGTAGGCGACCACCGACCGGCCCGCCACGGCGCGTCCGCTGCCGGACTCCGGGCGCTCCGGGCCCGACGAATCCAGCAGCGCGTCGATTTCGTCCTGCGACAGGATCTTGCTCATGCCGACGCCTCCGGCAGGCCGAGCGAGGCGCGCAACGTGGTCCGCAGCCGCGACACGGCCAAGCCGCGCAGCTGGCACACGCGCGACTCACAGACCCCGATCACCTCGCCGATTTCGGCCAGGGTCAGCTCCTCCTGGTAGTAGAGGGCCAGAATCTGCCGCTCCCGTTCGGGCAACTGGGTCACGGCCCGGGCGAGATGCGCCCGCAACTCCTGCCGCTCGATCCGCTGGACCGCGCTCTCGCCGGGGTCGATGCAGAACTCGAGCAGCGACGTGCCGTCGCCGGCCGGCGCGTCGAGTTCCCGGACGGCGGCCACCTCGAGCGTGCGCAGCTGCTCGAGGGCCCGCCCGTACTGGTCGAGCGTCATGCCCAGGGCGGCCGCGACCTCCCGCTCCTCGGGCTCGCGCCCGAGCCGGCTCCGCTCCGAGGCCATCGCGGAGTCAACGTCGCGCCGCAGCCGGCGCAGCGAGCGCGGGGCCCAGTCGAGGTCGCGCAGCGCATCGAGCATCGCGCCGTGGACGCGGCGCCGGGCGAAGGCCTGGAAAGGCACGCCGAGGCTCGGCTTGTAGCGGCTCGCCGCGTCGATCAGGCCCAGCAGGCCCGCGCTGATCAGGTCCTCGACGTTGACCTGCGACGGCAGCCGCTGCGCCAGGCGTTGAGCCAGGCTCTTCACGAGCGGCACGTTCTGCATGATCAGCTCGTCCCGCGCCTCGAGACGGGCTGGGGAAGTGCTCATGCGCACTGCGGTACCTCCATCTGGGCTCCGCTGCCGACGTGCGCGAGCCGGAGGCCCCCACGCGCCGGACCGAGGCCCGCGATACGCGACGCGACGATCCGGTAACAGCGGCTGGCCGGCGACTGGGGCAGGTGCTCGACGATGGCCCGCTGCACGATTACCGCGTCCCGGACGGCCGGGTCGTCGGTGACGAATCCGTAGAAGTGCACCGCCCGGTCGAGGAAGCGTCGGGTGGCCGTCTCCAGCTGACGGAACACGAGGGTCGCGTCGTCGGCGGTCCGGGCGCCGTTGACCACGATGCCGATTTCCTTGTCGGGGTCCGACTTCGAGAACACCTTCGTCAGCGCGTAGGCATCGACCACGGCCGACGGCTCCAGCGAGGTCACCAGGACGACCCGTTCGGCCAGGCCGAGCATGTGCATCACGTTGTCGGAGATGCCGCTCGCCGTATCGATCAGGAGGAAGTCGAGGTCCTCGCAGGCGTGGTGCACCGCCTCGACCAGGCGTTCGCGCTGGGCCGCGCTGAGCGCCGTCAGCGACTGGATGCCCGAGCTCGCCGGGATGATCCGCACGCCCTGGGGGCCGTCGACGACGACGTCCTGGAGGCGCTTCTCCCCCGCCACCAGGTGGCCGACATGCGCGTCGGGCGTCAGCCCCAGCAGTACGTCGACGTTGCCGAGACCGAAGTCGGCGTCGAGTACGCCCACGCGCAGCCCGAGCCGGGCCATCGCCACGGCGACGTTGATGACGACGTTCGTCTTGCCGACGCCGCCCTTGCCGCTCGTGATTGCGAGGATCGTCGCGCGGGCGCGACCGGATGCCATCGTCATGCGACCGCTCCCTGCCAGGTCGGTTCGCCGAGCACCCAGGCCGCGATGGCGGGGGGTGTCGCGCGGTAAAGGTCTTCCGGCACGCGCTGGCCGGTGCCGACGAACGAGACGGGCAGCCGCGCGTCCTTGAGCACGCCGACGAGCGGCGCGAGCGACTCGACTTCGTCGAGCTTGGTAATCACGATGCGCGACGGGCGGGCATCGCCGAACCGGTCGATCGTCCGGCGGGCCAGGTCCGGCGGCGTGCTGGCGGGCAGCACCAGGTGCGTGCGCACGCCCTCACGGCGCCCCACGAGCCAGAACATCTCGCGTGACATGTCGTCGCCAGGCGACCGCCCGGGCGTGTCGAGCAGCAGCGGCCGTCGCACCTCGTCGAGCGCGTCACCGAGTTCGTCGGCCGTCCGCGCCACCGCCAGCGGCGACCCGATGATCTCGGCGAACAGCCGGAGCTGTTCGACGGCGCCGACGCGGAACCCATCGGCCGCCAGCAGGCCGATGCGGCGCCCGCTCCTCGCGCGCTCCTGCGCGGCGATC
Source organism: uncultured bacterium (assembly GCA_963923455.1). Classification (GTDB taxonomy): domain Bacteria; phylum Acidobacteriota; class Vicinamibacteria; order Vicinamibacterales; family UBA2999; genus CAWULT01. Next base: position 3,565 of record CAWULT010000211.1, read on the forward strand.
TTCGCGATGGTGGTCGTCTTGCCGGCTCCTGGCGGGCCGACGAACACTTCGACGGGCGCCAGCGCATCATCGGGTGCGGCGAGCCCGCCGAGTTCCTCGGCCAGGGTCTGCTGCAGGCTGACGGCGCCCGCCCCCCGGCGCGAGGCCTGCGGGTGCGCCAGGGCGATCGCGCGCGCGACCGCCGGCTCCATGCCGCCGGCGCCGAGACGCGCGGCGATGGCCTCGACGCCGGGGTCGTCCGTCCGGCGGGCCGTCGACACGTGTCGGTCCTCCGACACGTCGTGCCGCTCGACGGCGGCCGTGATCTCGACCACCTTGCGCCCCATCCACCCCCGGGGGCCCCGGGCCGGCACCAGCGTCGTCGACAGCACGAGGGCGTCGGGACCGAGGTCCTCCCGCACCGCGCGCAGCGCGTCTCTGAGCGTATGTCCGCGATATCGCTTCAGATGCATATCAATCCAGCGTGGCCAGCGGCACCACGTTCACGTGTGCCGGCACTTCGTTGTGCGACAGCACCCCGAGGTGCGGCAGCACGCGGGCGAACAGCCGCCACAGATGCGGCCGCAGCGCCGGCGAGCACAACAGCACAGGTTGTGCCATCGCCTGTTCGAGTGCCTTCGCGATCCGCGACGCGAGTCCCTGCGCCTGCTGCGGGTCGAGCGCCAGCACGGCGCCCTGCTCCGTCCGGACGAGCGCCTGCAGAAGCTTGTCCTCGAGGGCGGGCAGCACGCCGATGACCGGCAGCTCGCCCTTCTCGTTCTGGTAGGGCCGGCAGATGGCCCGGCCAATCGCGGCCCGCACGGCCTCGACGATCGCATCGGGATCCTTCGTGGCCGACGAGGCGTCGGCGAGGGCCTCGAGGATGGTCGCCAGGTCCCGGACCGGCACGCGCTCGCGCAGCAGCTGCCGCAGCACGCGCTGCACCTCGCCCACCGAGACGACCTT
>CAWULT010000212.1:0-4443 GCA_963923455.1 uncultured bacterium
TCGATGCGGACGTAGAGCAGGTTCTTCTGGTCGTACTCGAACTCCACCCAGGAGCCGCGATACGGGATGATCTGCGCGACGTAGAGGGTCTTGTCCTCGGAGTGGAAGAACGCGCCCGGCGAGCGGTGCAGCTGGCTGACGATGACGCGCTCGGTCCCGTTGATGATGAACGTCCCGTTGTCCGTCATCAGGGGCACGTCGCCGAAGTAGACCTCCTGCTCCTTGATGTCGCGGATGGTCTTGACGCCGGTCTCGGGGTCCTTGTTCCAGACGACGAGACGGATCGTGACCTTGAGGGGCACGGCGAAGGTCATGCCGCGCTCCTGGCACTCGTCCACGTCGTACTTCAGCTTCATGCCGACGGTGGTGCCGCAGATGTCACAGACGTCGCCGCGGGCGATGTTCTCCTTGCCGCAGCGCGAGCACAGCACGAGGTGGTCGCCCATCGGGTCGGCGATGAGCGTGGCGCCGCAGCCCGAGCAGGGCTTGCGCAGGTGATGCAGCCCGGCGAGCTTGCCGCACTTGCACTCCCAGTTCCCGATCGAATACTCGATGAACTCGAGGGACGAGTTCTCGCGGAAGTCGCTGATCGGAAAGACGGACTTGAAGACCGACTGGAGGCCCGCGTCCTCGCGCTCCGACGGCAGCAGGTTCATCTGGAGGAACCGCTCGTACGACTTCCGCTGGATCTCGATCAGGTTCGGAATCGGAACCGTGGTCTTGATCTTCGAAAAGTCTTTGCGCTCGCGATAGACGTTCTTGGGAAGGCTGTACACAGGTGGAACCTCGTCAGTGCCGTGGCGCTCGGTGCTTGGGGTCGCCCTGCGCGCGGTGTCCGGCAGCACCGCGCCCGGGCGAACAGTACCTTGTGCGGAACCCAGCGCGCCGCGCCGGTGGGGGACCAAGCACCAGTCCCCCGCCGGGCGCGAGGCGCGCCGCACACGGCACTACGAAATGGAAACCTTGGCGCCGACTTCTTCGAACTTCTTCTTGATCGCCTCGGCCTCTTCCTTGGGCACGCCTTCCTTGATCGGCTTCGGCGCGCTCTCGACGAGATCCTTGGCTTCCTTCAGGCCCAGGCTGGTGACCTCGCGGACCACCTTGATGACCTTGATCTTGTCGCCGCCGGCCTCGGTCAGCGTGACGTTGAACTCGGTCTTCTCCTCGGCGGGCGCCGCGGCGGCGCCGCCGCCGGCGGCCGCGCCCGGCGCGGCCACGGCCACGGCCGCGGCGGCGGAGACGCCCAGTTCCTGCTCGAGCGCCTTCACGAGCTGCGACAGCTCGAGGACGCTGATGCCCTTGATGTACTCGATCACCTGCTGCTGATTCAGTTCGGCCATTTCTCTCTCCATGGGCGGACCTCGAAGCCCGCCCTCACGGTTGCGGGGCCGTCGCCCCTACGCTCGAATGTAGGGGCGGCCCTATGCCGCACCCGCCTCGGACTTCTTCTTTTCCACCTGCACGAGTACCGACATCAGGTCGCGCGGCGCCGCGGCCAGCACCGACACGAACTGCTGCATCGGCGCCTGCAGCAGGAAGAGCAACTTGCTGTACAGCTCGGGCTTGCCCGGCAGGTTGGCGAGGTCGGTGACCTCCGCCGCCTTGACGGACTGGCCCTGCACCACCGCCGCCTTGACCTTCAGCGCCGGCGCGTTCTTCATGAAGGTGGTCAGGACCTTCGCCAGCGCGACCGCGTCGTCGCCGGTGTAGGCCACTGCCGTCGTCCCCTCGAAGTGCGACTCGAGCGCCTCGAAGGACGTGCCCTTGCTCGCCCGGATGGCGAGGGTGTTCTTGACGACCCGGTACTGCCCCTTGGCCGCGCGGATCTGCTGGCGCAGTTCCGTAACGGACGGGACGTCCAGGCCGCGGTAGTCCACCAGGATGGCCGTGTTCGCGGCCTGGAAGGCCGACGTCAGCTCCTGGAGTTCCTGTTCCTTGTCAGCTCTGCTAACTGCCATTTCACATCCAGCCGGCTTCGGGCGTCGGGGCCTGGCCGGGGCACGCGTCCCGCGACCGGCGCCTCACCCGCCGCCGTTTAGTGGGTCGCCTGCGATTCGGCGGTTGACGTGTCGATGCTGATCCCCGGGCCCATCGTCGACGACATCGTGATGGACTTCAGGTATCGTCCCTTCGCGGCCGACGGCTTCGCCTTGACCACGCTGTCGACAAGGGCCTGCGCGTTCTCGATCAGGTTCCTGGTCGGGAACGACGTCTTCCCCACCGGCGCGTGCACCACGCCGGCCTTGTCGACGCGGAACTCGACCTTGCCCGCCTTGATCTCGCCGATGGCCTGCGCCACGTTCGGCGTGACCGTGCCGGTCTTCGGGTTCGGCATCAGGCCGCGGGGGCCCAGCACCTTGCCGAGGCGGCCGACGGCGCGCATCATGTCGGGGGTCGCGACGACCGCGTCGAAGTCCATCCAGCCGCCGAGGATCTTCTCGACGAGCTCGTCACCGCCGACGGCGTCCGCGCCGGCGTCGGATGCTTCCTTCTGCTTGTCGGCGCCGGCGATCACGAGCACACGCTTGCTCTTGCCGAGGCCGTGGGGCAGGACCACCGTGCCGCGAACCATCTGGTCCGCGTGCTTGGGGTCGACGCCGAGGCGCAAGGCGAGTTCCACCGTCTCGTCGAACTTGGCGAACTTGACCTTCTGCAGAAGGGGGATCGCCTCCTCGATCGAGTACGGCCGGTCCTCGACTTGCGCCGCGGCTGCCGTGAATTTCTTGCCGTGTCGTGCCATGCTCCTCCTCGTGGTCCGATCGAACCGCGCCTGCGGCTCTCCCACATCGCTGGACCGCGCGGCGCCGGGCGACACGCCCTCGCGCGGGTCCGATTCGTGACGTCTAGCCGACGACGTCGATGCCCATCGACCGGGCGGTGCCCCGCACGGTCCTGATCGCGGAGGCCAGGTCCTGGGTGTTCAGGTCCGGCAGCTTCTGCTTCGCGATGTCCTCGACCTGCCGGGCCGTCACCGTCCCCACCTTGTTCCGGTTGGGCTCGGCCGACCCCTTGGCGAGGTTCGCCACCTTCTTCAGCAGCACCGCGGCGGGCGGCGTCTTGGTGATGAAGCTGTAGCTGCGATCCGCGTAGATCGTCACCACGACCGGGATGACGAGGCCCTCGTCCTTCGCCGTCCGCGCGTTGAAGTTCTTGCAGAAGTCCATGATGTTCACGCCGTGCGGACCGAGGGCGGTGCCGACCGGCGGCGCGGGAGTGGCCTTGCCCGCGTTGATCTGCAGCTTCACCAGTGCCTGAACTTTTTTCGCCATGACCTAAATCTTCTCTACCTGCAGGAAATCCAGCTCCACCGGCGTCGCGCGGCCGAAGATGGTGACCATCACCTTCAGCGTGTTCTTCTCGAGGTTCACCTCGTCGACCACGCCGTTGAAACTCTGGAACGGTCCTTCGTTGATCCGAACCTGGTCGCCCTTGTCGAAGGTGTACTTCGGCTTGGGCTTCTCGGCCGCCGTCTTGACCTGCTCGAGGATGTGCTCGACTTCCTCCTTGCTGAGCGGGGTCGGCTTGGTCCCGGCGCCCACGAAGCCCGTGACCTTCGGCGTGTTCTTGACCACATGCCACGCGTTGTCGGACATGTGCATTTCGACGAGGATGTAGCCGGGGAAGAAACGGCGCGCGCTCTTGACCTCGCGGCCGCCGCGCTTCTCCACGATGTCCTCGGTCGGGATCAGGACCTCGCCGATCTCGCCCTGCAGGCCGTAGGCCTGCACGCGCTGCTCGAGCGATTCCTTCACCTTGTTCTCGAAGCCCGAGTAGGTGTGGACGATGTACCAGTTCTTCGGCGCGGGCTCGCTCATGCCCCACCAAGCCGCGCGAAGATCTGGTTGATGGCCCAGGCCAGCGCCAGGTCCAACCCCCAGAGGTACACGCCGAAGAACACTGAGGTGAGAATCACCACCACCGTGGTCGCGTACACCTCGCGACGCGACGGCCAGGTGACCCGGTGCATCTCGTTCCGCACTTCGGTGAGGAACGAGCGGCTGCTCTCCCACCACCCGCCCACACCGCCCGAACCGTCGGCCGGAGGGGTCTTGACCTGCTCTACCGTGCTCATCGATGCGTTCCCGAATTCCCAGTGTCCCGAATCAAGTGGCAGGTCAGGAGGGAATCGAACCCCCAACCCCCGGTTTTGGAGACCGGTGCTCTACCAATTGAGCTACTGACCTGTGTCCCCGGCGCTACTTCGTTTCCTTGTGCGCCGTGTGCTTGCGGCAGAAGCGGCAGTACTTGCTCATCTCCAGCCGCTCCGTCGTCTTCCGCTTGTTCTTCGTCGTGCTGTAGTTGCGGCGCTTGCAGTCGCCGCACGCCATGTGAATGATGTCGCGCATCGTTCGATCCTGGGGATCGGGGGCCGGCGGCCCCCGCTCCGGCTACTCGATGATCTCCGTGATGGTGCCGGCGCCGACGGTGCGGCCGCCCTCGCGG
>CAWULT010000213.1:0-4316 GCA_963923455.1 uncultured bacterium
AGATCGTGACCGGCTGGCGGGAACTGGTCGGGGCGGCCGTGCTCGCTACAGGGCTGTGCGCGGCGACCCAGGTGCGGGCACAGGCCGGCGAGACCCGCTCGGTGCTGCAGGGGGTCTACACGGAGGTCCAGGCGGATCGGGGCGAGCGGGACTACGGCCGCAGCTGCGCGCAGTGCCACGGCTTCAGCCTGGAAGGCGACGCCGCGTCGGAAGTTCCGGCGCTGGGACCGGACGCGTTCATGCGCCGGTGGGGCGGCAAGCGTGTCCGGGCGCTCTTCGAGTTCCTGGTGCGTTCGATGCCGGCTGACGCGCCGGGCACGATGAGCCCGGCGCGGGCGGCCGAGCTGGTGGCGTACCTGCTGCGGGCCAACCACGTGCCGGCTGGCGAGACGCCGCTGCCCTCGGCGGCCGATGCCCTGGCGCCGCTCCTGATCGAGCGGGCGCCCTCGACCCCGTAACGGTGGCCGGGGGTGGCACGGCGCGTCCGGTGGGGGACAATCGATTCGGGAGTTCGGACGAGACGAATGGACAAGATGCGCACGCACGGTGAAGTTCCGATCCAGCAAGAGGTTGCCTTGTCGGTCCCCCCTCGGCGGGCTACAATGAAGGGCGCTTTTCGGGGACTCATGGGAGCCGGCAGAGCCGTCATGATCGCCGTCGCGATGCTGGTGTGCCTCGGCACGCAGGCATTCGCTGCCAGCGCCGTCGCCGACGCTGCGATGCGCAACGATCTCACCGCGTTGCGCCGGCTCGTCCGCGAGCGCGCCGACGTCAACGCCGGGCAGACCGACGGCGCGACGGCGCTGCATTGGGCCGTCTATCACGACAATCTCGAAGCGGTCGACCTGCTGCTCAAGGCGGGTGCCAAGGCGAGCGTGGTCAACAGGGACGACGCGACGCCCCTCGGCATGGCCGCGCTCTACGGCAGTGCTCCGATCGTCAGCCGGCTGCTCAAGGCTGGCGCCGACCCGAAGGCCCTTGGGCCGAACGGCGAGACGATGGTCATGTACGCCGCCCGCAACGGCCGGCCCGACGTGCTGAGACTCCTCATCGAGGCCGGCGCCGACGTCAACGCCAAGGAACGCCTCCGCGGTACCACGGCGCTGATGTGGGCCGTCGAGCAGCGTCATCCGGAGGCCGTGCAGGTCCTGCTGGCGGCCGGCGCCGACCATGCCGCCAAGTCCGGCGGGGCCGGCCTTCCGCGCAACTACCTGGCGCCGCGCGTCAACACGCGCGCCGTGCTCGAGGCCCAGCGCCGCCGTGAGCGCGCCGCCGCGGCCGGGCGCACCTACGAGCAGCAGCTCGAGTGGGAATTCGAGAACAACATCGACCTCGGGGGGCCGCGCAACGCCTACGTGCCAGACCGCGCTCGTGCCGGCCAGCCCGGTCCGGCCGGCGGCAGCCAGGCCCCCGCGGCTGGTGGGCGCGGCGCCGGCGCGGGCCGTGGTGCGCGGCCCGCGGCTCCGGCCGGGAGCGCGGCACCGTCGAGTGCGCCGGCGGCCGCGGCGCCGGCCGACGACGACAGCGAAGTGGTGGTGGCCGGGCTGGTCGGCAGTGGCGGTGGCGGCCTGACCGCGCTGGTCTTCGCCGCGCGCGAGGGCGACCTCGCGTCCGCCCGCCTGCTGCTCGACGCGGGCGCGAACGTCAACCAGACCACGGAGTACGGCTGGACGCCGCTGCTGACGGCGGTCAACAACCGCAACTACCGCGTCGCGCAGCTCCTGGTCGAGCGAGGCGCCGACGTCAACCTGGCCAACAAGGGCGGCTGGACGCCGCTCTACCTGGCGACGGACAACCGCAACATCGAGGGCGGCGACTACCCTGTCCCGAAGGCGGACCTCGACCACCTGCAACTCATCGAGCTGCTGTTGCAGAAGGGGGCCAACCCGAACGCCAAGGTCAGGGACAACACGCTGACCCGCACGATCTTCACGATGCAGTGGTTCTTCGAGGACGGCGCCACGCCGTTCGTCCGGGCCGCGCAGTCGGGGGACGTGGCGCTGATGAAGCTGCTGCTCAAGTACGGTGCCGACCCGAAGGCCGTGACGGCCAACGGCGACAATGCGCTCACCGCGGCTGGCGGGATCGGCTGGGTGGACGGCGTCACCTACGAGCACTCGGTCGCACAGAACCTGGAAGCGATCCGGATGCTGCTCGACCTCGGGCTCGACCCGAACCACGCGAACCGCGAGGGGCGCACGGCCCTGATGGGCGCGGCGCTCAAGGGACGGCCCGACGTGATCGAACTGCTGGTCTCGCGCGGGGCGAAGCTGGAGACGCGGGACCTGGGCAGCCGCGACACGCACATTCCCGGCGCCACCGTCGCAGGGCTGACGTTCCAGGCCATCGACTACGCCGAAGGGCTCGTCCGTGTGGGCGTGCAGTCCGCGGTCGAGCGGCCCGAGGCGGCGGCCGTGCTCCGGCGGCTGATGCAGGAGCGGGGGATTCCGTCACCGCCAGTCGGCCGCACGCTGAATTCGATCTGCGTGACGCCAATCTGCCAGGGCGTTCAGTAGACAGCGGGCACGCGAGAGGGCGGGGGCATGCAGCAATTCGGTCGGTTGAGTCTGGCCATCGTCGCGGCGGCCCTGATGGGGGGGGCCGTCTCGGGTGCCGCGGGGGGACAGCAGGGGGCACCCCGGCCGCCAGTCTCCCAAGCGGCCACGGCGCCGGCGGCATCGCGGGCGGTGGTGGACAAGTACTGCCTCGGTTGCCACAACCAGCGCACGCGGACGTCGGGGCTGTCGCTCGACGCCACCGAGGTGGGCGACGTCGCGGGCCACGCGGACGTGTGGGAGCGTGCCCTGCGGAAAGTGCGCGCGGGGATGATGCCGCCGGCCGGTTCGCCGCAGCCCGACGCGGCCACCCGTGCGTCGCTGGTCGCGAGCCTCGAGACGACGCTCGACTCCGCGGCCCGCGCCAACCCGAATCCGGGCCGCCCGCTGGCCCACCGCCTGAACCGCGCCGAGTACGCCAACGCCGTTCGTGACCTGCTCGCCCTCGACGTCGACGTCGCGGCGCTGCTGCCGCCCGACGACTCGAGCGGCGGCTTCGACAACAACGCCGACGTGCTCGGCGTCTCGCCGTCGCTGCTCGAGAGCTACCTCGACGCGGCGGAGCGAACGGCCGCGCTGGCGCTCGGCGACCCCAGGACCCCGCCGACCGGGCAGGTGTACCGCGTGCGGCAGGACGCTTCCCAGGACCGGCACATCGAAGGCCTGCCGCTCGGCACCGTGGGCGGCCTGCTGATCAAGACCACGCTGCCGCTCGACGGCGAGTATCAGTTCCAGGTGCGGCTGTTCCGGACGAACCTGGGCACGATGCGTGGCCTGGAGTACCCCCACCAGCTCGAGATCTCGGTCGACGGCGCGCGGGTGCACCTGGCGTCGTTCGGGGGCGACAAGGAGATCGCCGCGTCGAGCGACAACCCGACGACCACGGGGGACGCCGTCGACGGGCGCTTCACCGTCAAGGTGCCGATCACGGCAGGCCCGCACGAGATCGGCGTCGCGTTCCTGCAGAAGACGCAGGCGCTCAACACGCGCCGTCTGCAGTCCTACGTCCGCAGCTCGGCCGATACCATCGACTTCTCGGGATACCCGCACATCGACGAGGTGATCCTCACCGGCCCGCTGTCGTCGACTGGCCCCGGCGACACGCCCAGCCGCCGCCGCATCCTGACGTGCCGGCCGAAGGCGGAGCCCGAGGAGGCCGCCTGCGCCCGAACCATCCTGTCGGGCCTGGCCCGCCGGGCGTACCGTGGTGACGCGACGCCGGAGGACGTCAACGTCCTGCTGGCGTTCTTCCGGCGCGGGCGCGAGGAGGGCGGGTCGTTCGAGACCGGCATCGACCTGGCGCTGCGGCGCCTGCTCGCGAGCCCCAAGTTCGTCTTCCGCGTCGAGCGCGAGCCCGCCGACGTGCCGGCGGGCGCCGTCTACCGGGTGGCGGACCTCGAGCTGGCGTCGCGGCTGTCGTTCTTCCTGTGGAGCACGATCCCCGACGACGAGCTGCTGGCTCTTGCGGGCCGGCGGCAGCTCGGCACGCCGGCGGCCCTCGAGTCGCAGGTGCGGCGGCTGCTCGGCGATTCGCGGTCGCAGGCCTTCATCGACAACTTCGCCGGACAGTGGCTGCAGCTCCGGAACCTGCGCAACAAGCAGCCGAACTCACACGAGTTCCCGGACTTCGACGACAACCTGCGCCACGCGCTGCAGACCGAGGCCGAGTTGTTCTTCTCGTCGATCGTCCGCGAGGACCGGAGTGCCCTCGACCTGATGACGGCCGACTACACGTTCGTCAACGAGCGGCTGGCCCGCCAC
>CAWULT010000214.1:0-4244 GCA_963923455.1 uncultured bacterium
GACCTTCTCGATGCCCGCCTCCTGCACCGCCGAGGCCTTGTCCTCGTCGATCTCCTCGCTGACGTCGACCAGCGTCTCGTTGCTGAACGGGTCCGCGATGCGCTCGAGGGTGACGCGGCCGACGATCCGGTCGCGCAGCGGCTCGATGATCTCGCCCGACTCGACGATGGCCCGCGCCTCGATGCCGTCGAGCGTGCCGCAGTCGAGCTCCGAGATGATGACGTCCTGCGCCACGTCGACCAGGCGCCGCGTCAGGTAGCCGGAGTCGGCCGTCTTGAGCGCGGTGTCGGCCAGGCCCTTGCGGGCGCCGTGCGTCGAGATGAAGTACTGCTGCACCGTGAGGCCTTCACGGAAGTTGCTCGTGATCGGCGCCTCGATGATCTCGCCCGACGGCTTCGCCATCAGGCCGCGCATGCCGGCCAGCTGCCGGATCTGCTGCTTCGAGCCGCGGGCGCCCGAGTCGGCCATGATGTAGACCGGGTTGAAGCTCCGGCCCGACCGGTCGAGCTCGGCCATCTCGCCGAACATCTCGTCGGCGACCTTTTCGGTCACCTCCGACCAGATGGCGATGATCTTGTTGTAGCGCTCGCCGTTGGTGATGGCGCCCTCGAGGTACTGCTGCTCGACCTTGATCACCTCGCGGCGGGCGTTGCCCACGAGCTCCTGCTTGCTCGCCGGGATCACCAGGTCGTCGATGCCGATCGACAGCCCCGACCGGGTCGCGTAGGTGAAGCCCAGCCCCTTCAGCGCGTCCAGCATCTGGACGGTGCGCTCGAGGCCGAAGTCCAGGTAGCACTTCTGGACGAGCTGCTGCAGGCCCTTCTTCTTCAGCAGGCCGTTGACGAACGGCATGTCCTTCGGCAGCTGCTCGTTCAGGAGCACGCGGCCGACGGTGGTGTTGATGATCTTGGCGTTGACCACCTGCGTCTCGCTGTGCAGGACGTCCTGGTTGTCGCGCGCCGTCGTCAGGTCGAGCAGCGTCCCCGTGAACCGGAGGCGGATGGGCGACAGGGTCTCGAGCTCGCCCGCCTCGAGCGCCAGGATTACGTCGTCGATGTGGCCGAACGCCCGGCCCTCGCCCTTCGCGCCGCTCTTCGCCTTCGTCAGGTAGTAGCAGCCGAGGACGATGTCCTGCGACGGCACCGCGATGGGCGCGCCGTTGGACGGCGACAGGATGTTGTTCGACGACATCATCAGCACCGAGGCCTCGATCTGGGCCTCGGGCGACAGCGGGATGTGCACCGCCATCTGGTCGCCGTCGAAGTCGGCGTTGAACGCCGTGCAGACCAGCGGGTGGATGCGGATCGCCTTGCCCTCGACGAGCACCGGCTCGAACGCCTGGATGCCCAGGCGGTGCAGCGTCGGCGCGCGGTTCAGCAGCACCGGGTGCTCGCGGATGACCTCCTCGAGGATGTCCCACACCTCGGGGCGCTGCTGCTCCACCATCTCCTTGGCCTGCTTGATGGTGGCGACGAGCTGGCGCTCCTCGAGCTTGTTGTAGATGAACGGCTTGAACAGCTCGAGCGCCATCTTCTTCGGCAGGCCGCACTGGTGGAGCTTCAGCTCCGGCCCGACGACGATGACCGAACGGCCCGAGTAGTCGACGCGCTTGCCGAGCAGGTTCTGGCGGAAGCGGCCCTGCTTGCCCTTGAGCGTGTCGGACAGCGACTTGAGCGGACGGTTGTTCGCGCCCCGCAGCACGCGGCCGCGGCGGCCGTTGTCGAACAGCGCGTCGACCGCCTCCTGCAGCATCCGCTTCTCGTTGCGGATGATCACGTCAGGCGCCTTCAGCTCCATCAGCTTCTTCAACCGGTTGTTCCGGTTGATGACGCGCCGATAGAGGTCGTTGAGGTCGGACGTGGCGAACCGGCCGCCGTCGAGCGGCACGAGCGGGCGCAGCTCCGGCGGAATCACCGGAATCACGTCGAGAATCATCCACTCCGGCTGGTTGGTCGACTTGCGGAAGCTGTCGACCACCTTGAGCCGCTTGGCGTACTTGAGCTTCTTCTGGACCGAGGACTCGTTGCGCATCCGGGTGCGCAGCTCCTCCGCCAGCGACTCCACCTCGACGCGCCGCAGCAGCTCCTTGATGGCCTCGGCGCCCATCTGCGCCTTGAACTTCGTGCCGTGGTCCTCGCGCGCCTTGCGGAACTGCTCCTCGTTCAGGAGCTGCCCCTGCTTGAGCTCGGTCTCGCCGGGGTCGACGACGACGTAGGCCTCGAAGTACAGCACCCGCTCCAAATCGCGCAACGCGATGTCGAGCAGGTGGCCGATGCGGCTCGGCAGCCCCTTGAAGAACCAGACGTGGCTGACCGGGGTGGCCAGCGCGATGTGGCCGAGGCGCTCGCGGCGCACCTTGGCCTGCGTCACCTCGACGCCGCACTTGTCGCAGATCACGCCCCGGTGCTTCATGCGCTTGTACTTGCCGCAGAGGCACTCCCAGTCCGTGATGGGCCCGAAGATCTTCGCGCAGAACAGGCCGTCGCGTTCCGGCTTGAACGTGCGGTAGTTGATCGTCTCCGGCTTCGTCACCTCGCCGAACGACCACGCGCGGATCTTGTCCGGCGAGGCCAGCGAGATCCGGATGGCGTCGAAGTCGGCGCGCAGGCTGGTCTTGGTGTCGTGAAAGCTCGGTCTCATGGGTTACACCTGCTCCAGAACCGGTTCGCCGCCCTCACCCGATGGCAGCAGATCGGCCGGTTTCCGCTTCGTCGAAATGAGCTCCACGTCCAGACAGAGCGACTGCAGCTCGCGGATCAGCACGTTGAACGACTCCGGCAGCCCGGGCGTGAACGAGGCGTCGCCCTTGACGATGGCCTCGTAGATCTTCGCGCGGCCCGTGACGTCGTCCGACTTCGCCGTCAGCAGCTCCTGGAGGATGTGCGCCGACCCGTAGGCCTCGAGCGCCCACACCTCCATCTCGCCGAAGCGCTGGCCGCCGAACTGGGCCTTGCCGCCGAGCGGCTGCTGCGTGATCAGCGAGTACGGCCCGATGGACCGCGCGTGGATCTTGTCGTCGACCAGGTGTGACAGCTTCAGCATGTAGATGTAGCCGACCGTCGTCTCCTGCTCGAACTGCTGCCCGGTCATGCCGTCGAAGAGCCGCTGCTTGCCGCTCTTCGGCAGGCCGGCCTCATCGAGCCAGTGCTTGATCTCGCCCTCGGTGGCGCCGTCGAAGACCGGCGTGGCGAAGTAGAGGCCGAGCGCGTGCGCCGCCCACCCGAGGTGCGTCTCGAGGATCTGGCCCACGTTCATGCGCGACGGCACGCCCAGCGGGTTCAGGACGATCTCGACCGGCGTCCCGTCGGGGAGGTACGGCATGTCCTCCTCGGGCAGGATGCGCGCGATGACGCCCTTGTTGCCGTGGCGGCCGGCCATCTTGTCGCCGACCGACAGCTTGCGCTTCATCGCCACGTACACCTTGACGAGCTTGATGACGCCCGGGGGCAGCTCGTCGCCGCGGCGGATCTTCTCCTTCTTCTCCTCGAACAGCTGGCGGATGACCTCCACCTGCCGCTCGGTGCGCTCCTCGAGCAGCCGCAGGTCGCCCTCGAGGCGCGGGTCCTCGCTCTGCACCTTGAGGCGCACCATCTGCTGGTACGGGATGGGCTCCAGCACCTCCGGCGTCAGCACGGTGCCCTTCCGGAGCAGGCGCTCGCGGCCGAACTCGTCGAACGCGTCCGCGCGCAGCGTCTGGCTGGTCAGCATCTGCACGACCCGCTTCTTCACCTCGTCGTGAAGGATGCGGATTTCGTCCTGCAGGTTCTTCTCCATCATGTCGAGCTCGTCCTGCTCGATCGCCTTCGCACGGTCATCCTTCTCGATGCCCTTGCGGGAGAAGATCTTGACGCCGACGATGATGCCCTCGATGCCCGGCGGGCAGATCAGCGACGCGTCGCGCACGTCGCCCGCCTTCTCGCCGAAGATCGCCCTGAGGAGCTTCTCTTCCGGCGTCAGCTGCGTCTCGCCCTTCGGCGTGACCTTGCCCACCAGGATGTCGCCCGGCTTCACGTAGGCGCCGATCCGGATGATGCCCGACTCGTCGAGGTCGCGGAGGTAGCGCTCCGAGACGTTTGGGATGTCGCGCGTGATCTCCTCCGGGCCCAGCTTCGTGTCGCGGGCCTCGATCTCGAACTCCTCGATGTGAATGGAGGTGTAGTAGTCCTCCTTCACCATCTTCTCGGAGACCAGGATCGCGTCCTCGAAGTTGTAGCCGCGCCACGGCATGAAGGCGACGAGCACGT
>CAWULT010000215.1:0-4183 GCA_963923455.1 uncultured bacterium
CGGGCCTGCATTCAGGAGAACAACCAGGACCGCCGATCCGGCATGGCCTATATCCGCATCCACGAACACCGGCACGGTACGCTCGACTTCGCCGAGGCCGACGACCAGTTCTCCCACGACGTGCCGGCCGCGGGACATTTCTACATCGGCACCCAGTGCTTCCACTGCCAGAACCCGCCCTGCGTGGACGTCTGCCCGACCAAGGCCACCTGGATGGAGGACGACGGCATCGTGGTCGTGGACTACAACTGGTGCATCGGCTGCCGGTACTGCATCGCGGCCTGTCCCTACGACGCGCGCCGTTTCAACTGGGCCGACCCGGTGGTGCCGCAGGACGAGGTCAACCCGGACCAGCACTACCTGGGCAACCGGCTGCGGCAGAAGGGTGTCGTGGAGAAGTGCACATTCTGCATCCAGCGGTCCCGTGAGGGGCGGAACCCGGCCTGCGTGGAGGCGTGTCCGACGGGTGCCAGGACCTTCGGCAACCTCCTCGACCCCGACAGCGAGATCCGCTGGATCCTGGCGAACAAGAAGGTCTTCCGCCTGAAGGAAGACCTCGGGACCGATCCCAAGTTCTGGTACTACATGGATTGACGCCGATGCTGAGGCCGTTCGCCCGCGACTTCCTCCGCGAAGCCACCACCGGAGGGACCGCCTTTCACGTGTGGATGGGGCTGCTGACGTTCACGATGTGCGTGGGCGCGTGGGCGTACTCGGTGCAGCTCGCCGAGGGGCTCGCCGTGACCGGCATGTACGATTCGGTCAGCTGGGGCCTCTACATCTCGAACTTCGCGTTCCTGGTCGGCATCGCCGCGGCGGCGGTCATCCTCGTCCTGCCCACCTACGTCTTCCACGACATGGACTTCGCCCGTGCGGTGCTGGTGGGAGAGGCGCTTGCCGTGGCCGCGCTCGTGATGGCCCTGGCCTTCGTGGTGGTCGACGTGGGGGGGCCGGCCCGCCTCTGGCACCTGCTACCAGCGATCGGCGTGCTGAACTTCCCGCGCTCGCTGCTGGCGTGGGACATCCTGGTGCTCAACGGGTACCTCGCCCTGAACCTGGCGATTCCGTTCTACATCCTGTTCAGCTGGTACTGCGGGCGCCAGCCCGACAAGCGCTACTACCTGCCGTTCGTGCTGCTGTCGATCGGATGGGCCGTTTCGCTGCACCTCGTGACGGCCTTCCTGTTCGCCGGGCTCCCGGCCCGTCCCTACTGGAACAGCGCGCTGCTCGGGCCGCGGTTCCTGGCGACGGCGTTTGCGGCGGGACCCGCACTGATGATCATCGTGCTCGCGGCGTTGCGCCGGTTCGCCGGCGTGGCGGTCCTGGACGCCACCATCGAGAAGCTGGCGCTCGTGGTCACGATCGCCGCGCAGATCACGATCGTGATGCTCGTCTCGGAGTTGTTCACCGAGTTCTACCGGACCACCGACCACAGCCTGAGCGCGCAGTACTTGTTCTTCGGTCTCGACGGCCACCGGGCGCTCGTGCCTTGGATCTGGACGTCGATCGGTCTGAGCGTGGCCGCCACGCTGGCGCTGAGCATCCATCAGGTTCGCCGGCGCCCGCGGGCGCTCTACGCGGCCTGTGCGGCGCTGGTCGTCGCGATCGAAATCGAGAAGGGCATGGGCACCATCGTTCCCGGGTTCACGCCGGAGCCGTGGGGCAAGGTGGTGGAGTACTCGCCGACCTGGGTGGAGTGGACCGTCAGCCTCGGGATCCTGGCACTCGGCTGCTTCGTGTTCACGGTCCTGACGAAGGCGGCCGCCGCAATCGAGTCGGGCCGATTACGAGCCGGCGACGGACTGTCGAACAGTCCGCTCTAGCCATCACTCGTCCCGGCCGGGGCGCCTCTCGGGCGGCGGGTCCCCCCGCGCGAACGGGTAGTATTGACCCCCATGACGCGCCCCGTAGCCACTGCCACCATCACGACCATCCTCGCCGCCTGTGCCGCGGTCGGCGTCATCGTGCCGTTACACGGCCAGCGCAACGCTGCCACCATCGACGACGCCGCGCTTCGCACGCCTCCCGCCACACAGTGGTTGTCGTACGGCCGCGACCAGGCAGAGACGCACTACAGCCCGCTGGCCCGCGTCTCGACCGCGAACGTCCAGGGACTTCGGCCCGCCTGGACGTTCGATCTGGGCACGACGGGCAGCCTCGAGGCCACGCCGATCGTCTCGGGCGGCGTGATGTACGTCACGGGGCCGTGGAGCACGGTGTTCGCGCTGGACGCGCGCACCGGCACGGAGCGGTGGCGATGGGATCCGCAGCTGCCGCGCACGGGCGGCCCGCGGCTCTGCTGCGGTCCCGTGAACCGCGGCGTCGCCGTCTACGGCGACAAGGTGTTCGTGGGGCTGCTGGACGGCCGCCTCGTCGCGCTGTCCGCCGCCACCGGCACACCGGTCTGGCAGACGCAGACGTCGGTCGACCTGCTGGATGCCTATTCCATCACCGGCGCGCCGCGCGTGGTGAAGGGCAAGGTGATCATCGGCAACGGCGGCGCCGAGAGCGCCGTGCGGGGGTACGTCTCGGCGTACGACGCGCAGACCGGCCGGCTCGTCTGGCGGTTCTTCACCGTCCCCGGCGACCCGTCGAAGCCGTTCGAGCACCCCGAGCTCGAGGCCGCGTCGAAAACCTGGACGGGCGAATGGTGGAAGTACGGCGGGGGCGGCACCGCGTGGGACGCCATGGCCTACGATGCCGAGGCCGATCTGCTGTATCTCGGCACCGGCAACGGCGGTCCGTGGGATCGCGGGTTCAGGAGCCCGCAGGGCGGCGACAACCTGTACCTGGCGTCGATCCTGGCGGTGCGGCCCGACACGGGCCGGCTCGTCTGGCATTTCCAGGAGAATCCCGGCGAGCAGTGGGACTACACCGCCACGCAGCCCATCGTGCTCGCGGACCTGCGCATCGGCGGCCGCACGCGCAAGGTGCTGATGCAGGCGCCGAAGAACGGATTCTTCTACGTGCTCGATCGCCTGACGGGCGCCTTCATCTCGGGCAAGCCGTTCGTCCGCGTCACGTGGGCGAAGGGGCTCGACGAGAAGACCGGGCGGCCGATCGAAGCACCGGGTATCCGGTACGGTCTCGATCCCGTCGTGCTGGCGCCGGGCCCTCCGGGTGGTCACAACTGGCAGCCGATGGCCTTCCATCCGGGCACCGGTCTCGTCTACTTCGCGGGCCGCGTGAACTCGTACGCGTACAGGCGCGACCCGGACTACGTCTACACGAAGGGCGGGCGGAACCTCGGCATCGCGGTCGGGTCTCCGGCTGAACCCGTGCCCGGAGAGCCGGCGCCGGGTGCGTTCATGGTGGCGTGGGACCCGGTGGCGCAGCAGGCACGATGGCGGGTGGAGTACGAGGGCGGCGTCGGATCGGGGTCGCTGGCCACGGGCGGAGACCTCGTGTTCCAGGCCACGCCAGGTGGCGAGCTGGTCGCCTATGACGCGCGCACGGGCACACCGCTGTGGAGAGGGCCGGTGGGCGCCGGCGCCGCGACGCCGGTGACCTTCGAGCTGGACGGCCGCCAGTACGTTGCGGTGCTCGGGGGACGCGGTGGCCCCAACGGTGACCCCGCGCGCGTGACCGCATTCGCGTTGAGCGCGCCGGCGCCGCGCTGAAGGGGCGGCCCCCCATATCGCTCCTGGTCGTGTCCGCAGCCAGATACGCGGCTTTTTGGGCCGAAACTTGACAGCATTGTGAAGCGGTTCACACAATCGGGTCATGGGGTATCGCTGGTGGACCGTGTCGGTTGCGCTCGTGCTCGGCGCCAGCGTCGCACTCGGCGCCGGACAGCCGGTGCTCCAGGCGCAGGGCGGCTCCGCCGCCCAGCAGACTCCCGACTGGGTGGCCCGCCAGAGCCAGGAGCGCGACACCGGGCGCGACTCGCGCGCCGAGATGACGATGCGCCTGTTCGACCGCCAGGGCCGGGCCCGCGAGCGGACGATGACGCTCCTCACGCTCAAGGGCTCCGGCGGCAAGGGTGACCGGACGCTCGTCCGCTTCAGCTATCCCAACGACATCAGGAACACCGCCTTCCTCGTCTGGGAGCACCCGGACGCGGATGACGAGCGCTTCCTCTACCTGCCCGCGCTCGGGCGCGTCCGCCGGATCGCCGGTTCGGAGAAGCAGGAGAGCTTCGTCGGCAGCGACCTGAGCTACGAGGACATCGGCGGGCGCGACC
>CAWULT010000216.1:0-4119 GCA_963923455.1 uncultured bacterium
AAAAGTGCAGCAGCAGTTCGGGCTGCACGACCTGGCGATCGAGGACGCCTACAACGCGCACCAGCGGCCGAAGCTCGAGGAGTACGAGGGGTCGTTGTTCGTGGTGCTGCGCACGGTGAGCCGAATCGAGTCGCCGAGGCATCTCGAGTTCGGGGAGACGCACCTGTTCGTCGGCGCCAACTACGTCATCACCGTGCGGCACGGGTCGATGCGCTCGCACACGGGCCTCCGACAGCGCTGCGAGTCGACACCGCGGCTGCTGGCCAAGGGGCCGGCCTACGTGCTGTACGCCGTGATGGACTTCGTCGTCGACCAGTACCTGCCGATCGTCCGGGCCATCGAGGAAGAGGTGGAAGAGCTCGAGGACGCCGTCTTCGGTGACGTCACCGACGTCGAGGCCACGCAGCGCATCTACCACCTCAAGCGCGAGCTGCTGGCCGTGCGCCGGGCGGTGGCGCCGCTCGTCGAGGTGTGCAACCGGCTGATGCGGTTCGACTTCCCGCACGTGCACGAGGACACCCGCCCGTACTTCCGGGACGTCTACGACCACATCGTCCGGATGAACGAGACGGTGGACGCGCAGCGCGAGCTGCTGACGACGGCGCTCGAGGCGCACCTCTCCCTGCTGTCGGTGGCGCAGAACGAGCACATGAAGCGCATCACGGCCTGGGCGGCGATGATCGCCGTGCCCACCATGATCGCCGGCATCTACGGGATGAACTTCAGCAACATCCCAGAACTGCGGTGGGAGTACGGCTACTATGCGTCGCTGCTGGCGATGGGCGGCGCGTGCGTGGCGCTCTACGTCGGCTTCCGCCGGTCCGGCTGGCTGTAGGCCCCGCGTCCACCGGGCCCCCGTGCCAGCCGCCCGAGGGGTCCGGGGCAGTCCGTGGCAGAATCTCACTCCTGCGACCGGCGGCCGCGTTGGGGCACGCGGCCGATCCTGTGCGGACGCATTCGACACAGACTGGAGTCATCGATGACACGACGGACGATGGGCGCGCTGATGGTGCTGGCGGCGCTGGTGCTGGCCGCGCCGGCCTCGGCGCAGTTCGTGACCACCAAGGATGGTCCGATCGTCTACGGTCACCACCACCTGGCGTCGTCCAACATCGAGGCGTCCTCGAAGTTCTTCGCGACGATCGGTGGGGTGCCCGGGAAGTTCGCCGGCAACAACGCCGACATCGTGAAGTTCCCCGGCGTCGTGATCTTCTTCCGCGCGCAGGCGCCGACCGGCGGGTCGAAGGGCACGACGGCCGATCATCTCGGCCTCTCGGTGCCCAACCTGCGCCAGACGCTCGACCGGCTGAAGGCCGCGGGCTACCGCGTGGTGACCGCCGCCGAGGCGCCGCCGGCCTACAAGGTGGAGAACGAGATCGCGATGCCCAACGCGACGACGAAGCTCGCGTTCGTGCTCGGGCCGGACGACGTGAAGGTGGAACTCCTCGAGGCGGCGCAGCAGACCGATCCGGCGAAGCTCCATCACGTGCACTTCTTCGGGCAGCAGAACCAGGCGATGCGCGACTGGTACGTCAAGGTGTTCGGCGCCAAGCCGCGCGACACGCCGAACTTCCTCGTGGGTGACCTGCCGGGTGTGGCACTGAACTTTTCGGCCGCCGCCGCCCCCGTCGCCGGTACCAGCGGGCGTGCCGTCGATCACGTCGGCTTCGAGATCAAGGACCTCGAGGCGTTCTGCAAGCGGCTCGACGAGATGGGCATCAAGCAGACGGTCGCCTTCCGCAAGGTGCCGAACTGGGGCCTGGCGATCGCGTTCATCACCGATCCCTGGGGCACCTCGATCGAGCTGACCGAGGGGCTCGACAGCATCCGGTAGCCTCGAATCCCGGGCCCGTCGCGCCGCAGCTCGTGCCCGCGTGCGGTCGGGTCCTCACGGCACGAGCGTCAGCGTATGGGCCGCCGGCCCCGGGAGGAACGGCGTCGGCTCGCCGTTCGCCCAGGCGGGATGCGAGTTCGCGTAGAAGGGCGACAGCGGGTGCCCGCTCTGGCCGGTTGGCATGTGCAGGATGCCTTCCTGCTCGCGCCCGGGCGAGACGATCATCCGCTCCGACGCGGCGAGCGCCCCCCAGTGCATCCGCGGCGTGAAGAGGTCGCCAGGCAGGGCGCGGGCGGGCATGTCGAGCCACCGGCCGACCAGCGGCAGCGCCGCCGACAGCGGATGGCGGTAGGCCGTCACGTTGTAGGTGTCCCACGTGGCGGCGGCCAGTGAGCCGGCGCCGCTGGCCGCCGCGCGCGCCGCCACGTCGTCCATCGCGGCCAGCAGCAGGTCGTTCCACGAGGCGTATCGCGGGTCGAGCATGTGCATCGGGCGGGCCGACACGAGCGCCCAGATCGGTCCCTCGCGCCGGCGCACGGTCGTGTAGTCGAACGCCGGATCCGCCTCGTAGCAGTCCGCGAGCACGAAGGCCGTCACCCGCGACATCAGCTCCTCGCGGAACTCGCGCACCAGCCGGTACGCCGAGGAGTCGGGCGAGGCGGCGCCGGTCCACCGGCGCTCGATCACGTCGCGCAGGGCGCGGCGCGCCTCGTGTCCGCGGACGGCCTCCGGCGTCAGTGTCCGCAGCATCAGCTCGCGCCAGCGTCCCAGGAAGGCCGCGCGGGCGTCGAGCTGGATGGCCAGCAGGTCGCGCGCCGTGAAGCGCTCGCGCGCGAGCAGCGCGTCGCGGATCTGGCGGGCGCGCGAGCCCACCTCGTAGCTGCCGTCCCCGAGCAGGGCGAGGTCGTGCCCGTCGACCACGCGCTGGTTGGCCGTCCAGATGCGGCCGCCGGCGGGGTCGACGATGCGCGGAAACTCCGCCGGGCCGAGCCACCCGTTCCAGCCTGCGCGGCCGTCGGCCCACGATTGCGGCCGCGACCCGTCGAAGCCCTCGCGGCGCGGGATGGACCCGAACACCGACCACCCGATGCGGCCCGCGCGGTCGGCCATGACGATGTTCTGGGCCGGCGTGCCGAGGCCGTTGACCGCGTCGAACCCCTGCTCGAGCGTCCGCGCGGCCTCGAGCGGCGTCACCGTCGATGCCAGGCGATCGGCGGCGTGGGCCACCCAGCGCAGCGCCCGTGGGCGGCCTGCGTGGTCCGGCGTGATCACGGGGCCCCAGATCGTCCAGTCGACGGGCGCGTGCACGTCGGCATCGCCAGCCACGTGGATCACCTCGTCGTAGCGCTCGAAGGTGCGCCAGCCGCCCGGCGTGCGGTAGCGCCGCGGATCCGCCGGGTCGACGTCCAGCAGGATCAGGTCGGTCCAGTCGCCGTAGGTGTTCGTGAAGCCCCAGGCCACGTACGTGTTGCTGCCGACGATCATCGCGGGCACGCCCGGCAACGTGACGCCGGCCACGAGGTTGGGCGCGTCGGCCCCGCCTGGGTCCGGCCACTCGAAGACCGCGCGGTACCACGTGTTCGGCACGCGGACCTCGAGGTGCATGTCGTTGGCGACGAGTGCCCGGCCGTCGGCGGTGTGGCGGCGATCCACGGCGAAGCTGTTGCTGCCGACGGCGGGTTCGCCATCGGGGGCGAGGAGCCATTCGCCGGCCGGGTCCGCCCGCACGACTTCCGGCACGCGGACGGGGGCGACTGGCCGCTTGCCGGTGCGCCGCGCTCGCGGGTCGAAGACGCCAGGCTCGGGAATCGGTGCCATCGGCAGTGCGGTGCCGGCGACCGGCGTGTCCCACTCAGTGCCGCGCGGTGCGAAGAAGGCCGCGGCCTCCGCGGGCAGCACGTCGTGGAGCGTGCCGACCGTCGACTCGTACGCGCCCTTCCGGTCCTGCAGCGTGACGAACATCGACAGGATCACGAGCAGCGAGTCTTCGGGACGCCAGGGCTCCGGTGCCTGCCGCAGCAGGGTGTACTCGAACGGGGGCGCCGCGAGTCCCCGCAGGCCCGCGTTGACGCCGGCCGTGTAGGCCTCGATCAGCGCGCGATCACGCGCCGCCATCAGCGCGAGGGCCCGCAGGGCCTCCGGCCGGAAGCGGTGCACGCGGATCTCGCGGTCCGCGGGCAGGGCGCGCCGGCCCACGAGTGCCGACAGCTCACCGGCCGCCCGGCGTCGCGCCAGGTCCATCTGGAAGAATCGATCCTGGGCGTGGACGAAGCCGGTGGCGCGCG
>CAWULT010000217.1:0-3945 GCA_963923455.1 uncultured bacterium
TCGTCGCCCCGGCCGCCGCCGGCGCCCACGTCGACTCGCTCAGCGACAGCGTCCCCGCCGCCTGCGTCACCGTCACCGTAGCGTTGGGACCGTTATTGAAGTTCACGGTCACCGTGGCGGTTCTCGTCGAGGTGCTGGTAGTCGAGGCTGCGGTTAACGTGAGACTGCCGGGCAGGCTGCCGGTATTGGGGCTGACGGTGAGCCACGCCTGATTGGAGGTAGCCGACGTCCAGCTATTCGTGCCCCCGGTGCCGGTTAGGCTGATGGTGGTCGAGCCACCGGCCGCGGGAGCACTCCAAGTGGCCGGGCTTGCCGACCCCGCAGCGAAGACTGGTGCGGTATTGACCCCGAGCACACCGGCCACGAGGAGACCCATCAGCAGGGGTCTGCCGCCACGACGAGAGACCACCCTGCGAACACAGTTGGAGATGTCGAGCCAGACCCTACGTGAACCGGCGTAGCGGCTGGAGAGGGTCTTTGGGGCAGCACTCTGGTCAATTGTCAGCATACAGTCGGCCGAATGGTACGGCCGTAGCCTGCAAGCGAGCAATGACGCAAACGAATAGGTTATTAAGTATGGGTGTATAGACACTAGATCTAAAGCACTATTAAGGACTCGCTGACGAGGTCTCGACAAGCGTGTACGAGCAGGTCATAGACAGGCGGTGCTGGTGGGCGCAAGGCAGGCGTTTGGAGCGAACCACCGAGCGCCGGAACCGATGCAGCCCCGCAGGGATTGAAAGGCGTCGGCCATTGGCAGAAGCGGCGCCATCAGGCCGTGCCGGAGCCACACCGTCTCTCGCGGGGGTGCCGGTTTTAGGGCTGCCCGCTCCGAAATACCAACAGAATGCCCGTGAGCACCGCTCGGTGCGGTGTCGGCGTCCGTCCGGCGTCTCGCCGGCTGCGGGCGGGTCGTTTCGACAGCAGCGGCTCGACACCGCCCCCTCGTCTCGAGCCACGAGCTGGCAATCGCGGTCACGCAGTCGGGGGAGACGGCCGACACGTTAGCCCCACTGCGCGAGGCGCGGCGCAAGGGTGCCAGCAGCATCGCCGTCGGCAACGTCGTCGGCAGCATGGCCACCCGAGAGACTGACGGAACGGTCTACACGCACGCCGGTCCCGAGATTGGCCGCGCCTCGACCAAGGCGTGCACCTCGCCGCTCGTCGCGCTGCAACCGCTGGCGCTGTACAAAGCGCAGGGGCGCGGCACACTGGCACCAGGGGACATCCGCCACCACATCGTCAGCCTCCTCCACTCATCGCGATCACAAGAGAGGGCGACGAGCGGATGCCCGGTGTCGTCGACTGCGACCATGACGTCGTCGTGCCGATGCCGCGGACGACGCCATTCCTGACACCAATCGTGATGACCGTGCCGCTCCAGTTGCTGGCCTACCACATCGCCGTCCGTCGCGGCTGCGACGTGGACCAGCCCCGCAACCTCGCCAAGTCCGTCACCGTGGAGTAGCAACCGGTAGGATGGACGCGTGGACCCGACCTCAGCCTCAAGCCAGAACAGCGGGAGGCGGTTCTCCACTCAGAGGCTTGTTTTGAGCCGCGTAACTGATGTCGCCGCAAGTCAGCAGCCAGACGGGTGAGGAGCGGAGGGAGCCTTCCCGGGCGCAGCATCGGCCGTCGCCGGGCAGGGGCCTGCGCCACGGGCCTGGACTGAAGCAAGGCGAAATCGGCTCACAGCCCGAACCGGTCCGGCCTCGTGAGCGCGAGGTCTGGATGCCGGCGGCCATCGATCAGGAAGTCGGCCACCATCTGCGCCGTCAGCGGCGCCAGCAACACGCCGCTGCGGTAGTGTCCGGTCGCGTAGAAGACGCCGGGCATTGCGGACGAGGGACCGATGAGCGGCAGTTCGTCCGGCGTGTGAGGCCGCAGACCCACGCGCACCTCCGCGAGCGCGGCCGACGCCAGTGCAGGCAACACACGTTCCGCGCTGGCGCGCAAGGCACCCGAGCCCTCGGGCGTGACGCGTTCGTCGAACCCGACGTCCTCGACAGTGGCGCCAACCAGCAACGATCCGTCGAGCCACGGCACCAGGTACGTGTGCCCGTGCCAGATCACGTGCGAGGCGGGCCGGCTGGGCGCCTGGAGGTGCAGCAACTGGCCACGCACGGGCTTCACCAGCGCCGGTGTCGTCGGCACCGCGTCTGGCGCAATGCGTGCGGACCAGCTGCCGGCAGCCAGTACCACGCGGTCGGCGTCCAGCGTCTCGCTGGCCGTCGTAACGCGAATGCCGCCGCCGCGCTCGTCGATGGTGTCGACCCGGCCCGACGAGAACCGGACGCCGCGCGCGCAGGCCGCGTCGGCCAGCGCGTCCGTCAACCGGCCGGCCGTCACGTAGCCGTGTGAGGCAATCAACAGACCGCAAGACACGTCGGCCGCCAGGCCGGGCTCGAGTTCACGCGCCTCGCCGCCGTCGAGCCACGAGTACCGGCCGCCCGACGCATCGAGAAAGCCGGCCGTCTCGTGCAGCCGCGGCAGGTCGGCGTCGCCGAACGCCACCTGAAGGCTGCCCTGCCTGCCGTACTCGACCGGACGCGAGGTGCGGTCGCGCAGGCTGGCCATGAAGTCGTCGTAGAGGTCCAGGCTGTGCAGGCCCAGCGTCATGAGGGCCGGGCTGTGACCTTCGATGTAGGGTGCCAGCATGCCGGCCGACGCCTGCGTCGCCCCCTGCCCGATTGGCCTGGCATCGACGACCACGACGCTGGCGCCGCGGAGGGACAACTCGTACGCCACGGCGCACCCGATGACGCCAGCTCCGACGACGGTAACCTTCACACGTCGATTCTAGGGCGATTCCGGCGCGCCCACGGCGCCTCGTCAGAACCGGAAGTTCAACCCGATCTCGAGGCGTCTGGGCTGCGACGCGGATGTGGCCCGCCCGAAGAACGGCGACAGCTGGTTGCCGACGAAGTTCACGTAGTTGACGCGGTTCAGCACGTTGTTGGCGCTGACGAAGACCTCCGCGGTGAAGCGCTGATTCTCGCCGCCGAAGAAGCCCCCGCCGTCGCCACCGCCTCGAGGACCGCCACCACCGGGGCCGCCAGGACCACCGGGACCCTGAATCTGCTGCGCAACACCACGGCCGCCGCCGCGCGCGCCGCCGCCGGCCCCGCCACGCGCGCCCCCACCGCCGGCGCCGCCCGCCGTGGGACGCGCACCCCCGAAGCCGATGTTGCGGCTCAGGCGCAGGCTCATGTCGAAGCGCGCGAGCCCGCGGGCCGCGTTGCGGCCGATACCCGCCGGCCGATCGTTGACCACGCCGTCCGCGTTGTCGTCCCGGCCCGTCGTGATGTTGTAGGGCGAAGCCGACTGTGCGTTCGCGTTGATGTTCATGCGAACGCCGGCCATCAGGGGCAGGTTCAGCATCGCGTTCATGCGGTGCCGCACGTCCTGGAACGACGGGCCCCACTCGGCGTCGGGGTTCAGACTGTTGGCCGGCAGCGACGTCGCGTTATCGGCATGGTTCTTCACCTGACCCAGCGTGTAGTTGCCGCCCATGAAGATGCGGCGCTGCGGCAGGCGGTAGTTCAAGCTGACGTTGAGCCGGTCGCTCAGCGAGCGGCCGGTGGATTCGAACTGCGTGACGGTGCCGACCGAGGGTTCCGGGCGCACGCCGAAGGCGTCTGGCGCGTTGATGTTGACCGACCGCATCAGGTTGCGGCCGCGCAGCATCTGATACGACGCCTGGAACTGCAGGTTCTGGGTGATCGGCCGCTCCAGGCCGATCGACGCCTGGTGGATGTACGGCATCTGGAGATCCGGCGAGGCCTGCACACGGCCGCCCGGCAGCACGATCGGCGCCGTGCCGACGAACGGATCGGGGTAGCCCGGGTTCAGAATCAGCAGATCGCGCTGGGCGATGCCGTTGACGCGCAGGGTCTGATCGTAGAGGTTCGTCTCGTACCAGTCGTAGAAGGTGCCGTAACCGCC
>CAWULT010000218.1:0-3919 GCA_963923455.1 uncultured bacterium
CCTACGGCGCCGCGTGGCGAACTGGCGCGCGGTAGTGGCGGCCCCGGCCGGCGTCAGGTCGAAGGCCGTCAGCGTGTAGCCCCCGCCGTTCGGCAGGCGCGAGTCCTGCGGCACGGTGAAGGTGAACTTCGTGTAGTCGTTCGGCCCGACGGCCAGGTCGTCCTGCACGCGGAAGTTGCCGTACCACCGCCGCGCGTACTGCACTTCGGCCGAGAGGCGCGGGATGATCTCGTGCTGCACGCTGGTCGTGAACTCCCAGTTGAAGTCACGGCGGCCCCAGCCGCTCATCAGATCCGGATCGTAGGTGGTGCCCGGCGTGACCGTGCCGAAGATCGCCGCGTTGACGAGCGCGCCGCACTCGCCGTTGGCGTCGAAGTTGTTCAGGTTGCAGTCCGGGGTGAAGTTGCCGTTCGCGTCGGACCAGGGCCGGTTGGTACTGGTGATCAGGCGGTTGATCGGGTTCGGCGGGTCGGACAGGTTGCCCGTTGTGCCGAGGCCGGCCAGGTACTTGTTGAGCGTCACCTTCAGCGCCGTGCGGCCCGTGCCGAACACGTCGTAGGTGGCGCCCATCTTCGGCGTGATGTCCTTCCAGTTCAGGTTGTCGATCTTGTCGTACTGGATGTTGAGGTTTCGGCCGAAGTAGTTGCCGACGATCGACTGCGCCGGGAAGCTGTTCTTGTAGGAGTCGAAGCGCACGCCGCCCGAGAGCGTCCAGCGTCCGGTGGTCCACTTGTCCTGCGCGAACAGGCCGAGGTCGCGGTTCACGTTCACGCCGACCGTGCGCGGCGCGATGTTGTACACGATCGAGTTCGGGATGCCGTTGGCGAAGTTGTAGCTGTAGGGCATCGCCGGGCTGGTGTACGTCGTGTTCTCGTAGTGGCCGTAGGCGTTGTTGAACCCCACCTTCACGTTGTGCGAGCCGGTGATGTACGACACGGCCGCCCGGTAGTGGATGTTCCAGTTCCACGAGTTGTTGTACCCGCCGCCGGCCGTCGTGGCCGCGCGGTAGGTCAGGCTGGCACCGTTGAACCGCGACGGGTTGTCGGTGATGCCGACGATGCCCGGCGTGAGCCCGTCGATGTTGCCAACCTTGCCCTCCTGGGGGTGCATGCCGCCCCAGCGCTCGACGCGGTGGATGGCGCTGGCCTCGACGAGCAGCTTGTTGCTGACGGGGGTGTTCCAGTCGCTCGTGACGAAGCGCTGCAGCGGGAAGCGGCGGTCGACGCCGGCTTCCGGCGCGACGGTGGCCGAGATGCCGGTGGTGCACGCGCAGAACTTCTCGAAGTCAGCCGTGATCCCGAGCTTGTTCTTCGGGTTGATCTGCCACGTGAAGCGCCCCTGCCCGATCAGCTGTTCCTGGTGCAGGATCGCCTGGCTGGTCGACGGCACGTAGTCGAAGCGGTCGATGCGGTTGACGTTCTGGTTGAAGAACATGCCCGCGACGTAGTTGTCGGCGAAGAGCTTCCGGCCGGACACGAAGAACCAGACCTTGTCGCGCTTGATCGGGCCGCCCACGCCGGGGTTGAAGTCGCCGTTGGCCTTGATGCGGCCGGGCGTGCTCAGGCCCCGGGCCTGCACGTCGGTGCCGGTGAAGTTGTCGCCGGCGAAGTCCTCGTTCGCGTAGCTGCCGAACACCGTGCCGCTGAACTTGTTGCCGCCGTCGCGGGGGATGAAGTTGATGCGGACGCCGCCCGTGGCCGCCTGCGCGTCCACGGCCGAGACGTCGATCGCGAACTCCTGGGTGCCCGACGCGTTCGGCACGGCGCCGCCGCCCCAGCCGCCGCCGATCATCGAACTCAGCGCGACACCGTTGACCATCAGCTTCTGGTCGGCCGTCCGGCTGCCGTTCGCCTCGAGCGACGCGACCTCCTGGACGACGGATCCGCCGACGTCCTGGCTCATGAACGCGCCGCGGCGCACGCCGGGAATCAGCACGCCAGTGGTGAACGGGGTGCGCGAACTGGGGATGGCGCTGACCACCGTCTGGTCCATCACCGCTTGGCGGGTGGTCGATTGCAGGTTGACGACCGGCGTCTCGCCGGAGACGGTGATCGTCTCCTCGACGCCGCCGACGCTCAGGTCGGCGTTGACGGTGAAGACGGCGGTGCCGGCGATCTCGACGCCGTCGCGCACCACGGTCTTGAAGCCCGGCAGCGTGAACGTGACCTTGTAGGTGCCTGGCCTCAGATCGGAGACGGTGTAGCGGCCGTTGGCGTCGGTGACCGACGTGCGGGCCTTCTCGATCAGCACCGGGCTGGCGGCCTCGACCGTGACGCCTGGCAGCACGGCTCCTGAGGTGTCTCTGACGAGCCCGGCCAGGCCCGCTTGCGCGAAGGCCGAGAGAGGAAGAACGACGAGAAACCCGAGCGCCCAGAGGATGGACTTCAGTACACGCATGTACAGCCTCCTTGAGGACCCCGACGGTGTGGCTCGAACGACCGGCGTTACCCTGCCCCAGTCGCGGGCCGAGTGTCCAATACCCATTTTCTGGTGATGGCATACCCAATTGACATGACGAGACGTGATGAGCCTTGGCCGTGCGGCCGGCGGTGTATGCTGAGCCGCCTCGCGCTGTCGGGATGGCACTGGGTCGGGTGGACGAGGCGGACGGGAGGAGAAATGGCGGTGTGGTGGCGAGTGGCAGGACTCGGGCGGGGCGCCAGGGCGCTCGGCGGCGTGGCGCTGGCCGGCGCGATCGTCGGGGGCGTCTCAGGCGCGGTGTCTGCGCAGGCGCCTCGCACGGCGGCGGACGGGGTGTTCACGACCGCCCAGGCCGCCCGCGGGCAGGTGCTCTACGCCGCGCAGTGCGCGTCGTGCCACGGAGCGGCGCTGGCGGGGGCCCAGGGTCCGCCGCTGGTCGGTGACGGTTTCCTGGCCGCGTGGCAGGCGCAGCCGCTCTCGGACCTGGCCGGCAAGATCCGCAACACGATGCCGCTGGATGCGCCGGGCCAGCTGACGGCGCAGCAGTCGGCCGACCTCGTCGCCCACATGCTGAAGTCGGGCGGCTTCCCGGCGGGTGGCACGGAACTGTCGTCGACGGACGCGGCGCTTCGGCTCGTGCGGTTTCCGGTCCGGGCCGCGGCGGGGCAGGCCTCGGCTTCCGCTGCGACCGCTGGCAAGGTGTACCCGGCGCTCGGCAACATGGCGCAGCTGATGCGCGCGATCTTCTTCCCGAACTCCAACCTGATCTTCACGGTGCAGACGTCGGATCCTGGGGCGCCGCCACCTTCCCAGAGCGCGGACGCCAGCCAGTCGCAGGGGTTCTCGTGGACGACGTGGGGCGCCGGCATCTACGGCGGGTGGCAGCTGGTCGACAACGCGGCGATCGCGCTGGCCGATGCCTCTCCGCTGATGCTGGTGCCGGGAATCAAGTGCGAGAACGGGCGGGTCGCGCCGATCACCGATCCCGACTGGATCCGCTACACGGAGCAGATGATCGAGGTCGCGCGCAAGACCTACCGGATTTCCCAGACGCGCAACCAGGAAGCGGTGTCCGACGCGACAGGCGACCTGTCGGACGCGTGCGCCGCCTGTCATCAGGCGTATCGCGACGTCCGAATCCCGGGCCGGCCGCAGGGGGCCGACCCGAACGACCCATCGAACAAGGCGGCGCGCTGCATGTCCCGTTCGTCGAAGTGAGGAGCGGCTCCGGCGAGGCGACCGAGGGCGCGTCCGCGCCCTCGGTCCTTCACTTGCGCGACAGCGTCGGCTGGCCCGGCGCCATGTGCTCGTCGACCGCCAGCGCGTAGAAGCCGCTGGCCGCGTAGGTGTTCATCACCGCGACGAGATCCATCGCCCCCCGGCGCCCGAACAGCTCGACGGCCTTGGCGAAGGTGGCCGAGTCGACCTTCTTGTCGCTCAGCATCTGGCGCCCGAAGCGGATGATGGCCGCGTCGCGTTCCCCGACGCCGGTCAGCGG
>CAWULT010000219.1:0-3730 GCA_963923455.1 uncultured bacterium
AGAAGCCAGGTCAGCAGCTGCATGTCCGTCGATCCTCCGGTCGGCCGCGGCCGACGTGCGCGGGACGCGCCGCGGCGGACTGCCGTTCATTGAAGTCCGGGTTCGCCATCCGGACCGT
Source organism: uncultured bacterium (assembly GCA_963923455.1). GTDB lineage: Bacteria > Acidobacteriota > Vicinamibacteria > Vicinamibacterales > UBA2999 > CAWULT01. Next base: position 119 of record CAWULT010000219.1, read on the forward strand.
GGCGGCAACATGACAACGGTGACAGGCGGCCCCCGGCCCCCCTGACACCGATGTCATGTCGAGGACAGGCGACCGACACCTGGAGGCCCGTATCGTGTCTACAGCAGCGAGACACGGCCGGGCCCACTGAGGGGCGCCGGTCGACCGGCGCCCCCTCCCGTCGCGCGAGGACGCCGGCCCGGTTGGCGCGACGGCTTTCAGGAGAACGTCACCATGCGTCGCATCGCACTGCTCGGCATCGTCGGAGTGCTCGGTCTGTCGGCGGCGGCCTCGGCCGCGCCGGTGAAGCCCTCGGCCGCGTGGGCCTCGGGCCGCATCGAACGCTTCGACGCCGGCACCAACACGCTCGTCGTCGCCCAGGGCAAGCACGACATGACCTTCACGCTCGCCCCGGACGCTCACATCCTCCAGGGCAAGAAGGCGCTCACGTCCGCGGATCTCGGCAACGACGTGGGCCGCACCGTCAGGGTGCAGTACACGGTGGCCGGCGGCAACCGGACGGCTCAGCGCGTCCAGGTGCGCGACCACGCCGCGAAGAGCGCCGCCAAGGGGACGCACAAGGCCGCCGCCAAGCCGGCGGTCACCAGGCACTGACCCCCCACGCGCGACGACCGGTGCCGGCTCCCCCCGCCGGCACCGGTCGCCCTTCAGCCGTGGGGCGCCGCGGGCGCGCCGAGCGGGAGAGTGATCGTGAAGACGCTCCCCTGCCCGGGCGTCGACGTCGCCGCGACCGTTCCCCCGTGACCCGCCACGATGGCCTTGACGAGCGACAGGCCCAGCCCGAGTCCCCTGGTCGCCCGGCTGGCGTCCGCGCGATACAGCCGGTCCCAGATGAGCGGCAATTCGTCCGGCGGCACGCCGGCGCCGGTGTCGGCCACGGCGATCGAGACGCCGGCGTCCGCGGCGCGGGCGCTGACGTCGATGCGGCCGCCGGGGCCCGTGTACTTCACGGCGTTGTCGAGCAGGTTGGCCAGCGCCTGCCGGAGCCGCGCGCGGTCCGCGTACAACACCAGGGCCGGGTCCACGGCCACGTGGAGCGCCAGCCCCGCATCCTCGGCGGCATCCGCGTAGAGCGAGACGGCCTCCTGGACGAGCTCGGAGACCACGACCCGCTCGCGGGTCAGGCGCATCGAGCCGGTCTCGGCCTCCGACACGTCCATCAACGCGGTCAGCGTGGCGCCCATCCGCTCCGCCTCGTCGAGCGCGGCCCCGAGGCCGTCTCGAAGCGCGGCGGGATCGTCCGAGACGACGGCCGCCTCGGCGGTGTTGCGGAAGCGCGTCAACGGCGTCCGCAGGTCGTGCGCGACGTTGTCGAGTGCGCCGCGCATGGCGCCGACGAGCGTTTGGATGCGGGCGAGCAGATCGTTGACGAGCTCGCCGAGCTGGTCGAGCGAATCGCCTGACCCCGTGGTCGAGACGCGGCCCTCGAAGCGCCGGGTCTCGAGAATGGACCGCAACGTGCGTTCGAGCGAGCGCACGGGCGCGAGGCCCACGTAGGTCAGTACCCCGCCCCCGATCGCGGCGATCACGCTGATGACCAGGAACACCTCGAGCAGCTGCGCCTGGAAGCGGCCGAGTAGCTCGTCCCTGACGCGCGAGCTGCGGCCCACCTGCACGGTAACGTCGCCGCGCAGGCGCACCGAGCCCACCTCGAGCACCGCCCCGTCGGACGCCCGCGCGATCGACAACCACGAGGGTTCCGTGCCCGCCGGGCGGTCGAGCGCGGCCAGGTCGAAGTCGCTCCATCCGGGCGGCGTGGCGAAGTAGATCACCTCCGCCGCGGATCCGACGACGCGCACCAGCAGGCGCTCGTGCCGACCCTCGGCCGAGTCGGCGTCGATCAGGCGCTCGAGCGCGGGCAGGCCCCCGGCGTCGTACTCCACCTGGTAGCGCTCGAGCATCGTCTCGAGCACGTCGTGGTCCTGGGCTGCGAGCGAGCGCGCCAGCAGCAGGTAGGTCGCGGCTACCAGCGCGAGCGCGCTGACGACGAACACGGCCGCGTACCAGAGCGCCAGCCGCAGCGCGAACGCGTGCCGCAGCGACTCACGCCACCTTGAGGACATAGCCCACGCCGCGCACCGTGTGCAGGAGCTTCGGCTCGAAGCCCTTGTCGATCTTGTCGCGCAGCCGGTAGACCAGCACGTCGACGATGTTGGTGCCCGTGTCGAACGAATAGTCCCAGACGTGCGACACGATCATCGCCTTCGACACGACCTTACCCTGGTGGCGCAGCAGGAACTCGAGCAGCGCGAACTCGCGGGGACGGAGGTCGATCGCCGTGCCGCCGCGCTCGACGTGGCGCGTCAGGCGGTCGAGCCGCAAGTCGGCGATCGACAGCACCGTCGGCTCCTGCGACACCTGTCCACGCCTCGTCAGAGCCTGCACGCGGGCCAGCAGTTCCGGAAACGCGAACGGCTTCGTCAGGTAGTCGTCGCCGCCCGCCTGCAGCCCGCGCACGCGGTCGTCGACCGTGTGCTTCGCGCTCAGGAACAGGATGGGCACCTGTACGCCCGCGCGGCGCAGCGCGGTGACGAGACTGAGGCCGTCGAGCCGCGGCAGCATCACGTCCACGACAGCGGCGCTGTACGGCGCGGCCTGCGCGAGGTCGAGGCCCTCGACGCCGTCGGCCGCGACGTCCACGGCGAAGCCCTCCTGCCGGAGGCCGCCGGCGATGAAGTCCGCGATGCTGCGATCGTCCTCGACGACGAGAATCCGCACGAGTGCATCGTCCGCCCGCCACGGAGGCCCGTCAAGCCGGGCGGGCCACGGAGACCCGGCCGGGGCAGCCGCTCGGCCTGCCGCAGCCTGGGGTCAGCCGGCCTTCGCGACGGTTGCGTCCGCGAGGAAACGCTGCTGGGCGCGCCCGGCGCCGGGCCGTGTGAGCGGGAGGGCTAGCGGACGTACCAGCGGCCGCTGACGGCGACTGCGACGCCGTTCAGCGTGTACTGGTCGAACGGGTTCTGCAGCCAGTCGTAGCCCACGTCGACGCTCAGACCGAAGCGCGGCGCGCCGGCGGCGGAGAGTTCGACACCGCCGAACATCTGCGCCCCGATCCGGTTGTCGGTCGTCGGCACGCCGACGCCGAGGCCGGACACCGACGACCGATAGAACCTCGCCCCGGCGCCGACGTACGGCCGCACCCAGAGCGAGTCGGACACGCGGTCGCGAAGCGCCATCAGCACGCGCGGCCCGACCTGCGTCGACGTCAGGCTCGAACCGAACAGGTCGTTGCGCATCGCCGTGCGAACGACGTCGAGCTGCACGCCGAGCCGGCCTCCCGCCCAGGCGCGCGCGGTCCCACCGATGCCCATCCCGGGTCCGCTGGTCAGCACACCGATGCCGAACGTGTGCGACGGCGCCGGCACGTACGCGACGGCGGGCTGGGGGCGGGGGCTGACGGGTTCGGTCTGCGCGGCCACCTCGGGCTGCGGCGCGGACGTCACCGCCTTCGTCGGGGCAACCGGCGCGGGTGCCGCGGGCGGAACCGGTGCGGCGAGCGAGGCCGCGGGGGCGGACGCCGCCGCCGGAGCTGCAGCGGCAGCACGGCGTGGAGCCGGAGTGGCCGCTGCGCGCGGGGCGCTGGCCGTGGCGGGCGGTGTCGCGGCAGTGCGG
>CAWULT010000220.1:0-3653 GCA_963923455.1 uncultured bacterium
AGATCCGGCGGAGGCTCGCGTTCCTGAGCGACGTGGGACTCGACTACCTGACGCTCGACCGGCTGTCCTCGACGCTCTCGGGGGGGGAGTCGCAGCGGATCAACCTGGCGACGTCGCTCGGGTCCGCCCTCGTCGGAACCCTGTACGTGCTCGACGAGCCGTCGATAGGACTGCACACCCGCGACAACGAGCGGCTGATCGACATCCTGCTGCAGTTGCGCGACCAAGGGAACACGGTCCTCGTCGTCGAGCACGACGAGGACATGATCCGCGTGGCGGACTACGTGGTCGACATCGGCCTCGGGGCAGGGGAGCAGGGGGGCAAGGTCGTGTACGCGGGCACGTTCGAGGGCCTGCTGCAGGAGCCGCGCTCGCTGACGTCGAAGTACCTGCGGCACGAGCTGTCGATTCCGGTCCCGGCGGTCCGGCGGCCGGGCGTCGGCCAGCGCATCCGGTTGCGGGGCGCCACCGAGCACAACCTCAAGGGCGTCGACCTCGACATCCCGTTGAACGCCATTACGTGCGTGACCGGGGTCAGCGGGTCGGGCAAGTCGACGCTCGTGCACGACGTCCTGTACGCCGCCCTGAAGCGGGCGAAGGGGGACTGGGACCGCCGGGTCGGCGCCCACCGGTCGCTCGAGGGGCACGAGTTCGTCAGCGATGTGGTGCTGGTCGATCAGACCCCCATCGGCCGGACGCCGCGGTCGAACCCGGTGACCTACCTGAAGGCGTTCGATCCGATCCGGGAGCTGTTCTCGCTGACCAAGGACGCCAAGACGAGGGGGCTGACCGCGAGCCATTTCTCGTTCAACGTGCCAGGGGGCCGGTGCGAAGCCTGCCAGGGGGAGGGCGAGGTCCGCGTCGAGATGCAGTTCCTGGCGGACGTGTTCGTGCCGTGCGAGCAGTGTGACGGCCGTCGGTTCAAGCCGCAGGTGCTCGAAGTGCGTTACCGCGGCAAGAACGTTCACCAGGTGCTGGACATGACCGTGCGGGAGGCGCTGACGTTTTTCAGCGGCTCGCCGAAGGTCCTGCGGCGGCTGCAGGTGCTCGACGAGATCGGCCTGGGGTACCTGCGGCTGGGGCAGCCGGCCACGACCCTCTCGGGCGGCGAGGCCCAGCGAATCAAGATTGCGGCGCATCTCGTCACGTTCGGGGGCGACCGGTTGCTCTACGTGCTCGACGAGCCGACCACCGGCCTGCATTTCGACGACATCGCCAAGTTGCTCGCGGCGTTCCGCAAGCTGATCGAGGCCGGGCACACGCTGCTCGTGATCGAGCACAACCTCGACGTGATCAAGACCGCTGACTACCTGGTGGATCTCGGGCCCGAAGGAGGCGTCGAGGGCGGCCGCGTGGTGGCGACGGGCACGCCCGAGCAGGTGGCGCAGGCCGAGGCCTCTCATACCGGTCGTGCGCTGCGCGGCGTCCTGGCGGCGAACCGGACGCAGGGTGGTGACGCCGACTGACGCCCGGCAGGCCGGGGGCGCGCCGCGCCGGCTGCGTCGCGCCTTCTTCGACCGGCCGACGCTCGACGTGGCGGCCGACCTGATCGGCAAGGTGCTCGTCCACGCCGCGCCTGACGGGCTCAGCGCCGGCGTGATCGTGGAAGTCGAGGCCTACGTCGGCGAGTCCGATCCCGCCTGCCATGCCGCGCCAGGGCCCACGGCGCGAAACGCTCCGCTGTATGGACCACCCGGCATTGCCTACGTGTATCTCAACTACGGCCTTCACTACCTGACGAACGCCGTCACCGAGGCGGAGGGCGCGCCAGCCGCGGTGCTGTTGCGCGCCTTGGAGCCGATCGAGGGGCTCGAGGCGATGGCGCGCCGTCGGGGCCGGCCGATGCCGGCGCACCACCTGTGCCGCGGGCCCGGCAACTTGTCCAGGGCGATGGGAGTGTCGGGCGCCCACAACCGCATCGACCTCGAGGGCGATCGCCTCTGGATCGAGGACCGGGGGATCCCAACGGGCGAACGGCGGTGGGGCCCGCGGATTGGGATCCGCGTCGGCGTGGACCGTCCGTGGCGCTGCTGGGTGGCCGGCCACCCGGCGGTCTCCGGGGCCAGGCGGCTGAACGACCGCGGGCTCAGCGCACCAGGCGCAGGGCCCCGCTCCGATCGAAGTCGATCACGCCACCGGCGAACGCCCGTTCGATGACGGCCTCCCATTCCTCCGCGAAGGTGCCGCGCAGGTCGGGCGGCAGCAGCAGGATGGCCCGGTCCCGGGCCTGCGCGTAGCGGGCCAACCGGCGCCGCCGCGCCCGGGCCGCCTGCGGTTCGACCGGCGGCGCCTCGGCGGGCGCAACCCGCGCGAGCACCACACAGTTGCCGCCGTGGTGCGTCAGGAACAGCGGCTCGAATCCGGAGAGGCGCAGCACGCGATCGAGCGACGCGGCGTCGAACGTCTGCAGGTGAAACGGGTTGAGCGTCTTGAACATCGACTTCCCGCCCGGCGCGAGGAAGTCGCCTTCGTCCGGCTCGTTGTAGAGATACAGGTGGCCACCGGGCCGGAGGGCGGCCCGGACCGTCGCCAGGAACTCAGCGGGCCGTACCGCATGCGTCAACATGTGGTTGCCCACGATCAGGTCGAACGGGCCGTCGTAGGGAATGGTGAAGCGGTCGTAGTCCAGCAGCGCGTCGGCGGTCGTGCCGTAGACGTGCCGGGCCACCCACTGCTGCACCTCGAAGAGCGGGAGCGCGAACGTGCTGCCGCCGTAGAGACGCCGCAACGCGGCGCCGATGGCGCCGAAGCGGGGCCGCAGCTCGAGTACCCGGGGGGCCCGCAGGTCGAGCAGCGCCCCCAGCACTTCGACGTGTGCCGCGGCCGCGAGGCGATCCCGTACCAGGGTGCGCGCGGTGCGCGGTGCGGGGCCGGCCGCCTCCGACACGAACATCCCGGCCGAGAGGCTGGTGCGCAGTTGCGTCTCGGCGGCGGGGGACAGCGGACCAGAACCCAGCAGGTGGGCCTGCTCGCCGTCCTTGCGGGCACGGCCCAGCGTTTCCTCGAAGGCCACGAGGAACGTCCGGTATCGGGTGCCGACAGGGCGGTGCCGGGCGAAGACGACGCCGCAGTGGTGGCACAGCGCGTAGTCGTACCGTGCCGCGTGCGGGTCGGGCGCGCTGTCGACGACGAGGAATCGGTTGAACTCGCAGACCGGCGTCCACTCCTGCTGGCCGCAGGCGGGACAGGCGGTGAGCTCCACGATCTCCGCCGGCCACGGCATCTCGATCCGCGCCGGGTAGCGGGACGGGGCGAGTTCGGTCGCGTGTCGCGGCATCGTGAGCCCGCGAAGCCGGCCGGGCGAACGGACGGTCCGCGCCCGCGCGCTCAGCAGCCGTGCGTCGGCGCGCGCCTGCTCGAGGGCCGATTCGACCCGCCGGTCGAGCGTCTTGAGCCGTGACAGGACCTGGTGTTTCAGGTCGCGCTGCTCCTGCTCGATGGAACCGAGCAGGAGCTGGCCGGCGCGGCCGACGAGATGACGGATCCGGGTGCGCACGCGCCTGGGGATGTTAGCCCAGCTGCACTGGCCGGCCCAACAGGGAAGGTGCTACGATCACCGGACCCGAACAGACATGGGACACACACTTCTCCAGAAGGTCTGGAACCTCCACACGGTCAGGCAGTTGGCGACGGGGCAGACGCAGCTCTTCATC
>CAWULT010000221.1:0-3580 GCA_963923455.1 uncultured bacterium
GACCGCGGTGGCCTGATTCAACAAATCAAGGCTCGCAGGAACCCGGTACGCTTCAGGCCTGTGCCAATCGGGTATTCAAGTCAGCCGGGCGAGTCTCCTGCCCGAGCAACCCCGCTATCGAGAGGACCCCCAACAACAACCTCATCACTCACAACCTTCCTTGTGGATGACGTTGCCCCAGAGTCATGCCACTTGCGGCCTTACACTTTGAACGCATCGCGACGCAGCCTAACGGTTCAGATGAGCCGCGCCCGTAACACGCGTAAGCCGCCGGAGGGCGTCGGCTCCATCTGAAGGTTATGCCTTGAGTATCGTCGCGAGCTGTCGCCGCAGTTCCGGCACGCGATTGCGAACGACATCCCACACCAACTCATAGTCCACGCCGAAGTAGTCGTGAATGAGCCGGTCGCGCATGCCGGCCATGCCGCGCCAGTCGATTCCCGGATAGAGCACCCGGAGGTCAGCGGGCACTTTCTTGGCGGCCTCGCCGATGATCTCCAAGCTCCGGACGAACGCCCGGCTGAGGGTAGGGTCTGCCGCGAAGGCCGCAAAGTCGACGCCCTCGCTTCGTTCGACGAGGTAGTCGGCTTCTAGCAGGATGTGCCGAAGGAAATCACGCGGCTCGAAGGACATCCTGTGCTTCTGCCAGGATCCGAGGCCCGATGAAGGGCGAGAGTGCCTCGGTGGTGACCAGTTCGACCTTGCGCTGCAGCAAGGATTCCAGGAGGTCAGAGAGCGCCATGAACCGGCCAAACGACTTCTGCCCAGGTGCAAATTGCACCAGCAGGTCAACGTCGCTATCCGCCCGAGCCTCGTTGCGGGCTACCGAGCCAAACAACGCCAGGCGTGCCACGCCCAAGGCGCGAATGTCCGATTCGGCCTGAGCCAGTCGCGCCACCGCGACGTCGCGAGTAAGGGGCCCGGAAGCCATGCCCTCAATGTAGTCGCATTCGGTCATCAGGACCAAGTGGGTGTTCGAGAGGCCCAACGGCCAGGGCTGAGCCGCGGCGCGCTGCGCCGCCGGCTCCAGCCCGTGTTAGCCCGCACGTCGCGAACTCTGCCGCCGATGCGTCATGTACGAGCGCAAGACCGCATTGATTCGCGACTGATACCGTGGCCCCTGTGTTTTGAACCACTCCAAGACATCGGCGTCCACGCGGAGCGAAATCGGCTGCTTCACGGGGGGCGTGACGACGCGCGCCGATGCCCAGAAGTCGTCGGGCAGGGCGGTCAGTTCGGCCGGAGACGTGGCCTCAATCTCGCGCTCGGTCGTCCGGCGCAGTTTCGAGAGCTTCGCCCGGCCCCGCAGCACCCTACTGCGACTGGACGGCTTTCTTGTACGCGGCTCGCTCACGACGGTCACTCTGCCGAGCTGAGATGATGCGTCTGATGACCTCGCGGCCGATCCCAGCCCGATCGGTATAAACCACAGTGAGCGCGATACCTTGGGCGAGGCCCAAGGCAATCACCCGATGCTCCCCGTAGTTCCGGCGCGAGTCCGTGCGCTCCACGGTCGGTCCGTCAAAGATCAACGTGGCGAACTCGAAGTCGAATCCTCGCTCCTGCAGGTTCCGATCGCTCTTGCGAGGGTCCCACGTAAAGCGCACCTAGGTACCATACGCCTGTATATACAGTCTGGCAAGTGCCCCTGGCGGGCTAACAATAGGTAGACTGACCGGGCTAATCCTATATCAGCCACACGGGGCATTCTCTGGGAGCCATCGCTCCTGCCGCGCCAATGGGTTGCCTGGAAATGCGGCCATTACCTGACTAGGCTGGTCAGCATAATCGGCTAACCGCTCGTCAGCATATTCCGGCGCGGTCACCGGTCCAGCGGGCTCTTGACGCCCAGGCCACCCCGGTTCAGAACGTGGGTATAGATCATCGTCGTCTCGACGCTTCGGTGTCCGAGCAGCTCCTGAATCGTCCTGATGTCGTAGCCGGCCTAGAGCAGGTGTGTCGCAAAGGAGTGTCGCAGGCTATGACACGTCGCCGGCTTCGTCAGGCCCGCACGACGAACGGCGTCCTTGAAGGCGCGCTGCAGCGCCGTCTCGTGGAAGTGGTGGCGGCGCCGGTGGCCTGATGCCGGGTCGACATAGTGCCGGGTCGCCGGAAACACCCACTGCCACGACCACTCCCACGGCGCCCGGGGATACTTCTCGTGCAAGGCCCCGGGCAGTGCCACGCTGCCGTGACCAGCCCGCAGGTCCGCCTCGTGCTGACGCTTGACGGCTGCCAGGTGTGCCACGAGATCCGGCCGAAGACGCCCTGGCACCATCGTCACGCGGTCTTTCGCGCCCTTCCCTTCCCTCACGGTCAGTTCGCCGCGCTCGAGGTCGATGTCTTTTGCCCGCAGCGTGCAGCACTCCATCAGCCGAAGGCCACTGCCGTACATCAGCGCGGCCATGAGCCGGGATGGGTTCGCAAGCTGTGATAGGACCGCCTCGACTTCCTGCCGAGTGAGCACGACCGGCAAGTGGTGGGGCCGGCGCGCCCGCGGGATGGCTCCCAAGTCTGTGATGGGTGCGCGCAGCACTTCGGCGTACAGGACCAGAAGGGCGATGCGTGCCTGGTTCCTGGTCGAGCAGGCGCACCGGAGGGCGAAGAGGCGGCTGAGCGGAAGCAGGCATCGGCGCGTGCGTAGCGAGCGGCGTGCCGAATCCTGCCTGCGGCCGGGATGCGCGTCAGGGCGTTGAAGCGACCCGAAAAAGACAACGCGTGGGAGGCGGGGCGTGCCCACCTCCCACGCGTGAGACGTGCAGACGACGCGGAACTAGAAGAGCCCGACGGTGTTGCCCTTCTCGTCGATGTCGATGTTGTGGAAGGCCGGCGTCTTGCCCAGGCCCGGCATCCGCGAGATCTCGCCGCACATCGCCACCACGAACCCGGCCCCAACGCTGGCCACGAAGCTCTTCACCGGCAGGGTGAAGCCGGTCGGCCGGTTCCGCAGCGCCGGATCGTGCGAGAGCGACATCTGCGTCTTCGCCACGCACACCGGCGCGGTGGCCAAGCCGAGCCTCTCGATCCGCTCCAGGTCCTTCTTGGCCTGGGGCTCCAGTTCGATCCCCGCCGCCCCGTACAGCTTCGTCGCAATCGCCTCGATCTGCGCCACGACGGGCGTGCCCACCGGCGTCAGCTGCGTGAAGCTGTTGGGCTTCTCGCAGGCGGCCACGACGGCGTTGGCCAGGTCCACCGAGCCCTTGCCGCCGTTCGAGAAGCCCGTGTGCACCACCACCGTCTCGGCCCCGGCCTTGATCGCCAGCTCGCGCACGAGCGCCGTCTCGGCCGCCGTGTCGGTCGGGAAGCCGTTGATGGCCACCACGCACGGCAGCCCGTACTGCTTCACGATGTGGATGTGCGCCGCGAGGTTGTCCGCCCCGCGCCGCAGCGCATCCAGGTCCTCCTGCCCCAGGTCCTTGAACGCCTTGCCGCCGTGCGACTTGGTCGCTCGCACCGTCGTCACCAGCACCGCCGCGCTCGGCGTGAAGCCGCCGAACCGGCACACGATGTCGCAGAACTTCTGGAACCCGAGGTCGCTCGCAAAGCCCGCCTCGGTCACCACGTAGTCGCCCGTCTTCAG
>CAWULT010000222.1:0-3424 GCA_963923455.1 uncultured bacterium
AGGTGGGAGGGCTTCGTCGGCTGGTGCTGCCTCCGGACCTCGCCTACGGGTCGGCTGGCAGCCCGCCCACCATCCCGCCGAATGCCACGCTGGTCTTCGAGGTCGAACTGCTCTCGGTGCAGTAGCGGGCGCGCGCCTCGGCCGATGCACCACCGAAAATCGCGGTTCAGGTGCCATCTTCGGGCTTGGGTGCCTCGGACCGGCTGACAGAACTGCAGGCTGGCTGACGATTCCGTAAGACGGTTTTCGTCGCCAGCTCGACGTCGCGCGCCGCCCCGGCGCGAATGGCTATCCGCAAGTGTCTGTTGCAGTGGCACTTGCCTGATGCCGGTGCCGTTCGGTCCCTGCGCGCCGCCTGTGGCACTGGAGGTGCCGTTAGGGGTGGCATGCTTTCCCCAGGCGCAGGCGGACGTCCGTCCGCGACGGCGACGTTCAAGGACGGCTTCGGCGAGCGCCGGCAGATGCTCGGCCCGGGCCATGAGCCGTTGGAGGTGCTCCGGTTTTCCCAGGAGCTGAGCGCGAACCCCGGCTTCGAGGTGGCCCTGCGCGAGCGCACGGGCCTGCTGGCCGGCCTGCGACACGAGGCATTCGCCCGCGTGCGCGCCGTCGAACGTCTCGACCGGCTCGGGTCGTCGCTCGTGCTGGTGTCCGACCAGGCCCCTGGCGCCCGGCTCTCGCAGCTCCTGGCATCGGCGGAGAAGCAGGGCATCCCTCTCGAGTTCGCCGCCGCCATCTGCCTGATCCGGCAACTGGTGAGTGCCGTCGGGGCGCTGCACGACGCGGTGCCCGATGCGGCCCACGGCGCACTCGGTCCGGAGCGTCTCGTCGTGACCCCCGAAGGCCGGCTCATCGTGCTCGAGTACGTGCTGGCGCCCGCGCTCGAACAGCTGCGATGCTCCCAGGAGCGGTACTGGAAGGAATGGCGTCTCGCGCTGCCGCGGGCCGTGGGCATGCACCGCTTCGACACGGTGACCGACGTGGCCCAGGTCGGCGCCGTCGCGCTCGCGCTGGTCCTCGGCCGGCCGATTGGCGCCGACGAGTACCCGAACCGCCTGTCGGAACTGGTTGGGGGCGCGTCCGCGATCACCGCGCACGGGACGCCGTCGCCGCTGCCGCTCGGCTTCCGCGAGTGGTTGTTGCGCACGCTGCGGCTCGACCCCCGCGGTTCGTTCCGCACGATGGGCGAGGTCCGGGCCGCGCTCGACCTGACGCTCGGCTCCGCCGATCCCGCGGCCGAACTCAAAGCCCTCAAGGACTTCCTGGTGCGGCAGGACGGGCGCGACGCCGTGTCCGAGCGGGTCGAGACGCCGCCGGTCGCCCTGGCGTTCGAGCCCGCGCCGGCTGCGGCACCCGCGCCGGAAGCCCCGTCATGGTTCGCCGACCCGGCCGATACCGTCCCGGCCTCGCCGGCCCCGCCGGTCGTGCCGCCGGGCATGCATGCCCTGCTGAGCGGCGATGGGCCCGAGCCCGAAACGGGTGAGGAGATGTCCGACGAGCCCAGGACCGAGGAGCTGCCAATGACCCGTTCGACCGGATGGTCCCGGTACTGGATGGCCGCCGCGGCCGTCGTGCTGATCGCCGCCACCACGGGAGCGACCATGTTCGGCCGGCGGTACCTGGCGCCGGCGTCGACGGCGCTGGCGACCGGGACGCTCAGCATCGGCACCAACCCCGACGGCGTCGCCGTGCTGATCGACGGGCAGGCCCGCGGCAGGACGCCGCTGAACCTGACTCTGAACGCGGGCACGCACCAGGTGGAACTGGTCACCGACACCGAGCACCGGAAGGCGACGGTGACCATCACGCCGGGCGGGCAGGTATCGCAGTTCCTCGAACTGCCGCGGAGCACGCCGGCGCTCGGCGACCTCAACGTGCGGACCGAGCCCGCGCGCGCGAAGGTGACGGTGGACGGCAAGGTGTTCGGCCGCTCGCCGCTGACCGTGACGGGGCTGGCGGCGGGCACGCACACGGTCGTGCTGGAGAACGAGTCCGGCACGCTGTCCCAGGACGTGACGATCGAGGCCGGCGCGACGGCGTCGCTGGTGGTGCCGATGGTGAAGCCCCAGACCAGCGCGTACGCGTCGGGGTGGATCGCCGTCACGGCCCCGGCCGACGTGCAGGTGTTCGAGGCCGGACGCCTGGTGGGCAGCAGCCGCAGCGACCGCATCATGGTGGCCGTGGGCCGGCACGACCTCGAGATCGTCAACGAGGCACTCGGATTCCGGGCTACGAAGTCGGTGGACGTCGCCGCCGGGCAGGTGGCGCCCGTCCGTCTCGACTGGCCGAAGGGCACCGTCGCGCTCAACGCGCTGCCCTGGGCCGAGGTGTGGATCGACGGCGAGCGGATCGGGGAGACGCCCATCGGCAGCGTCGCGTTGCCGCTCGGGGTCCACGAGGTGATCTTCCGGCACCCGGAGCTCGGCGAGCGCCGCGCCACGACCACCGTCACGGCCGGAGGCCCAGCCAGGCTGAGCGTCGACCTGAGGAGGAAGTAGCCGTGCGTGCGAACGCGTCCGTCGTCGCCTGGTGTCTGGTCGCCATCGTCGTGACCGCGTCGCCTCGTGTCGAGGCGCAAGGCGCCGGCACGCTCGAAGGCGCCCGTGAGCTGTATGCGTCGGCCGAGTACGACGGCGCGCTCACGGTGCTGAACGGCCTCGCGGCCGGGTCGCTGTCGACGGAGGACCGGCAGGCGGTCGACCTGTACCGGACGCTCTGTCTGATGGCGGTGGGCAACGCGTCCGAGGCGTCGCGCACGATCGAGACGATCATCACGCGTGACCCCCTGTATCGCCCCGACGGCGAGGATGTTCCGCCGCGCGTCCGCACGGCGCTGGGCGACGCGCGCAAACGGCTGCTGCCGTCGATCATCCAGCAGACCTACGTCGTCGCGAAGACCGCCTTCGACCAGCAGGACTACAAGGCCGCGGCGGCCGGCTTCGAGCGGGTGCTGAACGGCCTGGCCGATCCGGACATCGCGGGGGCGGCATCGCAGTCGCCGCTGTCCGACATCAAGATGCTGGCGACGGGGTTCAACGATCTGACCGCGAAGCAGCTGGCGCCGCCCGCGCCGTCTCTGCCCCTGGCGCCTGCGGCGGCTGCCCTGCCGGTGGCGGTCGAGCCGGTCGTCTACAGCGCGTCGGATGCCGACGTCGTGCCGCCCGTGGTGCTGCGGCAGGTGATTCCCCCGTACCCCGGCCGGGTCGTCCAGGGCGGCGCGTCGGTCATCGAAGTGGTGATCGACGAGCGTGGCACGGTCGAGGAGGCCGCGCTCGAGTCGCCGCTCAATCCCCAGTACGACCGCCTGACGCTGCAGGCCGCCCGCGGCTGGCTCTATCAGCCGGCGACGTTGAACGGCCGGCCGGTGAAGTACCGCAAGCGCATCCAGGTGAGCCTGGTCCCGACCCGCTGACCGGTCAGCGGGTCG
>CAWULT010000223.1:0-3408 GCA_963923455.1 uncultured bacterium
CATAGACCCCATCCTCCCAAGAAATGAGGCCTCGCGGAAACCCGGTACGCTTCACCGTAGACGTTGAACGTGATGCCGAGCTGCACCAGCAGGCGTTCGGCGGCGCGTTGGCAGCGCTGGAGCTGCCCCTCCTCGAGAGTTCCGAGGGTGTCGAGGAGCAACTGGGCCTCGGGGCGCGGCTGCCCGGCCGCGTCGAAGAGTTCGTCGTGGAATCCCTCCGTGTCGTATCGCTCCACCCGCATCAGGCACCTCGCGTGTCGCTGGACGTGCCGCCGGCGGCGGGCACGTAGAACTTGAGCGTGTAGTCCATCACCATCCGGTCGGCGTTGAAGCGCCACCCCAGGGTGCGGATGGTCCGCTTCATCCGCCGGATCCACCCGCGCGGCAGGCCGTCCTGGTCGCGCTGGTAGAACAGGGGGATCACCTCGTCACGCAGCGTCCGGTACAAGTCCTCGCCATCGCGTTCGTCGTGCACGCTCATGCTGGCGTGTGTCCGGCCCGTGCCGATCGAAAAGCCGTTGGACACGTCGTAGGCCTCGGCCCACCAGCCGTCGAGGACGGAGAGATTCAACCCGCCGTTGAGCACCACCTTCTGACCGCTGGTTCCCGACGCCTCCAGCGGCCGGCGCGGGTTGTTCAGCCAGACGTCGACGCCCTGGACGAGAAAGCGCCCCACGTTGATGTCGTAGTCCTCGACGAATGCGAACTTGCCGACGAACTGGGGGTCGCGCATCATCCCGGCGATTGCCTGCAGCACGCGTTTGCCGGGCTCGTCGTGCGGGTGCGCCTTGCCGGCGAAGACGAACTGCACCGGGCGTTTCGGATCGTTCACCATCTGCGCGAGGCGCTCGAGGTCGCGGAGGACCAGGTTCGCCCGCTTGTAGGTGGTGAAGCGGCGCGCGAAGCCGATCGTCAGGGCATCCGGGCTCAGCACGCGCGCCAGCCGGGCGAGCGTCTCGGGCGGCTCGCCGCGGTGCTCGGCCTGCCGCACGGCCCGCCGGCGGACGAACTCGATCAGGCGCGCCTTGAGCGCCAGATGCGTCTCCCACAGCTCGCCGTCGTCGACGCTCTCGATGCCCTCCCAGACCTGCGCCTCGCCGCTGCGCTGGCGCCAGCCGACTCCGAGATGCCGGTCGTAGAGCCGCGACATCTGGGGTGCCAGCCAGGTCGGCACGTGCACGCCGTTGGTGACGTGCCCGATCGGGACGGCGTCCTCGCTGCGGCCGGGGTAGAGGCCCGTCCACATCGCCCGGGACACCTCGCCGTGGAGCGCCGAGACCGCATTGGCGCGGCGCGACAGCCGCAGGCCGAGGACGGTCATGCAGAAGTCCTCGTGGCCGTTGTCCGGATCCTCGCGGCCGAGCGCCATCAGGCCGTGGTGCGACAGCCCCAGTTCGTCGCGCAGCGGCCCGAGGTGCTCCTCGATCAGGCCGCCGTTGAAGCGGTCGTGGCCAGCCGGCACGGGCGTATGGGTCGTGAACACCACTTCGCGTGCGACGCGCGACCGGGCCTGGTCGAAGTCGAGGCCCTCTTCCCGCATCCGGCTGCGGATGGCCTCCAGCACCGCGAAGCCGCTGTGCCCCTCGTTGAGGTGGAGCACGCCGGGCGTGATCCCCATCGCGCGCAGCGCACGGAAGCCGCCGACGCCGAGCAGCAGCTCCTGGCGGACGCGGACGCGCCCGTCGCCGCCGTAGAGCCGGGAGGTGAGCTCGCGGTCCTCCGGCGAGTTGCCCTCCACGTTGGAGTCGAGCAGCAGCAGGTCGCGCCGCCCGATCCGCGCGCGCCAAACCTTGGCGTGGAGGGCGGAGGCGCGCGTCTCGATGGCGACCGTCACGGGCTCGCCGTACGGCCCGATTGCGGGCTCCATCGGCAGGTGGGCGGTGTCGGTCAGCAGGTAGTCCTCGCGCTGCCAGCCGGATCCGTCGAGCCACTGGCGGAAGTACCCCTGTCCGTAGAACAGGCCGACGCCGACGAGCGGGATGTCCAGATCGGACGCGCTCTTGATGTGATCGCCGGCGAGCACGCCCAGGCCGCCCGAGTAGATCGGAAACGACTCGTGCAGGCCGAACTCCGCGGAGAAGTAGGCGACGGGTCGCGGCCGCAGCACACCGGCGTGCGTCGCGCCCCACGTGGAGTCGGCCGCCAGGTACTCCCGCATCCGCCGGTGGGTGTAGTTGATGCGGCTGTGGAGCGCCAGATCGGCCGCCCGGCGTTCGAGCGGTGCCAGCGGGATCTCCGACAGCAGCGCGAGCGGGTTGTGGTTCAGCTCGCGCCACCGGACGGGGTCGAGGTCGCGGAAGAGGCTCCCGGAGTCGGAGTCCTGATCCCAGCTCCACCACAGATTCCGCGCAACGGTCCAGAGCTTCTCCTGGGTGGGCGCGATGAAGCGGTCGACGGACCGGGCCTCGCTGACCAGGGGCGCCACCTGCGCGGCTGCCGCGACGAGCCTGTCCATCTCCTCGTCCGAGAAGCGGCGTGTCTCGCGCGTCTGGACGACGAGGGCGCCCTGCAGTACGCCGCCGTCGACGATCGGGACGCCAAGGAAGGACTGGTACGACTCCTCGCCCGACGCCGGGAAGAACTTGAAGCGGGGATGCGCCTGCGCCCGCTCGACCGCGACGGGCCGGACCTGCTCGGCCACGAGCCCCGTCAGCCCCTCGTGCAGGCCGAGGCGAAGCGTGCCGATGCACTCGCGCTTCAGCCCGACGGTGGCGGCCAGGACGAGGTTGGCCCGGTCCGGTTCGAGCAGGTAGGCCGAGCAGACGTCGGTGTCGAACCGGCGGGCGATCAGGCCGACGACGCTCATCAGCGTCTCGGCCGGCTTGGCACCGGCCTCGGCCACCTGTCCGAGCTCTTCGATCGTCAGAACGTGGTTGGAATCGCGTGCACCCGTAGACCTCGACACAAAGCCCCCCCTCACGCTGCCGTTGCCCGGACGACAGGGTCAGGGGCGACGACGGGGTCGGATGCTGGTGGGCAGCGCGTTGTCTCCAGTGTAGTTCGAATTTCCGCGGGACCTCCCGAAAAACCCCCGGACGTGGTTGTCGCACGGGCCCCGAAAGCAGACAGGAACGTCGGAACCGGCCCGATTCTGGCCCGCCGGCCCCGGCCGGGGTTGGCCGCCCCCTTGCACTGCTGATGGCATCGCAAGCGAGGGGGGCCGTCCATGTTCGATCTCATCACCGGCGAGGCGACTCACACACCCCGTCATCCCGCGGTGCCGCTGGTGGTGGCGACGATCGGCCACGTGCTGATCGTCGGCGCCATCATCGCGGTGCCACTCCTCCTCTTCACGGAGCAGCTGCCACGAATCCCCAGCATGATGGCCTTCGTGGCGGACGCACCGGCGCCGCCCCCACCCCCGCCGCCCCCGGCGCCGGCCGTGAAGAATGCCCAGACTCCAAAGGC
>CAWULT010000224.1:0-3286 GCA_963923455.1 uncultured bacterium
CGGGGGCGGCTCAGACGGCGGGCGGGGGCGCGCGCGACTTCTCGGCGGCGGCGCTCAGGGCCGCGCCGACGATGCGCTGGCCGACCAACGGCGGCAACACCTTCAACCAGCGCTATTCGCCGCTCACGGCGATCGACCGGTCGAACGTGGCGCGGCTCAAGGGCGTGTGGCGGACCCGGCTGCGCGGCTCCGGCACCGACCCTCGGTATTCGGGCTTCGCGCAGCCGCTCGTCGACGACGGCGTCGCCTACGTCAGCACGGGCGCCAACGACGTCTTCGCGCTGTCGATCGACACCGGCGAGATCCTCTGGCAGTACTCCAGCAACGTTCCGTCGACGATCACCTCCGTCTGCTGCGGCTGGAACAACAAGGGCGTGGCCCTGAGCGAGGACAAGGTCTTCGCCGGGCACCTCGACGGCCGGCTCGTGGCGCTCGACCGGGCGACGGGAAAGGTGGCGTGGTCGATCCAGGCGGAGCGCTGGCAGGACAACTTCTCGATCACGGCCGCGCCGCTCTACGTGAACGGGATGGTCGTCGTCGGCTTCGCCGGGGGCGATCGCGGCACCCGCGGCCGCCTCAAGGCCTACGACGCGAAGGACGGCCGGCTGATCTGGACCTTCCACACGATTCCCGGCCCGGGCGAGCCCGGGCACGAGACGTGGCCGAAGGACAACGACGCGTGGAAGTACGGCGGCGCGGCCATCTGGCAGACGCCGGCGTACGACCCCGAACTGGGGTTGCTCTATTTCTCGACCGGCAACGCCGGGCCCGACTACAACGGCGCCTTCCGCGCGGGCGACAACCTGTACGCGGCGTCGATGCTGGCGATCGAGGCGGCCACGGGGAAGTACCGCTGGCACTTCCAGCAGGTGCACCACGACATCTGGGACTACGACGCGGTGAATCCGGTCGTCCTGATGGACGTGCGGATCGGCGGCCGCACGCGCAAGGCGATCGTGGAAGTCGGCAAGACCGGCTGGGCCTACATCCTGGACCGCGAGACGGGGAAGCCGCTCATCGGGATCGACGAGAAGCCCGTGCCCCAGGAGCCGCGGCAGGCGACGGCGAGGACGCAGCCGTTTCCTCACGGGGAAGCCGTGGTCCCGCAGTTCATCGCGATCGCGCCCGAGGGGCACACGCTCGTCAACGACGGCCGCATCTTCACGCCGTTCGTCGGCAAGGAGCCGACGATCGTCGCGCCGGGCATCTGGGGTGGCGCCAACTGGCCGCCCAGCTCGTACGACCCGGTGCAACAGCGCCTGTTCGTCTGTGCGTCGTCGGTCATCAACGGCTACACCGGCGGGTGGGACGACCGCTTCACGGCCCCCGAACCGGGCGAGTCGTTCCTCGGCGGCACGACGACGTTCACGCGTGTGGCACGCACGGGCATCATCGCGGCGCTCGACGTGACCACCAACCGGCTCGCGTGGCGCTACCAGTGGCCCGAGCAGTGCTACAGCGGAACGCTGGCGACGGCCGGGGGGCTGCTGTTCGTCGGCCGCAACGACGGCCGCCTGACCGCGCTCGACTCGAAGACCGGGCAGCTGCTCTGGGAGTTTCAGACCGGCGCCGGCATGCACGCGCCGGTGACGACCTTCGAGCACAAGGGGAAGCAGTACGTCCTGGCGTATTCCGCCGGCAGCGCGCTCATCGGCTCGGCGCGCGGCGACAGCGTGTGGCTGTTCGGGCTCGACGGATCGCTGCCGCCCGTACAGCCGGGGGCTCCCGTGTCGAGGAACGCGGCGGCCACGTCCGACGTCAGGCCGGCTGGCGGAGCCGCGGGCGATGCTCCGGCCACGGCCGCGGCTGGCGCGACGACCCGCGCGGCCGCAGACGTCGAGGCTGGCCGCCAGCTCTTCCAGCAGGCGTGCGCGGTGTGCCACGGGGACGACGGCAAGGGCGGGCACGGGGCCGCGCCGTCGCTCGAGCGCCTGACCGACTTCGACCTGGCCGTGCGGACCGTGACCGAGGGGCGGAATACCACGATGCCAGCGTTCCGGGGCGTGTACACGGCCGAGCAGATTCGAGACGTCAGCGCGTTCGCCGTGGACGGGCTGCGCCGGAACGCCGGCCGGTGACGCGTCCGACGGCGCCGCCGGTGGCTCGACCACAGGCGACGATGCCGTGCTACCGCTTCGGCGAGTTCGTGCTCTCGCCGCGGCGCCGCGCGTTGTACCGGCACGGGGAAGCGCAGGCGCTCATTCCGCGCTACTTCGACCTGCTGCTGTTCCTGGTGGAGCGGCGCGGCGACGCGGTGCACCGCCGCGACATCTTCGACACCGTCTGGCGCGACGTCGTCGTCTCCGACAGTGCGCTGAGCCAGGCGGTGCGCACCATCCGTCGCGTGCTCGACGACGACTCCCGCGAGCCCCGTTTCGTGCGCACCGTGTCGAGGCACGGGTACCAGTTCGTCTTCGCGGACGTGATCGAAGAGGACGACATGGCAGACCGGACGGTTTTCGTCGCGGCCGCGGAGGCACGGGCGGCGACCGCCGCAGTGGTGGACCCGTACGCGCCCCTGCTCGAGCGCCTGCTCAGGCCGGCGGCGACGGCCGCCGCGGACGAGGAGCAGCGGGAGGCCGCGGAGCGGCTGCATGCGCTCGGCACCGCCGAGGCGCTCCGGCGGCTGGGCACCGCACCCGAAACGGCGTTTGCCCGCGCGCTGCTGCGCGACACCCGCTGGGACACGCCGGAGGCGGGGCCGGTGCCCATCGTGGGCGCGCCGTCGCCGTGGCGCGTGTCGGTGCACCTGGTCCGGCTGCGGCTGCGCCGCGCGGCAGGCATCGTCGCCGCGCGATGGGCGACCGCCTCCGCCGGCAGTGGGTCCGCCGGCGCGCTGGCAGGTGCTGCGGGCGGCCTGCTGCTGGCGGCCGTGCCGGAGAGTTCCGCCCGGCTGTCCGTCGTGCCCGTGCTGGCGCTGGTTGGGGCGGTGTGTGGCGCGCTCGGCGGCGCCGGCGTTGGCGCCGGGCTGGCCGTGGCGGAGTCGGTGATGCGCTCGCGGCGGGTGGCCGCGCTGATCGTCGGGGGCGCGCTTGGCGGCGGACTGATTGGCGGGCTGGCCCAGGTGCTGGCCCGGTGGGGCCTGGAGGCCCTGGCTGGCCTCGCACTGCCCGTGGGCGGTGGACTCGAGGGCATCGTGATCGGGGCAGGCGCGGCACTGGGTTACGCACTGAGCACGGGTGCGGGCGGCGTCGGCCTCGCGGCGCCGCGGGGGCGGGCGCGATGGACGACGGCCCTCGCCGTGGCCGGCTGCTGCGCCGCCGCTGCGCTCGGACTCGCCCTCGGC
>CAWULT010000225.1:0-3080 GCA_963923455.1 uncultured bacterium
GGGCGAGCCCCGCGAGCGGCAGAGAGGACATCAGAGTCAGGACGTCGCGTCGGGTCATCGTCATGGCTGGCGCTCCAGCCCGATTCTGCCACGTTTCACGCGCGTGCTGATGAGCGTGCGTCTGCGCATCGAGCTCGGCCGCATCACGGCGATCGAGGCGAGCTCCTTCAAGCCTGGCGGCGGACCGAACAACATCGCCGGTCGCGCCAGGAGCTGATTGCCGTTGCCGACGGCTATTTCACGGGCCTGCAGAAGAACGACGGCAAGGGCATCGGCGGCACGGGGACGTATCCGTTCACCAACGACTGCCATCGCATCGAGAATGGTGCGCCCACGACCAACGTGCCCAGGCCGGCAGGGGAGAAGCCCGGCACGCTGAACCTCTTCGCCATGTACTGCCTGTCGCAGTTCGTGCGGCGGGTTGAGCGGCAACTAGCGGCCCGCCCGGCTCGTCGCCGCGCGTCCGGCCCCGCGGTGCCTACTCGGTGACCAGCCGGTATCCGTCTCCGTACGCCTTGCGGATGTAGATGGGGTGGCGTGGATCCGGCTCCAGCTTGTTCCGGAGCCGCAGGATGAAGTTGTCGACGGTGCGCGTCAGCGGTGCGTCGGCGTAGCCCCAGACCAGCTGGAGCAGCTGGTCCCGCGTCACGACCTGCCCGGCGCGTTCGGCCAGGCAGCGCAGGATCTCGAACTCCCGGTCCGTCAGCTCCACGCGCGTCCCGCCGCAGTGCGCCTTCAGCTGCCTGAAGTCGATGACCGTCTTGCCGAGCCGCAACTGGTCCAGGGGCGGTTTCGTCCGGCGCAGCACGGCGTGCACCCGCGCCAGCAGCTCGTCGAGCGCAAAGGGCTTCGTCACGTAGTCGTCGGCGCCGAGGGTCAGGCCCCGGATGCGGTCTTCCTTCTGCGCGCGGGCCGACAGGATGATGATCGGCACGCGCGTCGGGCTCTCGTTGAGCGCGCGGCAGATGTCGAAGCCGTCGGCGCCGTGCGGCAGCATCAGGTCGAGGAGGAGCAGGTCGGGCGTGAAGCGCCTGACCGACGCGAGCGCGTCGCGGCCGTCGTCGCACGTTTCGACGACGAATCCTTCGTACTCCAGGTTGTCCCGGAGCAGCCTGGCGATGGCCTTGTCGTCTTCGATGATCAGGACGCGTTTGGTCATCCTCACACCTCGTCCGGGCGCGCGCCCGGGTGTCGCCTGCGGCCGGCCGGCAGCGTCACGTCGACCTCCGTTCCCGAACCCACCGTGCTGCGCACCTCGATCCGCCCGCCATGGCTCTCGACGATTCGCTTCGCGATCGGCAGGCCGAGGCCGCTGCCGCTGACGGTGACGTTGCCGCCGCGGTAGAAGCGTTCGAAGACCCGCGGCAGATCCTTGCCAGCGATGCCCTGTCCTCGATCCCGGACGGTCAGCGTGACGCCGCGGGCCGTGGCCCGGCCCACCACGGTCAGGGACTTCTCGACGGTCGAGTACTTGATCGCGTTGTCGACGATGTTGTCGAGCGCCTGAATCATCGCGGGGCGGTCGACGCGAATCTGCGGCAGGTCGTGTGGCACGTCGACGACGAGATCGAACTGCTGGCTGGCCAGGACCGGGCGGAGCCCCTGCAGCGCGTCCTCGACCAGATCGGCCGGATCGACGTCGGCCAGCTCGGCCGCCGACGTCGACGGGGAGCTGCTGTAGCGCGCGTAGGTCAAGAGGCTGTCGATGGACTTGCCGAGGCGCGTCGCTTCGACCGACAGCAGGCCTGCGTACTCCTGCACGGTCCTGGGCGAGGTGTAGCGGCCGTTCGACAGGGTGTCGCCCACGAGCCGGATCGAGGCGACGGGCGTCTTCAACTCGTGCGTCACGGCGGCGACGAAGTCGGACTTCATCGAGGCGAGCGCGGCGCTCGCCCGATCGGCGCGAACCGTCAGGACGAGGGCCACCAGGCTGGCGCCGGCGGCGATCGAGATCAGGACGAACATCCGCCCGGCGCCCTGGAGCGTCGCGAGCAGCGCCTGGTCCGGCAGCGATCGGACGTGCACGGTCCACTCGCGGACGCGGCTCGGGCGCGACGACATGGACGTGACGAGCGCCGGATCGATGAAGACGAGGGGGAATCGCGTGTGCAGGTCCCCGGCGCCGTCGGGCTGCACCGGCGCGGCCTTCGTCACCACCCGGCCCTGGTCGTTGGACACCGAGATCGACAGGCCGCCGCGGCCCCCGCCGATCTTCGCCACCTGTTCCACGAGCGGGTCGAAATACTGGGCCTGCAGCCACTGCTCGTTGACCGTGAAGGCCATGAAGCCCAGCAGGCCGTGTGGCGCGTCGGAGGCGAAGAGCGCGTGCGCGATGATCTGATAGGGCGTTCCGTCGACTGGCCGCTCGAGCATGATGAACGGGGAGGTCGCCGTCGCCTCCCTGCGGACGGCGGCGACGAGCCCGGCCAGCGGCGCCGGGTCGCGGACCAGGACCACCGGAAACGGGTCGTCCGAGGACGGCCGTGTGTCCCACGGCGGCGGGCGATCGGCGCGGTTGAAGACGTAAGTGTCGCCGTCGTCCCGGCCGCTGCGCTTCCACAGCACGAAGGACTCGGGATACGGAAACCGCGCGAACGCCCGCGCGGACACCTGGAACATGTCGTAGGGCGGGTCCTCGTCGAGCATGGCGGCGTTGAACGGGACGAGGGTCGTGATCCAGGCGCCCTTCATGTCGGCACTGAGCGCCGCACGCACCAGCGCCAGGGCCTCGCTGGCCCGCCGGTCCAGGAGCAGGGTCGTGCCGTCCCGCCATTCGCGCGTGGCTACGTAGCCGAACCACACCAGCGCGACCGTCGCGGCGAACATCGCGACGACGAAGGCCATGACGGTCGGGAGGCGTACGGCCCCATCGGTGTCGTGCCGCCGGCCGAAGGCGAAGCGCTGCCGGATCCGCGCGAGCACCTCGGCGGCGGAGCGCTGGCGCCCGGCCTCCGCGACCGCCGGGGTGGCGGGGCCCGTCTCGGTCATCGCAGGACCTCGCGCTCGCGGTAGTAGCGCGCCGCGCCGGCGTGCAGCGGGATCGGCGTGGCCGGGGCCTGTTCGGGGTCGATGAGGGCCGC
>CAWULT010000226.1:0-2651 GCA_963923455.1 uncultured bacterium
CCCCTGCCTGCCCCGGCACCGCTGCCCCCGGCACCGTCGGCGGCTGGCCTGTCCCCCACCCGCATGCTCGACACCGCCAAGGTGGACTACTATTCCGGGCAGTGGGCGCTGGCCATCTCGGGTTTCGAGGCTGTGCTGAAGGCGTTTCCGCGCTCGGAATCCGCGGGCGAGGCGCAGTTCTACATCGGCGAGACCCACTACGCCCAGAACAAGTGGAGCGACGCCATCTCCGCCTACAATCTGGTCCTGCAGAACCACAAGACCGCCGCGGTCGTGCCCGACGCGTACTACAAGCTCGGACTCGCGTACGACAGCGCCGGCCAATCGGACAGCGCGCGGACCTCGTGGGAACAGGCGATCAAGCTGTACCCGGAGAGCCAGGCGGCCCAGCTGTCCCGGCAGCGGCTCGACCGGCTGGCTCGACGAGCCCAACCCGCGCAGCCGTGACCTCGGCTGTCACACCCGCCGGCACATACTGACTGACACCGCACGGCGGACACAGGAACCGCCCGGAAGGATCGACATGGGAAGCGTGAACAAGGTGATTCTGGTAGGCAATCTGGGGCGGGACGCCGAGCTGCGCTACACGCCCGGCGGGGCGGCCGTGGCCACGCTCAATCTGGCCACCACCGAGGTCTGGAACGACAGGAACAACCAGCGCCAGGAGAAGACCGAATGGCACCGCGTGGTGCTGTGGGGCAAGCAGGCAGAGAGCCTGCAGGAATACCTGACGAAGGGGAAACAGATCTACGTGGAAGGTCGCCTGCAGACCAGGCAGTGGGACGACAAGGACGGCAACAAACGCTACACCACGGAGATCAAGGCCGACCGCATCACCCTGCTCGGGGGCGGCGGCGGCGGCCGCGGCATGGGCGGGTCGGAACGCGGTGGGTCTCCGGGCATGGATGAGCCGCCCATGGAGCCCCTCAACGACGACGACATTCCGTTCTGACGGCATCCGGCGCTGGCGACGTCGGCCCGTGGCGCGGCACGCTCGCCGGGCCGACGCGCCGCTCACGCCGGATCAGCGGTGTGGGTCGGTGCGCCCGTACCGATCCTCGATCCGCACCACGTCGTCCAGCTCCGGCGTCGACACCTCGAGCACGTCGCAGTCCTCGATCGCCGTCATCCGGTGCACCGTCTTCGGCGTCACGTGGACGGAGTCGCCCGGCTTCATGTGACGCTGGGTCAGCTCGCCATTGACCTCGATCTCGTACAGCAGGGATCCCGAGTACAGGTAGACCGTCTCGTCCTTCTGGTTGTGGTACTGCAGGCTCAGCGCATGTCCTGCGTTGACGTGCAGGATCTTCCCGACGTACCGATCGGTACGCGCCCAGTGAAGTTCGTAGCCCCAGGGCTTCTCCACGCGCGTCACCAGATTCTCACCCGCTGCCTTCGTCCCTTCTGCGCTCATCTGTCATCCTCTCCGCGATCTCGCCCGCGCGCCCTCATGAATCCCGGTGCTTCACCCGCAGCCGGACGCCCTCGACGCCCCTGAGCGTCTCCTGCAGGGCCTCCGCGATCATCACCGACCGGTGCTGTCCGCCGGTGCAGCCGACGGCAACGGTGAGGTACGTCTTCCCCTCGGCCACGTAGTGCGGCAGGGCGAACGTCAAGAACGACGTCAATCGGTCGACGAAGTCCCTGGTGGCCGCGTGCCGGCGCATGTAGCGGATCACTGGCTGGTCCCGGCCCGTCAGGCCCCTCAGCCTGTCGACGAAGTGCGGGTTGGGAAGACAGCGCACGTCGAACATCAAGTCCGCTTCTTCGGGAATCCCGTGCTTGTATCCGAAACTCAGCAGGTTCACCACCATGTCCGCCCGTCCCTGCCCGTCCTGCGACATCCGCATGAAAACGTCGCGCAGTTCGTGCACGGTCAGGTTGGACGTGTCGACGATCATGTCGGCCATCGAGCGCAGTGCGTTCAGCGCCCGCCGCTCCTCGGCGATGCCCTCGGCGACCGAGCGGTCCCGCGCGAGCGGATGCGGCCGGCGCGTCTCGCTGAAGCGTCGCACCAGCGCGGCCTGGTTGGCCTCGAGGAAGATCAGTGTCGGCTGGAGCGACGGCATCGCCTTCAGCGAGCGGTAGACCCGCGGAAAGGCCTTGAGGAGGCCACCCTCCCGGACGTCCACGACGATGGCCACTCGCTCGAGCCCCTTGGTGCTCGCCGAGGCCAGTTCGGCCAGCGACGGGATGAGCAGAATCGGCAGGTTGTCGACGCAGAAGTAGCCGAGATCCTCGAGCGCCCGGATCGCGTGCGTCTTTCCAGACCCGGAGAGACCGGTGACGACGACGAACCGCCTCGCCCCCCGCCGCGTGGCCGCCAGCCTGGGGGCGGGCCTCGCGCGCTTCCGCATCAGTAGAGGACCTTGCGCTGGTTCGACGTGCCGATCTTCAGCTCCTCGCGATACTTCGCGATCGTCCGCCGGGCCAGGTCCAGCCCTTCGCGCTGTAGGATGCCGACGATCTTCGAGTCGCTGAGCGGCTTGCGCGGATCCTCCTGCTCGATGATCTTGCGGATCCGCTGCTTGATCGTGACCGACGAGACGGCCTCGCCGTACGAGCTGGCAATGCCGCTGTGGAAGAAGTACTTCAGCTCGAACACGCCCTGCGGCGTGTGCATGTACTTGTTGGTGACGACGCGGCTGACG
>CAWULT010000227.1:0-2607 GCA_963923455.1 uncultured bacterium
ACCTGGGCCGCTACCTGAACGTGCTGCGCGAGACGGACGCGCACCTGGGCCGGCTGTTCGACACGCTGCGATCCACGGGACTCGCCGACGACACCGTGGTCGTCATCACGGGCGACCACGGGCAGGCGTTCGGATACCCGCACAACACCTACATCCAGGGCCGGACGATCTACGAAGAGGACGTGCACGTCCCGCTGATGATCTGGTCCCCGCGCCTCTACCGCCGGGGCGCGACGGCGCCGGTCATCGGCTCGCACGTCGACCTCGCGCCGACCATTGCGCAGCTGGCCGGACTGGCCCAGTCGCCCGACTGGCGCGGGCGGCCCCTGTTCGACAAGACCCGTGCGCCGCGCGCGTATTTCTACGTCGCCGAGGACCACTTCCGCCTGGGCGTGCGAGACGGCCGCTGGAAGTACATCTACGACCTGCGCGAGGGCACCGAGGAGCTGTTCGACCTGGAGGCCGACCGCAACGAACAGCACAACGTCGCGGCGCAACAGCCGGCCCTCTGCGCGCGGCTGCGCCAGCGGCTCGCGGCCTGGGCCGAAGCCAACCGCCGGCAGTACGCCGGCGACCGAGACGGCGGCGCCGGCCGCCCCCTCGCGCAGTCGTAGGCCGGGCGCGCGCGCGACGCCTCGACATCCCCTCGCGCCACGCGCGATGCGCGTGGCCTCAGCGGGGACGCCGGGACCCGGTGGCCGGGTTGAACTGGTTGTTCTCGAGGCAGACGAATTCGATGAGGTCGGTGTCGGGCAGCAGCCGCTGATTGACGCGGACCGTCCACGGCCGCGTGTACGCCTTCGGATCGTCGATCGTCACGTCGATCTCGAGCGAGCTGACCGTCGGGCGGCGGAAGCGCTCGACGAGCCGCCCGTCGGACGTCAGCGGCGCCCCGTTGACGTCGAGCCAGCCGCCGTCCTTGAAGTGCGTGCTCTCCACGACGAGCGTGTCGCCTTCCCAGTGCCCGCGTGAGTAGCCGTTCCACCAGGGCTCGGCGTCGGCCGGCGGCGCGGCGCGACCGTCGAGGAAGATCTGCCGCACGCCGGCGTTGGCCTCGTAGAGGATCACGATCAGGTCCGGCAACTGGATCACCTTGCGGGGCTGCGAGTGCGTGTGCGACTGCATGTAGCCGATCGGCAGGCACGCAGCGTCGGGGTTGTCCTTGCTGTTGCCGTCCATCCGCTGCTTGCGCAGCGCGGCCCCGTAGGGCGTGAACGGGAGCCCGTCCTTGAAGCCGGCCTCGATGTTCCAGAAGGTCGCCTGCACGGGCGTGCCCGGGGGCGGGGGCGGCGGTCCGCCCCGGAAGCCGAGCACGCCGGCGTAGCTCCAGACGCCGGACAGGTCCGGCTTGCCGTCCGCCGTGCGCGGCCCCGGTGCGGCGAGGTCGACCTTGCCGTCCGCCGTGCGGGGCAACCGGCCGGTCGGATGCGGCGGCCACTGCGCGCCGAGCGTGGCGGTCAGCGCGAGGAGTCCGGCCGAGGCGAGCACGACGATGAACCGCATGAGGCCCAGGATTATAGATAATCAGCCGGAGGAGTGACGACATGCGACGACTGCTGACGTTCGGAATCCTGGCCGGCGCGCTCGGCGTACTCGGTACCGCGGCCGGGCAGGGCCGCGACGGCACCCCTCCACCTGATCCCCGTGACGTCCGGCTGATCGGCAACCGCTTCCCGCCGCTGGCGTGGGATCGGATGAACGCCGCCCAGCGGACGATGGTCGAGCACCTGCTGCAGGGCGAGCGCCGCGGCGCGGCCGGCCCGTTCAACGTGCTGCTCCGCAGCCCGGAGATGGGCGACCTGGCGCAGCAGTTCGGCGCGACGATGCGGTTCCGCTCCTCGCTGCCGCGCCCGCTGAACGAAATGGCGATTCTCATCACCGCCCGCCACTGGACGTCCCACTACGAGTGGTACGCGCACAAGCGCGCGGCGCTCGACGCCGGCCTGCGCCCCGCGATCGTCGAGGCGATCGCGGGCGGCGCCCGGCCCGCCGCGATGACGCCGGACGAGGCCGCCGTCTACACGTTCTGCACCGAACTGCTCGAGCGCAAGCGCGTCAGCGACGCCACGTTCGCCGCGGCGAGGACGGCGTTCGGCGAGCGCGGCGTGGTGGATCTGATCGGGGTGACCGGCTACTACCAGCTCGTCTCGATGCTGCTGAACGTGGACGAGTACCCGTTGCCCGATGGCGTGACGCCGGAGCTGAAGCCGCTGCGCTGATCACGCGCTCGGGCCACGCCGCCCTGCGAACCGGTGTGCCGACGCCGCGCGGGGCCCGCGCGGCACGCCCCCCTGCGGCAGCTACAATGAGGGCATGGCCGGGAGAGACCACGTGAAGGCCGCCACCACCCCCACCGTCACGCTCACCTGCGGCGATTGCCGGTTCCCGGACGACGGGTACGCCTTCGCGCAACCGGTCGAGGCGTCCCGCAGCGCAGCCAGCGTGCTGTTGACCACGGTGTGGCCGGGGCGGACCCTGTCGCCGGCGCCCGTCTCCCAGGAGTAGGGCGCTGCCTGCCTGCCCGGCCGCGCGTGCGCGCGCCGCCCTGCTCGTCTTCGTGCTGCTGCTGGGCGCTCC
Organism: uncultured bacterium; assembly: GCA_963923455.1. Classification (GTDB taxonomy): domain Bacteria; phylum Acidobacteriota; class Vicinamibacteria; order Vicinamibacterales; family UBA2999; genus CAWULT01. Next base: position 2,578 of record CAWULT010000227.1, read on the forward strand.
GCTGGCGGCGCAGCCACCGCCGGCGCCACT
>CAWULT010000228.1:0-2503 GCA_963923455.1 uncultured bacterium
CGGCGAGACCGCCCGCATCGATCAGGCCGGCTTCGCCGAGGTGCGCACCTCGGCGGTCCGCGCGGATCGCCAGGCCGCGATGGAGGCCTTCTTCGGCGCGCTGGGCGCGTTCGGGCGCACGATGGGCACGGCGATGAACGGCAACGTGCAGAAGGCGCTGTTCTACGCCCGCGCGCGGAGGTACGGCTCCAGCCTCGAGGCGGCGCTCGATGCGTCCAACGTCCCGGTCTCCGTGTACATGCGGCTGGTCGAGGGCGTGAATCGGCACCTGCCGTCGTTTCACCGGTACCTGCGGCTCCGGACGCGGATGATGGGCGTCACCGACGGCCTGCGCTATCACGACTTGTACGCGCCACTCGTCGCCTCGGTGGACCTGCGCTACACGCCCGAGGAAGCGCAGGCGCACGTGCTCGAGGCCATGGCCCCCCTTGGCGCTGAGTACGTGGCGGTGTTGCGCCGGGCGTTCGACGAACGGTGGCTGGACTGGTACCCGACCGACGGCAAGGTGTCGGGCGCGTACTCGAACGGGGGCGCCTACGACGTCCATCCGTACGTGCTGCTGAATTACCTGGGCCGCTACAACGACGTGTCGACCCTGGCGCACGAACTCGGGCACACGATGCACAGCCACTACTCGAACACGACGCAGCCGTATCCGCGCGCCAGCTACCCGATGTTCGTGGCCGAGGTGGCCTCGACGTTCAACGAGGCGCTGCTCATCGAGCGGATGCTGTCCCGCATCGCCGACACGCCCACGCGGCTGACGCTGCTCGGCCAGGCGCTCGAGGGCTTCAAGTCGACCGTGTTCCGGCAGACGCAGTTTGCCGAGTTCGAACTGCGGATGCACGAGATGGGGCAGCGTGGCGAACCGGTCACCGGCGAGGCGCTCGACCGGCTGTACCTCGACATCACGCGGCGCTACTACGGCCACGGCGAGGGCGTCTGCCAGGTGGACGACGTCATCGCGAACGAGTGGAGCTACATCCCGCACTTCTACCGGGAGTTCTACGTGTACCAGTACGCCACGTCGTTCACGGCCGCCGAGGCGCTGTCGACGCGGGTGCTGGCGGGCGACGCCGACGTCCGGGCCCGCTACCTGCGATTCCTCGGCGCCGGCGGGTCGGACTATCCGATTGCCCTTCTGGCCTCGGCGGGCGTCGACATGACGACCGACGAGCCGCTCGACTTGACCATCGCGAAGATGAACCGGGTGATGGACGAGATCGAGCGCCTGCTGGCCGCCTGACCGGCGCTGCGCCCGTCAGGCGGGGGCGCTGGCGAGAAAGGCGTCAGCCTGTCCGGCCGTGGCGCGGGCGTCGGCCACGCCGTCCGGAATCCCGATGCCGCGGAAGCCGCTGCCGGTGACGAACAGACCCGGGATGGCGGCGAGCCGCCCACCCATGCCGGCGACGCGCTCCAGATGCCCCACTTCGTATTGCGGGCTCTGGCGAGCCCAGCGATAGAGGCGCGCGAAGATCGGGTCGCCGGTGATGCCGAGCAACGAGGTCAGCTCCGCGCGCGCCAGCGCGATCAGGCGCTCGTCACCGTCGTCGAGCCGGTGTGGGTCCCGCCCGCCGCCGAGGAAGCCTCGCAACAGCACGTGGCCCTCGGGCGCGCGGCCCGGCCATTTCGACGTGACCCACGTGCCGGCGAGTAGGGCCCGCCGTTCGACTCGTGGCACGACGAACCCGCTGCCGCGCATCGGGTGTGGCACCTGGCTGGAACGGTAGCCGAACGCCACCGTCGCCGTCGAGGCGTAGGGGATCGACTCGCAGAGCGCGGCCAGCCCGGTGTCGAGCCCCCGGACGAGCTCGGCCGTCACGTAGGCGGGCACCGCGAGCACCACGGCCCGCGCCCGCACCGCGCCGGCCGACGACTCGACCGTGTAGCCGGCACCGCGCCGGAGCTCCGTCACGCGGGCGCCGAGCCGGATCGTGTCGTTCGCCAGCGTCGCGACCAGTGCGTCGACGAGTTCGCCGACACCGCCGGGCAGCGACAGGAAGGCGCCTTGGCGCGACGGCGTGATGCGCATCGACCGGAAGGCGCGGAGGACGCTCCCACTGCGCCGTTCGGCGTCGAGCAGGCGGGGAAAGAGCGCCCGCATCGAGAGGCGCTCTGCATCGCCGGCGTGGATGCCCGCCAGCAGCGGCTCGGCGAGGTAGTCCACGGCCTCCTGGCCGAAGCGTCGCCGGACGAACGCGGCGATCGATTCGTCGCCCGCCTCCGCCTGCCGGGGCACCAGGACCTCGAGCCCCATGCGGAGGCGGCCGGGGAGCGAGAACGTGGACGCGCGGGCCAGTGAACCGAACGAGACGGGGAACCCGAGGAAGGAGCCCTCGGCGAGCGCGTGCAGCCGGCCGTCCTTCAGGATGTAGGCGGTGCGCGGCGTGAGCGTCGGCGTGAGGCGGTCGCCGAGACCGAGCTCGCGGCACAGTTCGATGGCCGCCGGCTTCTGCACGAGGAGTGCGTCCGGTCCGCCGTCGATGACCCAGCCGTCGAAGCG